>NZ_JAAZTY010000123.1 GCF_018854775.1 Acidithiobacillus ferriphilus | reverse complement strand
ACAAGGCCATGCCGCCGTTCTCGACCCGCCGCATGAGCGGGATCAGGATGGCCGCCGCGTTCATCTCGCCGCTCAAGGAGGCGGAATGCCTCAAGGACCGCCGCGCCTCCGCCCCTTGCCTGCTTTCCCAGCCATGGGCGGACTTCCGCGAATGTTCGATCTTCCCGACGACCCCGGTGGCTCGCGCCGCCGGAATCACGCTGAGAATGACCAGAGGGACCAACCATGCGCGCTTCATGATCACTTCTCCTTGACGCTCTCGGGAATGGCCGCCAGCCAGTAATCCTCCGGCATGGCGGCCCCCGAGGAGAACCCGAACAGGGTGTTTTGGACCTTGCCGAAGGGCACGGCCACCACCCGGACCTTCTCCATCCCGGAGACCGACCGGGAAAGGGCGTCGATGGGATTGTCGTTGTCGCGAGTCATGAGGTTTTGGCGCAGGTTCTCCTTGACGAAGACGGCGTGAACGTCATGGAAGAGGTAGGGATGGAACTCGCTCTGGAACGGCTCCCAGACCTTTTCCCCCCAGGCCCGCCACCGCTTGAGCGGGACATGCCCGCCCCCCGTGGACGACGCCCCCGACTCGCAGAGGAAGACGTAGCGCGGCGCGGATTCGCCCCAGGTGTCGTCGATGTTGGCCATCAACGTCTTGTAACCGGATTCGACGGCCTCCACATGGGCCTTGCCCATACCGAGTCCCAGGCTCCATTCGCCGGTCATCGGCTTGGTCATCACCTGGCCCGCCTCCGTCGCCATCGCCTCATTGAGCTTCCTCATCGCGTTCACGCCGACCGCGTGGCAGGCGTAACTGACATGCTCAATGGTCTGGTATCCATAGCACCCGATCCCGCCCCCCCATTTCTCGTCGGGGACGTAGG
>NZ_JAAZTY010000122.1 GCF_018854775.1 Acidithiobacillus ferriphilus | reverse complement strand
AAGCCCGCCGCCAAAGTTCCCCCGACCCCCATGACCATGGTCCAGAAAATCCAGAAAATATCCGCCGTGATCGATGAAATGCGCCCGCAATTCCAGATGGACGGCGGCAATATCGAACTGGTCGATGTGGATGGTGATACGGTCATGGTGGCCATGAGTGGCTCGTGCATGAACTGCCAGTCCTCCGGGATTACCATTTCCGGTATCCAGGAACGCCTGATGCTGACTCTGGGCCGTCCGGTACGGGTGGTTCCGGCCAGCATGCCGCAAGCCGTGGGGGTATAGCCATGAGCAGCGCCTATATGGACAACAATGCCACGACCCGGGTAGATCCCCGGGTGCTGGAGACCATTCTTCCCTACTTCAGCGAGTATTACGGCAACCCCTCCTCCATGCACAGTTTCGGCGGCGATGTGGGGAAACGTCTGGAAGAAGCGCGCGCCTCCGTACAGGCTCTGCTGGGGGTAGAACACGACTCGGAAATCATTTTTACCTCCTGCGGTACGGAGTCCGATAACACCGCCATCCTCTCGGCCCTCGCCATACAACCCAGTCGCCGTGAAATCATCACCAGCGTGGTGGAGCACCCAGCCATTCTGTCTCTCTGTGATCACCTCGAACGTCATGAAGGCTACAAAGTCCACTACATTCCCGTGGACCGGCTTGGGCGTATCTCCATGGAGGCGTATGCCGCAGCGCTCAGCGAGCAGGTGGCCGTCGTCTCCATGATGTATGCCAACAATGAGACGGGAACGATCTTCCCCGTCGAAACCATGGCACGGATGGCCAAGGAGAAAGGCGCGCTCTTTCATACGGACGCCGTGCAGGCGGTGGGCAAAATTGCCCTGAACATGCAGGAGTCGGCCATCGACATGCTCTCCCTCTCCGGCCATAAGCTGCATGCCCCGAAAGGCGTCGGTGCGCTCTATGTGCGCCGGGGCACCCGCTACCGACCCATGCTGCGCGGTGGCCACCAGGAACGCGGACGCCGGGCCGGAACAGAAAACACCACGGGCATTATCGCCCTGGGCTTGGCGGCGGACATGGCCCTGGAGCATATGGAGTATGAAAACACCGTGGTGCGCGCTTTAAGGGATCGTCTGGAGGCCGGGATACTGGCGCAGGTGCCCTATGCCTTCGCCAATGGCGATCCGGAACACCGCCTGCCCAATACCGCCAGTATCTCGTTTGAATATATTGAGGGCGAGGCCATCCTGATGCTTCTGAGCCGGGTCGGCATCGCCGCCTCCTCAGGTTCCGCCTGTACCTCCGGGTCGCTGGAGCCGTCCCATGTGCTGCGCGCCATGGACATTCCCTATACGGCGGCGCACGGTACCATCCGTTTCTCCTTGTCTCGGGAGACCACGGAAGCAGAAGTGGACTGGGTGATTGCGCAGACACCACCCATCATCGAGCAATTGCGGCGTCTGTCCCCCTACTGGGGGGCCAACGGCCCTATTCTCACCGATAATGCCTTTGCGCCCGTCTATGCATGAACCTAATCCACTCTCCCGCAGCACCGCTGTAATCCACGACACCACCCTGCGCGATGGCGAACAGACCGCAGGGGTGGCCTTCCGCCCCGAGGAAAAGCTGGCTATCGCCAAGAGTCTGGCCAATGCCGGGATTCCGGAGTTGGAGATCGGCATCCCCGCCATGGGGAGTGAAGAGGAGGAAACCATCCGCAATATTACCCGGATGGGCCTCCCCGCCCGCCTGGTGGTCTGGTGCCGGATGCACGATACGGACCTCGCCGCGGCAAAGCGTTGTGCTGTGGATATGGTCAATGCCTCGGTTCCAGTTTCGGACATCCAGATACGCAGCAAACTGGGCAAAGACCGTCGGTGGGTTTTGCAGCAGGTGGATCGCCGGGTGAAACAGGTGCTGGACAGCGGCATGGACGTCGCGGTGGGCGGCGAGGATGCCTCCCGGACCCACCTGGACTTTGTATTGCGGGTCATGGAGGTCGCAGAACGCGCGGGGGCACGCCGTTTTCGTTATGCCGACACCCTGGGCATTCTGGAACCCTTTAACACCGCGCATATCATGCGGCGTTTAAGGGCGGCCACGGGCATGGAAATTGAAATCCATGCCCACAATGATCTGGGTCTGGCCACTGCCAACTCCATCGCCGCCCTGCGTTTTGGCGCCACTCATGTGAACACGACGGTGAATGGTCTGGGGGAGCGCGCCGGTAACGCCGCACTGGAGGAAGTGGTGATGTGTCTGCATCATTTGCACGGCTTCGAGACCGGCATTGAAGTGCGCCAGTTCAAGGCGATTTCGCAACTGGTGGCGCTGGCTTCCGCGCGACCGGTACCCGCCGGAAAAAGCATCGTCGGCGATGCCATTTTCAGCCACGAGTCGGGTATTCACGTCGATGGACTGATTAAAAACCCCCGCAATTACCAGAGCTTCGACCCCGAGGAACTGGGGCGCCAGCACAACATGGTGCTGGGCAAGCATTCCGGCACCAAGGCCATCATGCGGGCTTATGCCGAACTGGGCAGTGCCATCACCGAATTACAAGCACAAAGCATCCTCAAACAGATTCGCATCTATGTGCTTCAGCACAAGGCGCCACCGCCCGTAGAGGACCTGCATCGCTTTCTACTGGAGAGCGTGGAGTCCCTGCACGCTCATTCCTGAATGGAGGACACGCCCGTGGTTGCTACCCTGCTCGACAAAGAACAACCCCGCAAGTCTGGTCTGTGGCGCAACCTGCGCGACGATATTCACTGTGTCTTCGAACGCGATCCGGCTGCCCGCGGTACATTGGAAATCCTCACCACCTACCCTGGGGTACACGCGTTGCTGGCACATCGCCTCGCACATCGCTGGTGGCGGGGCGGCTGGCGATATCCGGCGCGTGTGCTCAGTGCGATGGCGCGCTTCTCGACCGGCATTGATATCCACCCGGGGGCACAAATCGGGCGCCGATTCTTCATTGATCACGGTATGGGCGTGGTGATTGGCGAAACGGCCGAGATTGGTGATGATTGCACCCTGTACCATGGGGTGACTCTGGGGGGCACGAGCTGGAATCCGGGCAAGCGTCACCCGACATTGCAGGATCGGGTCATGGTGGGTGCGGGTGCGAAGATCCTCGGACCCGTCACTATCGGTCATGACAGTCAGGTGGGTGCCAATGCGGTGGTCATTAACGATGTGGCGCCGGGTATGACGGTCGTGGGCATCCCCGGCCGCGTCGTACTGCCTGCGGAACGTCGCCGCATCAACGCCCACGGTATTGAGCTTGATCACCATCTCATGCCGGACCCGGTGGGTAAAGCCATTCAGTGCCTGATGGAACGGATTTCCCAACTGGAACTGCAAGGCCAATCCAGCGGGCGTGCCGTGCAACTGACGGAAAAAGACTGCAATAACTGTTCGGATTCCGATCCCAACCTGTGCGGACCGAACAGCAGCCCAGCAGCTTTAGCTCCCCTCCCCTTTGACGAATTCCAAGGATGACACCATGAGTGATCTACGTAAAACACTGGCGCGTTTGTCCTCCGCTGAGGATTTCCTGAAGTTTCTGAACATCGACTATGATGAGACGGTGGTCCATATTAATCGTCTCCATATCCTCAAGCGTTTTCATGACTACCTGAAAAGAGAGGGGAATACGGACGCCATGGATGATCAGGCGCTGCAAACGCTTTATGTGAAATTACTCAGCCAGTCGTATCAGGATTTTGTGGTATCTGACGCGGTCTCCGAAAAGGTGTTCAAAGTCTTTCATCAAGCCATGGGTGTCAGTCATGTCTCTCTGGAGAAGGTGGCGGTCAGCGCGCCGAAAGAGCGTTGACCGGCGGTGGTTGCCGCGCCGGAATAAAATGCCACGAGCAAGGCTGACTAAAGGAACGGCGCACATCATGGCGACAAGCGATAAGGGCGAAGCGGCGCATACGGTGATGGCCTACCATGAACGCTCCAAACATCACCTGAATCGCTACGCCGCCGGGCCGGAAGCGCTGGACTGGGATGCACAGCCCAACCCCTTCCGCGAGTTCACCGGAAGCCCGCAATACATCTTACCGTTGTTGACGGACGAAACTGCCGTCACCTTCGCCGGGCTGTCCGCCGCCACCCCCCAACCCTTTACCCTCCAGGCGATCGCTCAGCTTCTGGAGCTTTCCCTCGGGCTGGCGGCCTGGAAGGAATACGGCCCTGATCGTTGGGCACTACGTTGCAATCCATCCAGCGGCAACCTGCATCCCACCGAGGCCTATCTTCTCGCCTTCGGGGTGCAGGATATCAGTGATGGACTCTACCACTATTTGAGTCGTGATCATTTGTTAGAACAGCGCTGGTATCCCGATACCGGACAGCGCGGTTCAGGGGTGTATATCGGGCTGAGTTCCATAGCGTGGCGCGAAGCGTGGAAATATGGCGAACGGGCACTGCGTTATTGCCAACTGGATATTGGCCATGCGCTGGGTGCCCTGCGCTACGCTGCGGGTACCCTGGGTTGGCGCCTTCAGCGGCGCGGGGATGTGGACGATGCCCGACTGCGCCGTCTCCTCGGCCTGGATCGTTCCAGCGATTTCGCGCATGCCGAAGGCGAGGATGCGGAGCTGCTGCTGGAAATCCTCCCCGCCGATACAATGTCCTCCGCCGTCGGTAGCCCCGCTGCGTTGCCGGGGCAATGGCGGGGTC
>NZ_JAAZTY010000121.1 GCF_018854775.1 Acidithiobacillus ferriphilus | reverse complement strand
GGCCATCGCCGCGCACCCCGACTGGGGCCAGGTTATCGCGGCGGTGGGCAACTGGCACATTCCGGTGGGGACGGCGGTCGGCGCCTTTACCTATGTCATACTCGCCAATCTCGGAACGACGATCGCTCCGTGGATGCTTTTTTTTCAACAATCCTCGGTTGTTGATAAGGGGCTGACGGTCAATGACATCCCCAGCGGTCAAGCCGATACCGCCTTCGGAAGCCTTTCCATGGGGATTATCGCCATCACCATCGTCATCTTGACGGGTACCCTGGCGTATGGGCACACCAATGCCGCCCAGTTCGACATACAGGCGATCCTCCACCTGTTACGACAGAGTAGCCTGGGCAGTGTCGGAACCGCGCTGTTCGCTCTGGGCCTCGTCGAGTCCGGGCTGATCGCCGCCATCGCCATTACGGCGAGCACTTCCTGGGCGGTGGGCGAAGCGCTCAAGCTCCCCCGGAGCCTGAACCTCAAGCCACAACGGGCCTTGCCCTTTTATCTGTCCGGCATTTTGAGCGCCGGCATGGCGGCTATGGTGGTCCTGATTCCCCACATCCCCCTGGGGTTTTTGAACCTCACCGTGCAGGTGATTGCATCCATATTCATGCCGGCGGCGATGCTATTTCTGCTCATGCTGCTGAATGATCGCGAGATCATGGGGAGCTATGTGAATCGGCGCTGGCAGAATTATTCAGCTTTCACCATCGTTGGTTTCCTAATTCTGGCCAATGCCGTTTATGGCTATACCGTCGTCTTCCCATCCCCCTGAGGAGCGTTGCATGCATCCCAAAGAAGACTTTCGTTCCGAGGCGACCCCGGAGTTCCTGGCGTTTCTGGAAGAGGAGATCCATCAGGAACCCAGGCCCATGACCCGCGCCCCGATTCGGGGAGGTATTCAGATAGCCTTCTGGGGTTTGCGTATCTACATCGTGATCATGCTGATCATGGTGGCCATCGGTTTTGCACACGGTATGCTTTGACCGCACTCATGGGTTACACATTAGGCATGTCACAATCGGTTAATGCGGCGTAACACTCCGCAAAAGTGGAGGCCGCGCGCGGAAACGCCGCCAAAATATCAGGATCGAAATGCTCCGGCTTAACTCGTCCATCTCCTTTTAAGATAATATCCACCGCTCTTTCATGATCCAGCGGTTCCTTATAAGGACGCCGACTTCGTAAGGCATCATAAATGTCCGCCAATACCATCATCCTCGCTGATAACGGGATCTCGTCGCCTTTTCTGCCGAAAGGATAGCCACTTCCGTCCCATCGTTCGTGATGGCCCAGAGCGATTTCCCATCCCATCTGTAATTCTGGGGAGACATTGTGTTGGCCAATAATATTGGCGCCGAGTGTGGTGTGCGTACGCATAATGACCCATTCAGCGGCATCCAGAGGACCGGGTTTCAGCAGAATAGGATCGGGAATCCCGATCTTTCCTACATCGTGCATAGGACTCGCCACAAAAATGAGATCGGCAAAATCTGTCCCCATGCCCAGTTGTTGTGCCAACTCCTTGCAGTAATAGGCGATGCGCTGAATATGGGCGCCGGTTTCTTCGTCCTTTTTCTCGGCGGCGCGCAGAAGAACATTGATCGTCTGCAAATAGCTATCGTGCAGCTGGGCCGTGCGCTGCCGAACGGTGATTTCCAAAGTCTCATTATTGCGTCGGATGCGATCACTGTATTCCTTGAGCCGCAGAATATTACGCACCCGCACGCGCAACTCCGCCCGGTCTATCGGCTTGCCGAGGAAATCATCCACCCCGGCCTCCAAGGCATGCAAACGCGTTTTGCGGTCGTCGAAGGCCGTGACGATGATGATGGGTAAATTGGCATAGCGGGAGTCCGCCTTGAGCCGTGCCGCCAGTTCAAAGCCGCTGATCTGAGGCATCATACCGTCGGTGAGTATCAAATCCGGTCGGCGATCCTGAAGCCGCGCCAACGCCTCCTGAGCGCTGGATGCCGCCAGCGTCTCATAACCATCATTCTGCAATAAGGCCGTGAGCAGACGACGGCTACTCCCTTCATCATCTACTATCAGAATCATGGATCGCTGTTCAGGCATCGGCTTCCCCTCTGCGGCTACAGAAAACGGCCCACAACTTCTATAAGCGTCTGATGACCTATCGGCTTACTCAGATAGGCATCGCAGCCAGCGGCAAAAATGCTTTCCTCATCCCCCTTCATGGCCAAGGCCGTCAGGGCTATGATAGGGATCCTCCGCGTCGCGGGATCTTCCTTCAGGATGCGGATCGCTGTAAGTCCATCCATGCCCGGCAGATGAATGTCCATGAGAACGAGGTCGGGATACTCGGCACGAGCGATGACAATACCTTGTTCTGCGTCGCCCGCGTGCAGAATCTCATAACCGGCCTTGCGCAAGACAATACCTGCAAGCTTGTAGTTGATCATATTGTCTTCAACGATCAAAATTCGCTTAGGCAATATCTTCCCCTGGGTGAGAATGGGCGGTGTTCAGTGCGCGACGCACCTCTCCGAGGAATTGATCGCGCCTGAAACTCGCCTTCTCCATAATTTTCAGGATATGTCCATTCAGGCGACGGCGATCCTCTGGCGTAATTATTTTGGCCGTCAAAACCAAAACCGGGATGGCCGCCATGCTTGGGTTTTGCTGTAGCGCGTCCACTACGTCAAAACCGCTGAATTCCGGCATCATCAAATCCAGCAAAATCAGATCGGGATGAAGATGTTCTGCCATGGTCACGGCATCCCGCCCGCCATAAGCACTGATGACCTCGTAACCGCCATTGCTCAACTGGCGATTAATGACCGCCACCGCCCGCGCATCGTCATCGACCACCAGGATCACGGGACGATTCTGCCTCGTCACCACAAAACCGAGTTTTTGCAGGATTTTTTCCAGCCGTTCAATTTCAATGGGTTTCTGCAGTATTTGAACGCTCCCGAGGAAAAAGCCTGAACCCTGCTCTGAATCCGTACTGGTAATTACCAACGGGATGGTAGCCAGACGCGCATCCCGGTGCTGGGCCGCTAAAAAATCCCAGCCGTCCCTGCCTGGCGGATTCATCTCCAGAATGATGAGATCTGGACGTTCTTCACATGCCATATCCAAAGCGCTAACAGGGTCGCGAGCCCGACGCACGCGAAATCCGTCATCCCTCAGGTAACCTTCCAGGAGGGTCGCTGTGGCGTCGTCATGCTCTATCACCAAAGCGGAGTGATTTGTTTCAGGGGCGGAAACCGCCTTTGCGGAATCCGCCTCCGCAAGAACGGCCTCCTCTCGCCAGGGAAGCCAGACATGAAAAGTGGAACCCTCCCCAAGCGTACTTTCCATGCTCACTCGCCCACCGTGCAGCTCCGCCAGACGTTTGACGAGGGAAAGACCGAGGCCGGTACCTTCGTAGCGGCGATCCAAACCGCTGTCAGCCTGGACGAAGGGCTTAAAAAGCCGTTCCTGATCTTTTTCCGCAATACCGATGCCCGTATCGGTTACGCTGATTTCCAACCAGTCGGGATAGGCGGCATATTCAGGGCCGGACAAATCGCTTCTGCTACGCCCGCAGAGCGTTACCTGACCTCCATCGGGAGTAAATTTCACGGCGTTGGACAGTAGATTGTACAAAATCTGCTTGGTCTTGCGCGCATCCAGGTAAACGGGGGGAAAGTCTGGTTCCATTTCGAGGTCAAGCCGAATCTGGTGGGCGACTGCCTTTTCCCGGACAATACCCAAAGAACCCTGAAACAAATCGTGAAGGTTCGTCGCTTCCAACTCCAGCTTCATCATACCTGCCTCCACTTTGGAGAGGTCCAGGATATCGTTGATGAGAGAAAGGAGATGTTGGCCGCTTTCAAAAATATCCCTGGTGGCATCTTTTTGTTCGGGACTGAGATCACCCATGATGCCGTCCTTCAACAACTCGGAAAAACCAATAACGGCATTGAGAGGGGTACGCAACTCATGAGACATGTTGGCCAGAAAATCAGACTTGGCCTGATCCGCCAGGCGCAACAACTGGTTCCTTTCCAGCAATGCTTCGCTTTGTTTACGCAATTCAACAGCCATGATTTGCTGGTTTTCTTTCTGAGCGATGTGGTTGAGGGCCGCGCCTATCTCCAGGGAAAGCTTATCCAGGAAGGCGATTTTTCTCTCGCTTAGGGCTTCTAGCGAAGCCACCACCAGCACCCCGAATTGCTGCTCCTGATAACGGATCGGCACCATGGCGATCTCTGCAGCTCGAAACTGGCAGATCCCAGCGTCCACCAGAAACCCGGAGTTGTCATCGGGTTGCCTCAAGCGTTGCGGATGGTCCGACATGGCCGCTTCGCCCAGGACACCCTCTCCACGCTGAAAACCGCTTGCCAGTTGTCTATCGGTGCCCCGGTGTGCGGCCAGAACAAAGTGGCCTTGCCATTCGTCATAGCGATAAAATGCAGAGACCGGGAAGGGATGATTCTCCGCCAGGATGCTCAGAACTTGTTGAAGGATCTCCGTCAACCCAAAATCGGAACCACTAAAGAGGGCAAGAATTTGTCCTTGACTGCTTTCAATGCACAGGGATTCTTCCAGCTCTCCTTGCGCTGCGCGACGTTCACGCCCCTCCTTTCTTATTTGCCAAAAGAGCCCGGTAAGCAGTGCGATCAGCAGGACAATCGTGATTCCGATAGCCCATAACGTTGCCTCGCCCGCCTCTTGGGCCGCTCCGGTGCGCTTCCTGAGCAGACCGCTTTCGGTCGCACGCATCTTCTCGACCAGATCATGCACCGCCGCCATTTCGGCGATCCCTTCGCCCGCACGAAGCATCGCCTGGGCCGCCGGAAGACCCTGTTTTTCGTAAGCGTCAAGAACATTATCAAGAAGCTGCAAGCGTCTCTGTGACCGCTGCCGTAGCGCCACCGCCCGATGCTCTTCGAGTGGGTTGTCCGTCACCTCGTTCGGCAAATCATCCAGTGTCGTCTGAAAGCGCTGGATTGCCGCCTGACGTTCCTGAAGATAGAACGAATTGCCGGTAAGGAGATAGCCGCGCTGCGCAGTTTCCGCCTCATTGATCAGCGCCCAGCAGCGTTCAAGGCTCTGTAGTACCGTCTGGATATGCTCCACCCGGTAAGAAGCCCGGACATAGCCGGTCGCGGCGCGAAAGGCCAGCGCTCCCACCAGAACAAGCGCTAAAACGGCCAGGCTAAAGCCTGCCAGTATTTTATTTCCTGTCGAGAATATGGAACCCATTCCGTTAGGGTAGCGCTCATTTTCAAACAAGTTAAGTTTTTTCTGATTTATATAAAGATCTTATTTGCTCTGACTGGCGCTTCCCGGTCATGCCGGATATTTTCGCTATTCCGCCTCACTTCCCGATACAAAAGCGCGAAAAAATCTCGCCGAGAATGTCTTCCACATCAATATGACCGGTGATACTGGCCAATGCCACAGCGGCTTCACGCAGAGACTGCGCGACCAATTCAGGGGAGCCCCCCAGGCGATGCATATCGCGCGCGGCGTGAATGTCCTGCAGACAATGCTCCAGCGCCTCGACATGGCGACGGCGGGCGCTGAAGGGACAACTGTCGCCCTGCATACCGAGGGCCTCCATCAAGCTGCGCCGCAAAATATCGAGGCCGACGCCAGTTTGGGCAGAGAGGGCGATACTCTGCTCACCGACGGGGGTGAGGGGCGGGGCGGAAACCAGATCCAGCTTGTTCCAGAGGATCAGGCGCGGTCCTTCCGGCAGGTCACGCAGGATGGCCTCATCCTCCACCTGCCATCCCGCGCTCGCGTCTGCCACCAACAGGATCAATTGCGCGCTGTGCAATATATGGCGGGCACGGGCGATACCTTCCGCCTCCACGGCATCCGTGGCCGCGCGCAACCCGGCAGTATCGATAAGCTCCACCGGCAGGCCGTCGAGGACGATTTCTTCGCGGAGCAGGTCGCGGGTGGTACCGGGGATGGCGGTGACGATGGCCGATGCGCGGCGGGCGAGGGCGTTCATCAGGCTGGATTTGCCGACGTTGGGTCGTCCGGCGAGCACTACGCGACCGCCGCGGGCGAGTTGGGCGCCTTGCTGTGCTTGCTTGAGCAGATGCGCGATCTGGCCTTCCAGCCGCATCAGGCCATCGGCAATAGCCAGTTCGTGGGCATCGCCAAGGTCTTCCTCACTGAAATCCAGGCCGGCCTCGGCGAGGGCGAGAAGTTGCAGGAGCTGGCCATGGATGCCATCGACCGCCTGCGAGAAGGCACCCTCCAGGCTCGCCGCCGCGGCGCGTGCCTGGGCGTCGCTGCGGGCGTGGATGAGGTCGGCAACCGCTTCGGCCTGGGCAAGATCAAGACGACCATTGAGAAAGGCCCGTTCACTGAACTCGCCGGCACGCGCCGGCCGCGCGCCCAGAGCGATGGCCTCGGTGAGCAGGCTGGCGAGGGCCAGCGGGCTGCCATGGCCCTGCAATTCCACGACGGTTTCACCGGTGTAGCTGTGGGGGGCGGGAAAATAGAGGGCGATGCCATGATCAATCACGCTGCTGTCGCGGGCGTGAAAGCGGCGAAAATGGGCATGCCGGGGCATCAGTGCTTTTACCTTTGCTCCGCCGCAGAGCACCGTCGCGATGGCCAGGGCCTGCGATCCAGAGAGGCGCAAAATACCGACGCCGCCTTCCCCCGGCGGCGTGGCAATCGCCACAATCGTGTCTCCCTGCTGATAGGCCAAGGCTCTAACTCAACACGGGAGGCTCCACCCTAGTCCTTGGCCGCCATGATATGGCGGGTGATCAGGTATTGCTGGCCGATGGAAACCACGTTGTTGGTCAGCCAGTA
>NZ_JAAZTY010000120.1 GCF_018854775.1 Acidithiobacillus ferriphilus | reverse complement strand
CGCCGAAGGCATCCGCGCCCCGCTGGCGTTGGGCGCGCTGGGGCGGGTACAGGTCGGTCCGCCACCCTTGCTCACCGATGCCGCCGTCCCCGGCTACCGCCATGCCCTGATCATCGACGTCCTGTCGCAATCGCGAGCCAACGATGTGAATGTCGCCCGTGCCGTGCAGAGTCGGCTGGCCGCCTTACGGACACACCTGCCACCCGGCGTGCAGCTGGTGCCGATCTATGACCTGAGTCACTTGATCAGCAGCAGCCTGCGCGACGTCTGGATCGCCCTCGGACTCGGCAGCCTGATCGCCTGGCTGGTGGTCTTCGCCTTTCTCGGCCGTTTCGACGGGGCGCTGGCGACCCTGGTGGTCGTCCCGCTGGCCCTGGCGGCTACTTTTCTGGTGCTGCATACGTTGGGCTACGGACTCAATATCATGACGCTCGGCGGCCTGACAGCGGCGATCGGTGCCTTGGTGGATCACGCCATCGTGGTGATCGAACGCGGGATCCATGGCCTGCACGGTGACCGCACGACGCGACGGCGGCAAGCCTTGCGCCGCGCTGCCGAAATTCTGCCGCTGATGACCCTGGCCACCCTCACCTCCTGCCTGATCTTCCTGCCGCTGATCTTTTTGTCCGGCACGCTGGGGCTCTTGTTCCGGCATATGGCGCTGGCCATCGTCATTGCGCTGCTGACTTCGCAAATCGTCGCCCTGCTGGTGACGCCGGTGCTGGCCGCCTGGCTCGCCGGGCGCCCGCAGCAGAAGCGGCGGAATGGCGCTGAGCGCTGGTTACGTCGACATTTCAGCCGTTGGCTGATTTTCGGCATGCGCCGCCCGTGGTGGGCCACTCCGGTGGTCCTGCTCCTCGCGGTCGCGGGATGGCTGACGCTGACCACCTTGCCCACTGCCTTCCTGCCCCATTGGGACGAGGGCGTGATTTCGGTGCCCTTCCGTACCCCGGTCGGCAGCAGCGTGGCGGAAACCACCCGCGTGGGGCGGGATTTCATGCGGGTGGCGCTGGAGAATCCCAATGTGGAGCGGGCATCGCTGATGGTCGGGCGCGGCTTCCAGTTCCTCCACGCGCCGGCCAACAAGGGGGCTATCGCCATCGTCCTCAAGTCCAATCACGCGCAGAGCACCGAGACGGTGATGCACACGCTGCGGACACAGTTCCTTCAGACGGCTCCCAATCTGCTCTCCTTGACACTCCATCAAACGATGATTGTACGCCTGGGCAATCTCTCGGGTGCCCACGCGCCGCTGGTGGTTTATCTCTTCGGCTCGGATTCCGCCACACTGCGTGCACAGGGCGTGCGTCTGGCGGCGGCATTGCGCCAGAGCCATGCCTTTGAGTCCGTGAACTTCAAGTCACCTTCAGCGGGTCCTGAGCTGGAGATCACTCCATCGCCACTGGCCGCGATTTATGGCATCACCCCGCCAGTGCTGGCTAGCCAGGTCAAAGAGCGTTTCTGGGGGCGACAGGCGGGCTTCCTCCTGCACGGCGAGCAGATTCTGCCGATTCGCGTCAGCCTCGCCGGCCACGATTTCACCCCGCGCGAGATGGACACCCTCCCCATTCGCTTGCCGGACGGGAGCTTTACTCCGCTGGCAAGCATCGCTGGCGTTCATGTGCAGGGGGCGGTACCCTTTGTGACCCATCAGAATCTGGTGCCCGATGCCTATGTCTGGCTGCAGCCGAAGCCCGGTGAGGGGCTGGCGCAGGCCGCCGCTAAAGCACGTGTGGTGGTAGCGAACCTGCATCTGCCGACCAACGTGACGAGCTTGCTGGGCGGCTATTATCGCCAGCAATCACAGAGCTTTCAGCAGATGGCGCTGATTCTCGGCGGAGCGCTGGCCTTGCTCCTGATCCTGCTCGGCTTTCAGTTCAGCAGTCAGCGGGCGGCCATTTCCGCCCTGCTGGCGATTGCGCTGGCGGCACCGGGGGCCTTGCTGGCGCTCCTGCTCCTCGGTATTGACCTCGATAGCACCGCCTTTCTCGGCGTGCTGCTGGTCTTTGCCATTGCGGTCAACAATGTGATTCTGATTTTTGCCCGTGCCCGGCAACTCGGTGGTCCGCAGCCGCGCCCCGCCGTGGTCGCCCTAGCCGCCCGGCAGCGCTTGCGCCCCATCCTGATGACCATGCTCGCCGATGTCTTCGGCTTTTTGCCGCTGGCCATCGGTATCGGCCACGGCACTGACCTGCTCAAGCCCCTCGCGGTGGCGGTCATGGGTGGTCTGCTGCTGTCCGTGTTCATGTCTTTGTGGCTGGCACCGGTGATTTATAGCGCTTTGACAGCGAAAGCAGCGCGGCAAGTATCGCTTCCTGGATAACCCTTTTCTCGACGACGGTGCTTATGGCGGTCTGTCATGCAGACCGCGCCCGTTTTATCATGACGGCTGATCAATGGTTCTTTTCGCCTACAGGATGCCCATGTCCCTCCTCCACACCCTACGCCGTCCCGGCATTCAGGCCGCCCTCCTGTCAGCGCTGCTCTTTGGAGCGAGTACGCCGCTGGCCAAGATTCTGCTGGCATCGGTAAGCCCCTGGATGTTGGCGGGTCTGCTCTATCTGGGCTCCGGCCTGGGACTGACCCTCTACCGCTGGCTGCGCCGCGCCGAACGGGTGCGCTTGTCGCGTCGGGATGCTTTCTGGTTTGGGGTTTCGGTGCTGGCGGGTGGAATCGTTGCACCGGTGCTGTTCATGATCGGCTTGCAGGGTGCCGCCGCTTCAACGGCTTCTTTATTGTTAAATGCGGAGACGGTGTTTACGACCCTATTGGCGTGGTGGGTGTTCAAGGAAAGTTTTGACCGCCGCATAGCCTGGGGCATGGTGGCGATTGTGCTGGGGATGGTGCTCCTCAGTTGGCCTGGACAGGTGCATTTCGACCACCTCTGGTCCGCCGCCGCCATCATCGGCGCCTGCTTTGCCTGGGGTATGGATAACAACCTGACCCGCAAGGTATCCCTGACCGATACCAGCTGGATCGCCGCCAACAAAGGCTGGGTGGCGGGTAGCGTGAACCTCGGACTGGCGCTGTTACTCGGTGACCGTCTGCCTGCCCTGCCGGACATGGCGGCGGCGATGCTGCTGGGTTTCTTCGCCTATGGCGTCAGCCTCGCCTTTTTTGTGGTCGGTCTGCGTCATCTCGGCAGCGCGCGGACGGGAGCATATTTTTCCAGCGCCCCCTTTGTCGGTGCCATGCTCAGCGTGATGCTCGGTGCCCCAGTCACTCCACTCTTACTGATCGCCGGAGCGCTGATGGGTTGGGGCATCTGGATGCATCTCACCGAAAGCCACGCGCATGAACATACCCATACGCTCATGGAACATGATCATGTCCATGTGCATGACGCACACCATCAGCACGCACACCCTGATCCGCTGGTGCCCGGTGTCAGCCATCGCCACCCGCATAAGCACGAAGCACTGACCCATAACCATGCCCACACCCCGGACATGCACCATTTACATAAGCATTGAGCCGCACGCTCCACCATTCCGCATATCCTTGCGTCTCCAGGTGCGACACGCCTCTGGTATGAGCAGCCATATTGCTAGCGGAGGCGAACCACTTGCCACTTACGCAACGCCACCAGCGACCAGACGCTCTCGACGACACCAAAGGGCCAGGTGCCGGCGAGAAATCCATAAGCCGCGGACCCCAGACAAGCTACTGCAAAGGCCAGCGTAAACCAGTGCGAGCGCGATTCGAATGCATAAAACAGCATCATCAGGGTGACAATCGTGGCCCCGTATATCGTCAATATCATGCGTACCCCCAGAGCAGACTACTACAACCTCCCACAGACCATAACCACGCACCTCATGCTGTACAGCGTCCTGCTCCTTGTCGATTTAGGGAAAACTTTTACGCCTTGACTCTGTAGCGCACTTCATGGTTTACGATGCCCTACGAGCTCCAAAAAGAGTCATTTTATGATTATTGTAAGCGTATGGATGTCGGCTTGCGCCAACGGATCCCGCGATCACGACGCGGCAGGCTTCGACGTACTGACCGAGATCAGCTGACACCGACATGCAAACAATCCGCCATCACTCTCCCTTGCTCGCCTTGTTGGCTATGTTCATGTTCTTCCTCGGAACATGGGTAAGCAATGTTGCAGTGGCCATGCCGCTCGGTGTTTCCTGCACTGCCACGCCAGGCATGTCGATAGCGGACATGCCCTGTTGCCAGGGTGCTCACGGTATGAACGTGAGCATACATTCCGGGGCGATGTCCGGCCAGTGCGTGTCGATCTGCGCAGCAACCCATGCACCGGGGGGATTAAGACTCCCGGGAATAACCTTCCCGGCCCCGGCAATGATGGGCTCCGTGACATTTTCCCGTCCGGCAATCTTCTTCCCGGCAGCAACCCAGGGTTTTCTCCCCCGCCTGCCGCATCCCTCCCCTCCCCTCCAGCACGTGCGGTTGGTCATTTAATCTCTCCTGAGCAAACTGGCACTCCTCTCTAACCTGAGGAGATGTATCGCTTTTTTGCCATGGAGATTTTTATGTACACCAATATTCCTGGTCGTTTTATCCAACCGACATGGGGCGGTATTCGCCTCTCTGTCGGGGTGCTATTGCTCCTGTCGGCAACACCCGCCTGGGCCGCCTCGCTGAGCCTGCAGAGCGCGGAAGCCGTTGCCCTGCGGCAAAATCCCGGACTCGGCGCCCTGACCCAAAAGATTGCGGAATTGCGGCACAAGGCCGTGGCCGTTGCCCAGTTGCCCGATCCGCATCTCGCCCTCGGTGCCGCGAACCTGCCCCTCAACAGCTTCTCCATGAATCAGCAGCAGATGAGCATGCTGAGCGTGGGCCTGAGTCAGACCTTTCCCTCCTTTGGCAAACTGGGGCTGGAAGGACAACGGGCGGGAGTGGAGGCCCAGGCGGTCGTCGATACCCTGCGCGGCCAGTCCGCCGAGTTGGTGTTGTTGCTGCGCCGTGCCTGGCTGCAAGCCCTCTATACCGAAAATGCCATGGCCACGGTCCGGCACCAGGAACGGTTGGAGGCCGCGAGTGTGCAAGCGGCACTGGCGCTCTACCGGTCCGCACAAGGGACACAGGCCGAGGTACTCCGTGCCCAACTGGCGCGCGACAGTTTGGCCAATGACATCACCAGATTGCAGGCAGAGCAGGCAAGCGATCTGGCGCAAATCGCCCAGATTCTAAATCTGCCGGAACCGCCGTCCATAGAAAAGCAATGGCCGAATCTGCCGCCACCCCCCACTCTTGCCGAAATGGAAGCCCGACTTTCCGGCCAGCCCCTCCTGCGCGCCGCCCAGGCGCAGACCCGTGCCGCGCAAATGGGCGTGCAGGTAGCCAAAACCGGCTATTGGCCGGACGTCACCGTCAGCGTCGGTTATGGCCAGGATTTCCACCCCGGCAGCCCCAACTGGCTGTCAGCGGGGGTTGACCTGAGCCTGCCGCTATTCCCGGGGGATCGCCAGGACCAGGACGTTGCCGCCGCCCAGGCCAAGGCCCAGCAGGCGCAATATCGCTACGACGATCAACACCTGGCCCTGGCCCAGCAGGCTCGTGCCGCCTTTGCCCGCTATGAATCCTACAAAATCCAGTTGCAGCGCATGGATCGACAACTGCTGCCCACCGCACGGAATGCCTTTTCCGCAACGCTCGCCGCCTACTCGGCGGGACGCGCCGGACTGGATGCGGTGTTGCGCACCCAGAAGGACGTGCTGGACTACGCCCTGACCCGCCTGCAATACCGCCGCGATCTGGCCCTCAGCGCCGCAGAACTGGATTTTCTCGCCACCCAAGGAGAGGGAGAGATACAACCATGAAGCCACGCAACTGGATTATCGGCATCAGCCTACTCGTCATTGGTGTGGGTCTCGGGGCCAATGCGGTCTGGTGGCTGCGAACCCCTGCCGCGGCGCCCGGCGCCCACTCCGCCGCAGCTCCGGCAAGTATGCCCAAGCAACGGCACATCCTCTACTGGGCTGCCCCCATGGACCCCAAAATCCATTCGGATCATCCGATGAAGGACAGTATGGGGATGGCCTATATCCCGGTCTATGCCTCCAGCCCGAACGCAAAAAAAGAGTCCGGCCTCAGCATCGATCCGCGCCTGGCGCAAAACCTGGGGGTGCGCCTTGTGGCGGTGCAGCACCGGCAGATGGGGCATGCCATCCATACCGTGGGCACCGTGGCGGTGGACGAGAACCGGGTCTATTCCGTCACTCCGCGTTTCTCCGGCTGGGTGACACGCTTGAACGTCCGCGCCGTGGGTGACCCCGTGCAACGTGGCCAGGTGCTCGCCGAGATATATTCTCCCGAACTGTATAGTGCCCAGCAGGAATATCTCATTGCCCGCCGCCAGGGTGGGGTGACGGAAGGCCCGGCATTGCTGGCGGCAGCCCGGGCGAGATTGCGACTGCTGGGCATGCCGGAAAACCAGATCGCGGCTCTAGCCCGGCACGGCACAGCGGAACGCAATGTAGCGGTCATAGCTCCCACTTCCGGGGTGGTCGAGACCCTCCATGCGCGCCAGGGTGGTTATGTCTCGCCGCAAACGAATCTCTATGAAATAGCCAACCTCGACCGGGTTTGGGTCAATGTGGCGCTCTACTCCCATCAGTTGCCCTGGGTACGGATCGGCAACCCCGTGCGTCTGCATCTGCCGGCCTATCCCGGCAAGACCTGGGTAGGACGTTTGAGCTTCCTCTATCCGACCCTCGATCCCAAAAGCCGGACGGTGACGGCCCGGCTGAGCTTTCCCAATCCTGGGGGAAACCTACGCCCCGGCACCTACGCCGACGCCACGGTTCTGGCCAGTCCCGAGGAGACCCTGGCGGTCCCCAGCAGCGCCGTACTGCGTACCGGCCAGAGAGATTACGTGATGCTGGGCGAGGGCCAAGGACACTTCCTGCCGGTACAGGTCGCTCTCGGAGTGGAGGCCGACGGCTGGGTAGCCATCGACAAGGGGCTCAAAGCCGGTGACCGGGTAGTGGAAAGTGCCCAGTTCCTGCTCTATTCCGAATCCCAGTTCCAGTCCGTCAAGGCCCGTATGTTAGGGGGCAATACGGCGCCTACCAAGAGCGCCATGACCGGGATGGATATGGGTCCAGGAGGGCAGTCTCATGATTAGAGCAATCATGCGATGGTGTATGGCAAACCGCGCGCTGGTCGTGATCGCCGCCTTGGTGCTGATTGCCAGTGGTATGTTGGCGATGATGAACATCCCCCTGGAGGCTCTCCCCGACATTTCGCCCACCCAGGTCATCGTCAAGACTTCCTACCCTGGTCAGGCTCCGCAGATTGTTCAGGATCAGGTGACCTACCCCCTGGAGACCACCCTGCAGGAGGTACCCGGTGCCCAGGCCGTGCGCGGCTACTCCATGTTCGGGGACTCCTATGTCTACGTCCTCTTCAAAGGGGGCACCAGCATCTATCAGGCCCGCAACCTGGTACTCCAATACCTGAGCCAGGTGCAGTCCAAGCTGCCGCCGGGGATCACCCCGGCCCTGGGGCCGAACAGTTCGGGGGTGGACTGGATCTTCGAGTATGCCCTCACCGACCCCGGCGGGACCTTGAATCTGGCCCAGCTCACCACCTTGCAGAATTGGTTCCTCAAGTACGAACTGCAGGGCATCTCCGGCGTTGCGGAGGTGGCCACGCTAGGGGGCATGGTGCAAGAATACCAGGTGGTGGTGGATCCGCAGAAACTTCTCGCCTACCACCTGACCCTGCCGACGGTGGAGGCCGCCATCCGGGCGGCTAACGGGGAGACCAGCGGCTCGGTGGTGGACATGGGAGACGCCAGTTATATCGTCCGCACCGCGGGCTATATCCATTCCCTGAAAGACCTGCAAGATGCGTCGCTGGCCGTACGCAACGATGTGCCCATTACGCTGCGAGAGGTGGCCCGGGTGCAGTTGGGTCCACAATTGCCCAATGGCGTCGCCGAACTCGACGGTAAGGGTCAGGTGGTGGGCGGTATCGTGATGATGAACCAGGGTGGCAACGCCTATGCCCTCATCCACCGAATTGAGCGCAAGCTCAAGGAACTCCAGCCCTCCCTACCCAAGGGGGTACAAGTCGTCACCACCTATAGCCAAGCCCCGCTTATTCGGCACAGCATTCACACCCTGACCGGCAAGCTGCTGGAAGAATCCCTGGCGGTGGCGCTCATTTCCCTGCTCTTTCTGCTGCGTGCACGTTCGGCGCTGGTCGCCCTCGTCGCCCTGCCGCTGGGAATACTGGCCGCCATCCTCATCATGTGGGCCATGGGCATCCCCGCCAACATCATGTCCCTGGGCGGCATCGCCATTGCCATCGGCGTGATGATGGATGCCCCCGTGGTCATGATCGAGAATATGCACAAACATTTGGAACACAACCCCGGCATCGACCCTTGGGCAGCGGCCATAGCGGCGACGGCGGAGGTCGGTCCGGCACTGTTCTTCTCGCTGATTATCATCGCTGTTTCCTTCCTGCCGGTCTTCGCCTTGGGTGGCGAGGAGGGTAAACTCTTCGCGCCGCTCGCCTTCACCAAGACCTTTTCCATCGCCGCCGCCGCCCTCCTTTCGGTCACCCTGGTGCCCATTTTGATGGCCTGGTTCATCCGCGGCCGCATCCGCCCTGAAAACAAAAACCCCCTGAATCGGGTCCTGGCTTTCCTCTACCGTCCGGTCATCCACACTGTCCTGCGCGCGCCCTGGATTATTTTGATTCTTGCCCTGCTGCTCACGGCCACCCTCTTTTACCCCTGGAACCGTCTGGGATCGGAGTTTATGCCCCCCCTGAACGAGGGGACGCTGCTCTACATGCCGATATTTCAGGACCCCGCCGTCTCCATCGGTGAGGCGGCCATGGTTTTGCAGCAGACGGACCGCATCCTCAAGACCTTCCCCGAGGTGAAAACGGTTTTCGGTCAAGCGGGCAGGGCCCAGACGGCGACAGATCAGGCACCCTTATCGATGTTTGATACCACTGTCACGCTCAAAGAGCCGGATCAGTGGCCCGTCGGGATGACGATACACAAGCTGCAGAACAGGATGAATGAGGCGTTGCGCATTCCTGGCCTGTCCAATGTGTGGACGCAGCCGATCAAGAACCGAGTGGATATGGTCACCACCGGGTTGACAACCCCTCTTGGCATCAAGGTGACGGGTCCGGATCTCGATACCCTGAACCGCCTGGGGCAGAAACTCCAAACGGCTTTGCAGAAAATATCCGGCACCCAGAGTGCCTACGCGGCACGGGTTGCTGGCGGTCGATATATCGTCGTGCGCACTGATCGCAGCAAAGCCGCCCGTTACGGCCTTTCGGTAGCGGATGTGAACCGTCTCGTGGAAACGGCCATTGGCGGCAAGGTCCTGAGCACCGCGGTACAAGGGCTGGAACGCTTCCCGGTGGTTCTCCGTTACCCTCGGGAACTGCGCCAATCCCTGTCCACCCTGATGGAAAGCCGAATCGCCACACCCGACGGTGCCCAGATCCCCCTGGCCCAGGTAGCCGATCTCCGCATCGAGGGGGGGCCAGCGATGCTCACTAGCGACAACAGCCGTCTGAACAGTTGGATCTACATTGACCTGAAACCGGGCACCAACATCGGCGCCTATGTGCCCCGTGCCAAAGCGGCCATTGCGAAGGCCGTCAATCTCCCAGGTGGTTACACCGTCTCCTGGGTGGGCCAGTATCAGATCATGCAGCAAACCACTAAACGCCTGGAACTGGTCATTCCTGCCGTCATTCTGCTGATCGCCCTGCTCCTCTACTTCAACTTCAAGAACTGGGTGGAGGTGGCCATTATCCTGCTGACTTTGCCCCTGTCTCTGGTGGGTGGTTTCTGGCTCATCTATTGGCTGAATTACAAGCTCTCGGTGGCGGTGGCGGTGGGTTTCATCGCCTTGGCGGGAGTGGCGGCGGAATTCGGGGTGGTGATGCTTCTCTACCTGGACCAGGCCCTCCTCCGGCGGCAGGCCAGTGACACCTTGCGGAACTGGCACGACCTTCGGCTGACCGTCATTGAGGGGACCATGCTGCGCCTGCGGCCATTGGCCATGACCTTTACCCTGGTGGTGGGTGGCCTCTTACCCATCATGTTCAGCCATGGCGCCGGTGCCGATGTGATGAAGCGCATTGCCGCCCCCATGGTGGGCGGCATGTTCAGCGCCGCGTTGCTGGCCTTGCTGGTAATTCCTGCCCTTTACGCCCTGTGGCAGAAGCGGCGATTGGGCCTACGCTGATGGGGCTACGGATGAGGAGGAAGTAATGATCATGGGTGGAAAGGAGGGATACTGCGGGAGTTTTTGTAGCGACAGCAACGTTGGAATTCAACAAGGAAACAGTTTAACAATAGCAAGGAGACGACAATGAAACGCTTCTATCTCGCCCTCATTCTGCTGTGTTCTTCGGCGGTCACGCTTCCGGCACAGGCGGCCATGGACAATATGGGTGGCACCAAAAACATGGCCGGGGCACAGGCGGTCAAGGCCCAGATATTCATGGGACATGGCAAAATCAACAGCATCAATCCCACCGGCACAGTCAACGTTGCCATGGGCCCCGTCAAGGCCCTTGATTGGCCCAAGATGTCCATGAATTTCCTGGTCATGGACAAGGCCATGCTCGCCAGTCTTAAGATTGGCGAGCATGTGAATTTCGACTTCTCAAAAGATACTGCCGGGGGGTACGTGATCACCAGGATATCGCCAGCCAAATAAAAAAATATGGGGCATCCCCGTAACCGGCCTAATCCGGCCTGGGCGTCCCCAAGGGGGCGCCAGTACAAAATGGTCAGTCGGCGCGCATTTCCTGCACTCTGCATTGGGGCGCATTCACGGTGCCGGCAAGTCAGTGACCAAGGCCACCACGCCGCCGCTGGATACGGTGGCTGCGGATTTGCCACAAGGTCAACAGCAACCCCACCACCACGTAGGAAATCACGGCGATAAACAGTACCAGAGGTGGATGCACGGCGACCAGGGCCACAACCAGTACCACAAAGATGGCTAAGGCAAAAGGTACCCGCCCGTGCAGGTCAAAATCCTTGAAACTGCGGAAACGGACATTACTGACCATCAACAGGCCCAACGCGTAGACCAGTCCCAGCGCCAGATACTCGCTAATCTGTGTCAGCCAGGGATATCCCTCCCCTACCGCCACCCAGACCAGACTGGCCAGCACTGCCGCCGCTGTGGGTATGGGCAAGCCTTGGAAGTAGCGCTTGGATGCGCTATGCACCTGAGTGTTAAAGCG
The DNA here is from genome assembly GCF_018854775.1 of Acidithiobacillus ferriphilus. Taxonomy (GTDB): domain Bacteria; phylum Pseudomonadota; class Gammaproteobacteria; order Acidithiobacillales; family Acidithiobacillaceae; genus Acidithiobacillus; species Acidithiobacillus ferriphilus. The sequence goes on along the minus strand of NZ_JAAZTY010000120.1, from coordinate 5,998 downwards.
GGCCAGGCGCAGAGCACCACAGGCAGTATAGATAAATGCCCCCAGCCACCCGAATTTGCCGAAATCCTGCAGCCCCCACAGAAATACCAAAATAGCCGGCGCCATACCAAAGGCAATCACATCCGCCAATGAATCATATTCCGCGCCGAATGCGCTTTCCGTATGCGTCATCCTTGCCACGCGCCCATCCAGGCCATCGAGAATCATGGCAATAAAAATGACGATGGCGGCCACCCGGTAGTGACCGTTGATGGAAGCAATGATGGAATAAAAACCGGCAAACAGGCTGGCCGTGGTAAAGAGGTTGGGCAGAACATAAACCCCACGGCGCGGATATCTGGGATTCATGGCTGTTGGGCACCCAAGGTCGCAATACACTGGGCACCCGCACGCACCCGTTCGCCTACGGCCACCAGGGGCTGGGCATTGACCGGCAGGTAGGTGTCTACCCGCGAACCAAAGCGGATAAAGCCGAAGCGCTGTCCCGCGGCCACGCCGCTATCGGCCGCGACATGACAAACAATACGCCGCGCGACCAACCCTGCCACCTGTACGACAGTCACGTCGCTGCCATCGTCGGTTTTCACCCAAAGGGCATTGCGTTCGTTCTCCAAAGAAGCCTTGTCGAGGGCGGCATTGAAGAATTTACCCGGAAAATACCAGGTTTTCTGCACCTGTCCCTTAACCGGCATGCGATTCACATGCACATCAAACACATTCATAAAGATACTGATCTTGAGCGCAGGACGGGAAAGATAGGGATCGTCAACCTGCTCAACGGCGATCACCTTGCCATCAGCGGGGCACACCACCGATCTTTCCGATAACACCGGCAGGGGACGCCGCGGATCACGAAAGAACTGGAGGCTGAAGAGAAAAAGCAGATAAAACGGCGCAGCCCACCAGCCATTCGTAAATATCTGCAGCACAATGGCGACACCTAAAAACAAGGCCAAAAAAGGCCAGCCTTCGCGCGCCAGTAAGGGATAAGGATAGTCTGTTTTCATGGGCGGAGGGTATCAGGAGCCGGACAATGATAAAAGGGCGGAATCAGCACAGGCAGATTACTTTTTGCCCACAGCCATTCCGCCCATGCAGACTATCGCCAATCCCGGCCGCAAACTTCAGTTGCGCGAACGGTCCACGATCCGGTTCTGACCGATCCAGGTCATCATCGAGCGCAGCTTGTTGCCCACCACTTCAATGGGGTGCTCCGCCCCAATCCGGCGCATAGCCTGCATGGTCGGCTTACCTGACTGATTCTCCAGAATAAACTCCTTGGCAAACTGACCATTCTGAATTTCGGTCAAAATCTTCTTCATCTCCGCCTTGGTATCCGCATTTACAACCCGCGGGCCGCGCGTCAGGTCGCCGTACTCCGCCGTATTAGAAATGGAGTAGCGCATATTGCTGATGCCGCCTTCGTACATGAGGTCGACAATCAGCTTCAGTTCATGCATGCACTCGAAATAGGCCATTTCTGGCGCATAACCGGCTTCCACCAGCGTCTCAAAACCTGCCTGCACCAACGCCGTAGCGCCACCACACAGCACCGCTTGCTCGCCAAACAAATCCGTTTCGGTTTCTTCCCGGAAGCTGGTCTCGATCACGCCGGCACGGGTACCACCGTTGGCCTTAGCATAGGACAACGCAATATTGGTGGCATTACCGCTTGCATCCTGATGGACCGCGATCAGGCTGGGCACACCGCCACCTTGCGTATAGGTAGAACGCACCAGATGACCGGGTCCCTTAGGCGCCACCAGGAAGCAGTCCAGATCGGCGCGCGGATGAATCTGGCCAAAGTGGACGTTAAAGCCATGGGCAAACGCCAGTGCCGCACCCTGCTTGATGTTCGGCGCGATTTCATCGCGATACAGCGCGCCCTGGCCTTCATCGGGGGTCAGGATCATGATCACATCGGCTGCGGCCACGGCTGCGGCAACCTCCTTGACGGCCAGTCCGGCATTACTGGCTTTCTCCCAGGAGGAAGAATCCTTGCGCAAAGCAACGACCACGCTGACGCCGGAATCCTTGAGGTTCAAGGCGTGGGCATGTCCCTGGGAACCGTAGCCGATGATGGCCACCTGCTTCTTCTGGATCAGGGCGAGATCGGCGTCGTTATCGTAATAAACCTTCATGTGAAACCTCTTTTTATTTGGTTAAGTGATTGTAAATTTTTATTTATGGATTAGATTGCCTTGGCACCGCGACTGATGGCGCTGGCACCGCTGCGTACCACTTCAATGACCATACCGGGGTCCAGAGCATGGATAAAGGCATCCAGCTTCTCGCCTGTACCCGTCAGCTCCATCGTGTAGGAGCGGTCCGTCACGTCAATGATACGCCCCCGGAAAACATCCGACAGCCTTTTGACCTCCTCGCGATCCTGCCCTACGGCATGAACCTTGATCAGCATCAGCTCGCGCTCAATGTGCGGCCCCTCGGTCAAGTCGTGCACGCGTATGACTTCCACAAGCTTATTCAACTGCTTGAGGACCTGCTCCATGATTTCCTCGGAACCTCGCGTCGCCACCGTCATCCGCGAAATACTCGGATCGTGAGTCGGCGCGACAGTCATCGCCTCAATGTTATAACCACGCGCCGAGAACAGCCCCGCCACTCGTGACAGGGCACCCGCTTCATTCTCCAGCAAGATAGAGATGATATGGCGCATGGGTTATACCAGAATCATTTCGGAGAGGGCCGCACCTGCAGGCACCATGGGGTAGACGTTTTCCTGCGGATCTACCTGGAAATCCATGAACACCATGCGGTCTTTAAGGCGCAGTGCCTCACGGATCACTGGTTCCACATCAGCAGGGGTATCCGCGCGCAGGCCGATATGGCCATAAGCTTCGGCCAATTTCACGAAGTCAGGCAAGGCATCCACATAGCTCATGGCGTAACGATTTTCATAGAAAAACTCCTGCCATTGACGCACCATCCCCAGATAATGATTGTTGAGACACGCCACCTTGACGGGCAGGTTATACTGCAGGCAGGTGGACAACTCCTGAATATTCATCTGGATGCTACCATCTCCCGTCACACAAACCACCGTCGCATCCGGTTCGGCAACCTGCGCGCCCATGGCCGCAGGCAGCCCGAAGCCCATGGTGCCCAATCCGCCACTATTGATCCAGCGACGTGGCTGGTCGAAACCATAGAATTGCGCGGCCCACATCTGGTGTTGGCCCACATCCGAGGTGACGATGGCGTTACCACCGGTAAGCTCAAACAATTTCTGCACCACAAGCTGCGGCTTGATGATCCGGTCGTCCTGATTATAGTGCAGACAATCGCGCTGCCGCCATTCTTCAATCTGCGTCCACCACGCCTGCATGGCTTGCGGATCATTGCGCTGACCATTTTCCGCCAGAATCTGGTTCATCTCCAGCAGTACCTGCTGCAAATCGCCGACGACGGGCACATCCACCCGCACATTCTTGGAGATGGAGGACGGATCAACATCCACATGCACAATCCGGGCGTGCGGCGCGAATTTGGTGAGGTTGCCGGTGACGCGGTCGTCAAAACGCGCACCCAGGGCCACCAGCACATCACAGTGCTGTACCGCCATATTGGCTTCGTAGGTACCGTGCATACCCAGCATCCCCAAAAACTGGCGATCCGACGCCGGGTAAGCGCCCAACCCCATGAGCGTATTCGTGATGGGCGCGCCCAAAGTGCGCACCAGCTTGCGCAGTTCTCCGGAAGCGTTACCGAGGATAATGCCGCCGCCGGTATAGAACATCGGCCGCTGCGCACCGGTAACGAGCTGCATGGCTTTACGCACCTGCCCCGGATGGCCTTTCAGCGTCGGTTTATAGGAACGCAGACTGATTTTTTCCGGGTAATGATAATGGGTTTTGTGGCTGGTAATATCCTTGGGGATGTCCACCAGCACCGGGCCTGGCCGCCCCGTCGCCGCCAGATAAAAAGCCGTCTTCAGGGTGCTCGCCAGATCGCGGACATCCTTCACCAAGAAATTATGCTTGGTGCAGGGCCGCGTAATACCCACCGTGTCCACTTCCTGAAAGGCGTCATTACCGATGAGCGCAACGGGCACTTGCCCGGTGATCACCACTATGGGCACCGAGTCCATGTACGCCGTGGCAATGCCGGTCACCGCATTGGTGGCGCCCGGACCACTGGTGACCAGCGCCACACCAACCTTGCCAGTGACCCGGGAATAAGCATCTGCTGCATGCACTGCCGCCTGCTCATGACGTACGAGAATATGCTTGACGGCATCCTGCTGTGCGAGCTCGTCATAAATATACAGCACCGCACCACCCGGATAACCGAAAACATGTTCCACACCTTCATCACGCAACGCACGGACCACAATCTCCGCACCCGTCAGGTCTTCTTCTACCAGATCGGGACTTGGGCGATTTTGCGTAGTCGTCAGGGACGTCATCGTCGTACTCCTCAGGGAATAAAGTATTAGCGCAAAAAGCTAGACATTTTTTGCTGTGAGGTCAAATAAAAATGCCTTGGCGCATACGGCTTGTCATCTATGGTACCGCGGTCAGCGGCACGTTTTCCGGCCTAGTGGCTGTGCAGATATTCCAGATAATCGCGCGCCTTGCTGACCAACACCTCCGGCAATCCGCGTTTTGCCGCAATAACCAGACCCAGGGAACGCCCCGGCACCCCGATCTGCAGCTCGTAGGTGGGCTCCAAGCGCTCCTGATCAAAGCGCATGGAGGCATTACACAGGCAAGCGTGGGTATCGGCAAAAGCCTTGAGCGGAGTGAGATGGGTAGTCACCATACCCCGCACCCCGCGTCCCGCCAGATGATCAAGCACGGCCATCGCCAGCGCTGCGCCCTCTTCCGGGTCCGTGCCGGTACCCAGCTCATCCAACAGGATAAGGGTATGATCATCCGCATCCGCAAGTAGTCTTTTCAGGATCTCCACATGACCAGAATAGGTAGACAACTCAAAAGCGACACTTTGCGGATCACCCATATCCACAAAAACATGTGTGAAATTCCCAACCACGGCGCGCCCTTCTACCGGGATATGCAAGCCGCAATGGGCCATTACCGTAAGCAACCCAACCGTCTTCAGAGCGACACTCTTGCCGCCGCTGTTGGGTCCGGTCACCACCAGAATCGGGCACTCGGCATCAATATGCACGGATAGCGGTTTGGGCCGTGGACCCCGCTTCTCCGCATAAGCGAGGACGAGTTGCGGGTGGTAGGCCACTTCCAGTACCAGCACCGGCACGTCCACCATCTCAGCCGCTTTGCCATGCAGATGGATGGACAGTTGCGCGCCCGCGATGGCCAGATCCAGCCAGGTCAGTGACTCGACCAAATGCTGTAAGTCAATCAGGCGCTCACGCGCGGCATCGCTGAGGGCGCGGAGGATAGCCTGGTTCTCCTGTTCGATACGGCCAGCGATCTTCTCCAGATGGTTATTACCCGCCACCACCTCCATCGGCTCCACCAGAACGCCATGTCCGCCTGGGCCGGTACCGCGCCGCACCCCGCGAATCTTGTCCACTGCCCCATCGGGCAAGTGCACGCAGGCGCGCTGGCTGGACCAGTGGACCTTCGCTCCCGGCGCACGCAGATGCCCCTGCAGGGTCCTTTGAATCTGCTCGCGCTCCGTCTTCAACTCACCATGCAACTGGCGCAGGGTATCATTACCATCTTCGCGTACGCTGCCGTTGGCTAGGAGAACAGCGTCGATCTGGGGTAACAGGTCCGCTGCCGCGTCCAGCCGCTCCGCCCCGGTGGGCAACAGCGCAGGACGTTTCTCCACATAAGGACGCAACTGCAAACCGACCCGCAGCACCAGCGCCAGATTACGCAAGGCGGTACCCGCCAGCGCCGCACCAGGAGAGGCTACCTGGCGAATACCGGCGCGCACATCCGGCAGCTCCGGGAGAATCGGGCCTTCGCCCGACTCCAGGCCAACGCGGGCGGCGGTGATGGCCGCCTGCAACTGGCGCGCGACGCCCACTGTGGGGGCGGGTGCG
>NZ_JAAZTY010000012.1 GCF_018854775.1 Acidithiobacillus ferriphilus | reverse complement strand
CAGCCCGCCACTGGCCGGAGTACGCCAATTGATGCTGCAAGCGGCTGGCAATCATCTGCGGCGGGGTGCCAACCCAGCGGGCGTCCCGGTAGGCCAGCAGGCGCTGTGGCTCCTGATAGAGCAAATGATACTGGTAGGCGTCCGTTTTCAGCCAATGCGCGGCGCTGACGCGAGCCAAGCGCAGCACGGGCAGCGCCGTCGTGGTGCCTTTGGTGCTGGCCAGAGGGACGGGATGCGACGGCATAATATCGTAGGGTGCCTGCCAAGGGACACTGCTGGCACAACCAGCGGCAAGCAGAACCATGCCTGCCAGCATCATGCGCTTCCCCGCGGGTGAATATTCAGAAAGAGGGTGTCGCATGCGCTCAGTTTCCTCCCGTGGAAAAACCCGGCTCACCCGGTCCCGGCGGCGGGCCACGATCACCATAGAGCAACGATTGCGGGGAGCGCTGCAGCGAATGGCTGAGAGCTGCCAACGCCGCGCTGCTGGCCATCAGGCTTTGGGTGAGGTGATTCACCCGCGGCAAGGTATCGTAATTGAGGGTGTTCGCCGCCCGCTCTCCTGCAACGCTGAGTCCACGCAGTGACTTGGCGGCCTCCGCCGTATCCGCCAGCGGCGCTTGCGCCGCCACGGTCAGCGCATCAAGATGGGCAATGAGCAGATGGCTCGCCACCATGGTGGACCGGGTGGCAGCGACCATGGCAGGCAGGGCTTTAATGGTCGGCAATAATGCCGTCTCCATTTGCACCAGCTGGTCTGTGGCCTGGTCCATGTGGGTAAGCGTCTGCGCAAAACTTGTGCGATTCTCGTCCGTTAAAAGCGCGTTCAGGCGATTAGCCAACTCGTTGCTGCGATTCACCAGCGATTCGCCATTCCGGGACAACACTTCAAAAAAGCTGGGATGCATAGGGATTTCAGCCAGTCGACCGGGCACCCTCGGCAAAGGTGCGAAGTCGGTGCCGTGATCGGTCAGGGACAAATAACTTAGCCCGGTCACCCCTTGCGGCGCCAGTTCGGCGAAGGTCGCGCGAGTAATGGGCGTCGCCTTGTCCACCTTGATCCGCACCCTGATCATGCGCGGATTCGTCGGGTCCAGGCCAATCGCGGTCACTTCTCCCACCCGCACACCTTTGAAGCGCACCGGCGCCTGAAGGGTGAGGCCCGCAACGCTGTAGGGAGAAATCACGTCGAAGGCGACACCCGGCCGCGCACCACGATGCATCCACAACCCGACTACCGCCACTCCGACACCCAGTACGGCCAAAAAAATGAGTGCTATCAGCGCGTGCGCACGGCTCTCCAAGAGGAACTCCTTTGCAATATCAGTGGCTATTGGAGCACAGGACGGACGCCAAGCCAATCACCATCTTACGGGTGCGCGATGTACGCGTGGATTGACTTGCCACCGGACCCATGCCTAAATGGTGGAAAACTACTGGAACCCTGATTCTCTATGGACTTTGAAGCCCTCCGCCGTACCATGATTGACACCCAGATCCGCACCTGGGATGTGCTCGACCCTCGTGTGCTGGCCACTGTTGCGCAAGTAAAGCGTGAATTTTTCGTGCCGACCCCCTATCGGCATCTGGCTTTTGCTGATTTTACTTTACCGCTGGGGCACAGCGAGATCATGTGGACGCCGAAGATGGAGGCGCGGGTCTTGCAAGAGCTGGATCTGCATGAACAGGATCGGGTGCTGGAGATCGGCACCGGAAGCGGCTATCTGACGGCACTGATGGCACAACTCGCGGGGATGGTACACAGCGTCGAAGATCGCGCCGAACTCTCCCGAACGGCGGAAGGCCGTTTGCGGGTGCAGGGCGTGCATAATGCCCACCTGCACGTTGGCGACGGCTCCACTGGCTGGGCGGATAACGCACCCTATGATGCCATCTGTATCACCGGATCCTTGCCGGTGCTGCCGGAGGTCTTCAAAGAGCAACTGTCCGTTGGCGGACGATTAATAGCTATCCTCGGCACCGGCCCCGCCATGCGGGTGCGGCGGATTTTCCATTCCCAGCCAGGCATCTTCGAATACTCGGAACTCTTCGAGACAGAAATTCCGCCCTTGCGTCACAAGCCGCTGCCGGCCCGCTTCGTATTCTGAGCGATCATGCGTATTCAGGCCGGGCAAAGAGCATCATCCTCGCCATTGGATCTGCAGGATCGCCTGCTCGGCACCCTCCCCCCCGCCTGGCGTTAGGAGTGCTGCCTTGAGTTCTGTCCCACTGAGTTACCAGATCAGCGTCGCGCCGCAAGCGCATCTTTTTCAGGTGTCTCTGAATATTTCCGAGCCGGACCCGGAGGGACAGATTCTCGCCCTGCCCGCGTGGGCGCCCGGCAGCTATACTATCCGCGACCTCGCCCGCCATGTGACACAAATCCACGCAGAACGTAATGGGCAGGATGTCGCCCTGCACAAAATCGGTAAGGACCGCTGGCGTCTCGCGGCGGGCCATGGTCCGGTCGTCGTCCGTTACGCCGTGTACGCTTTCGACCGCTCGGTACGCACAGCATATCTGGATGATCAGGGGGGCTTTTTCAACGGCCCGGCCATCTACTTGCGGGTCCTGGGACAGGAAGATCAAGCGCACGCAGTCCTCCTGGAAGGTCCGGAAGACTGGCAGGTGGCCACCGCCCTCCCCCGGCAAAGCGGTGCGACCTGGGGCTGGGGCAGCTTTATTGCCGCTGAGTATCGCGCCCTCATTGATCATCCGCTGCTCATGGGCACGCTCACGCTGCTGGACTTTTCGGCAGGAGAGCGGCCCCATCACCTGCTCATTCAAGGCATCCATCAGGCAGACTTGCAGCGGTTGGGTCCAGATCTGGCACGCATCTGTGACTGGCAACAGCGTTTCTGGGGCGATGCCGCCTTTGCCGAGTACCACTTTCTGTGCATGACCAGTGCTGATGGCTATGGGGGATTGGAGCATCGCGCTTCCAGCGCCCTCCTCTGCGCCCGGGATGACCTGAGTGGCCGCAACGAAGACCATTATCAGCGTTTCCTGGGTCTGGTCAGTCACGAGTATTTCCATGGCTGGCTGGTGCAGGCCATTCGTCCCGCTGTGCTCAGCGCCAGCGCCCTGGATCGGGAGGCGCTCACCCGCGATCTCTGGATCTTCGAGGGCATCACCTCCTACTATGATGATCTCTGCCTGCGCCGCGCCGGTCTGACCACGCCCGCGGAATACCTACGCGGAGTCGGAAAGGAACTGACCCGTCTGCTGCGTCGCCCCGGACGTTTCCTGCAAAGTCTCGCGGAGTCCAGTGAAGATGCCTGGATCAAGCTCTATCATCCCCATGCCAACAGCGCCAACTTTGAGGTCAGTTATTATAACAAAGGCGCCCTGCTGGCCCTCTGTCTGGACCTCAGCCTGCGTCTGGAAAGTGACGACGGTCGGAGCCTCGACACCTTGCTCACCCGGTTGTGGCAAGATTACGGCCGCACCGGCAAAGCACTGCCGGAAGGCCAATGCATCCATCTGGTCGAGGCGCTCGCCGGGCCGACGCTCGCTGCGCGTTTGGAGTCCTGGCTCACGGAGAAAACCGACTTACCGCTGCGCGCACTGTTGGCGGAAATGGGCATTGCGCTCCATCTGCGCGCGGCCTGTGGCCCGCAGGATGAGGGCGGACAGGCCTGCGAAAAAACCCCACCGGTCTGGCTGGGTGCGCACTGGCGTCCGCACGCGCTGGGTGCCCAATTGCACCATGTACAGAGTGGCGGCCCTGCCGAGCAGGCGGGGTTGTCGCCGGACGACATTCTCGTCGCCCTCGACGGCGTCCGGACCACAGCGGAACATATGCCGACACAACTGGATGCGCTTTCCGCGGGTGCAGCGCTACGTATCCACTTTTTCCGCGATGACATCCTTATGGAAACTCAACTGACCCCGGCTCCGCCGCCACCGGATACGGCTTGGCTGGAATTACTGGAGGATGCGGATGAAGTCGTCCTTGCCCGCCGCCGTGCATGGCTGGAAGCATAGTTCCCAGTCGTAACAGCCGCACATGCCTGCATCGCTCTGGTAAGCCGTGCCGCTGGGCGCCCGTCCTGCCGCAAG
>NZ_JAAZTY010000119.1 GCF_018854775.1 Acidithiobacillus ferriphilus | reverse complement strand
CTCACTCAGCCCGCCTGTTCAGACTCATTTGTGGATTGGAAAGGACTCGTACTTTGCCAGGGAATCGCATAAAATCGACACGCCATGGCCGCCATTTATGGCAGGTCAAACAGCAACAACTCCGCCGCTTGTGTCGCTGTCACCGACAAGCCCGCGGAGCCGGAGATTGCATCTCCAGCACCGAGCAGAAGGTCTCCGACTTGCACTACACCATGCACCACATGTAAATACAGACGCCGCGCGGATGTCGGCTGATAACCAAGCTCTGCGCCCTGATCCAGTACGCTGGCATATAACCGAAAATTCTGATGCACCACTAACGCATCCTCGTGATCAGGGGCTGCCAAAAGGCACCAGCGATTCAGCTTCGCGATGTCGGCAAAATGCCGCTGATCATAACTGGGTGGTAGAGCGTTTTGTGGCGGCAATACCCATATCTGCAGCAAATGCACCGGCGTATCTACCGAGGGATTCCATTCGCTATGCCGCACGCCCGTTCCTGCACACATATACTGAACATCACCGGCGCGGATAACGCTGCCGTTACCCATACTGTCTCGATGCTCCAGAGCGCCACTGAGGATATAGGTGATGATTTCCATATCCTTATGGGGATGCATAGGAAAACCAGACTGGGGAGCAACCACATCCTCGTTGATCACCCGCAATGGCCCGAAACTGACCGCTTCCGGATTATAATATTCGCCAAAAGAAAAACTATGCGCGCTTTTCAGCCACTTTGCCCCGGTTCTGCCGCGCTCTTCGGCGCGATGTAATTGCCACATAACGTCAAGCTCCTGCTTCTATCCCGGGTTGCCCATGATGTTCAGCGCATCCAGTAAACCGCATGAAGTTCTTTATGTAAAGTAGGTACGATTGGGTAACCATTGCGTCCTGCAAGCCCGCGACACTCTTCTCACGCAAAGGGGACATTACTGCTTTGGGCTAACAACCTCGTTCAAAAAGTTGCCATACCAGATAAAGGGGTCATTCCAATCCCTGCAGTTACCTACGCAAAACAGGTGATGGCGCTGGCTGCCTGATATAGCTGAATCACGCGATCAACGTGCCTCTCGTACATACTGGGCGATGCCTTGTCGAGCCATCATTTTGCCGATCAAAAGGTTCAACGCGCCACCCTGCCCCGCCCTCCCCGTCGACCACGGCAAGCTTCCATGCGATTTCTCCGCAACCCGCGCGGCAAGGGTTGACCTTCGCGATATACCGACAGGGATTGCAGGGTGGCCGACGCACCCAGGGCAATCAGTTTGACGCCTTTACCCTTGGGCAGATTTTTGACCTCCGCCAGCGGGAATAGGAGACCATACCCATCGGAAGACAAGCAGAGGGTTTCGGCCTGAAGGTCGGTGACCGGAACCAACGGCAACGGCCGCTCATCCGCATTCAAGGTTAAGAACGCCTTGCCCGCCCTGTTCCGGCCGGTCATATTTTCCAGCGTGCTCAGGAATCCATAACCACCGGTTCCGGCCACCAACCACAGGCTGTCGCTGGCTCCGCAGGCTACCGCCGCCAGCCCGGCGCCGCGCTGAAAGTCCACCTGACTGGAGGCCGGAATGCCGTCACCGCGCCCACCGGGTATTTGCGCGACCGCGATAGAGTAGGCTCGCCCGGCGCTATCCAGCAAGGCCAGCGTATCCATCGATCGCACCTCGAAGGCTTGCAGCAAGGCATCGCCTTCCTTGAACCCCAGAGCCGCCGTATCCAGTCCGTGACCGGAGCGGGTACGCAGCCAGCCCTTTTGGGAGACGATCACCGTGACCGCTTCGTCCGTGACGGCAGCAGCGATGGTCTGGATGGATTTGTTGGTGATCGCGGCATCCACTTCCAGCAGAGTGCGACGATCATCACCGAATTTCTGGGCATCGGCGGTGATTTCTTCTGCAACCAGGGCGCGCAATTGCGATTCATTGCGCAGCAGTGCGCCGAGGTAATCAGCGGTTTCCCGCTTATCGTCCAGTTCCTTTTCCAACTCAATACCAGCCAGACGCGCCAGTTGCCGCAGGCGAATTTCCAGGATGTCTTCTGCCTGAATCTCGCTGAGATTGAAGTGCGCCATAAGGTCGGCCCTGGGGTCGTCGGACTCGCGGATCACACGGATCACCGCGTCGATATCCAGCAGCACCCGTAAACGGCCTTCGAGAATATGAATGCGCGCCAGGGCCCTATCGAGGCGAAACTGACTGCGCCGCCGTACGGTCGTCACTCGATAGCGCACCCATTGCCGTAATATCCGAGTGATCGGCAGGCACGGCGCTTTGCCATCCAGATCCAGTACCGTGAGATTCACCGACTGACTGGATTCCAGCGAGGTGCGGGCCAGCAAGTATGTCATCAGACTCTGCGGATCCTGGTTGCGCGAGCGTGGCTCAATGACGATACGCACGGCGTGGTCCTTGCCCGATTCGTCCCGCACGGTATCAATCTGGGAGAGCATGGCGCTTTTCGTCGCCTGCTGTTCCGGGGTGAGCGCCTTTTTCTTAGCCTCCCCTCTGGCCTGTGGGTTGGAAAGGGTTTCTATCTCCGCGAGGATTTGTGCGGTGGACACCCCTGGCGGCAGTTGCTGTACCGCGATACGCCACTCCCCGCGCGCCAGTTTTTCGACCTCCCAGCGGGCACGCACCCGGATACTGCCACGCCCCGACAGATAGGCCTCGCGGATTTGCTGGGGTGGCGAAATAATCTGGCCACCGCCAGGAAAGTCGGGGCCGGGAATCTGGAGCACAATCTCGTCATCGGCCATATCCGGACGCAACACCAATGCCGCACAGACCTGCGCCAATTCACGCAAATTGTGGGGCGGAATTTCCGTGGCCATGCCGACCGCAATGCCGGAGGCCCCATTCATCAGCAGGAAAGGTAAGCGGGCGGGCAAGGTGACCGGCTCTTCCAGGGTACCGTCATAGTTGCTGCGGAAATCGACGGTGCCCTCATCTATTTCTGCCAGCAGCAATTCAGAGATGGGCGTCAGATTGGCTTCGGTGTAGCGCATGGCGGCGGCCGAATCGCCATCCAGAGAGCCGAAGTTGCCCTGACCATCCACCACCGGGTAGCGCAAGGTAAAATGTTGGGCCATACGCACCATGGCGTCATACACCGAGGTGTCGCCATGGGGGTGCCATTTGCCGATCACCTCGCCCACCACCCGGGCGGACTTTACATGCTTAGGGGAGCGTTGCAACCCCATGTCGCGCATGGCATAGAGAATTCGCCGTTGCACCGGTTTCTGGCCATCGGCCAGCGCCGGGATCGCCCGTCCGGTTACCACGCTCATGGCATAGGCGAGGTAAGCATGCGCGGCATATTCCGCGAGCGGCGGCTCGGGAGGTTGGATGGAGTCCGATTCCGCGCCCTCGGATGGCGGAGGCGGTAGCTTCTCATTACCGGTGAGATCAAAAAGATCCCGGGTGTTAGTCATGCCTGAAAACCCTCGCCTTAAATATCAATCTCTGCTGACCAACCATCCCGCTCCATCCATTCACGGCGCCCGGCGGCCGATTGCTTGGCCATCAGCAGACCGAAGCGTGTATGCAGAGCAGCCTGATCGGCGGCAGTCATCGACAACGAGACCAGGGAACGCGTATCAGGGCACATGGCGGTTTCCCAGAGCTGATCCGGATTCATCTCACCCAAGCCCTTGAAACGCTGCACCGAGATGGCGCTTTCTTTGACGCCCTCGGTGCGCAGACGCTCTATTGCCGCATCCCGTTCGGCTTCGGCTTCGCAGTAGATTTTGCGGACCCGGCCGCGCCAGGTGGCGTCCACCCGGTATAAAGGTGGTTTGACCACGAACACATGGCCGCGCTGCAACAGCGCCGGGAAGTGCCGCAGGAACAGGGTCAGGATCAGCACCTGAATATGGCTGCCGTCCACATCGGCATCGGACAGGATCATGATTTTGCCGTAGCGCAGCCCCGCCAGCATCCGATCTGGATCCGCCTGAAAATTGTGGGCCTCGATGCCGAGAGCTACCGCCATATTGTGGACTTCCTGGTTTTTGAAGATCTGGTCCGCATCCACTTCCCAGGTATTGAGCACTTTACCCCGCAACGGCAGCAAGGCCTGATATTCCTTATCACGCGCCGCCTTGGCCGAACCGCCGGCAGAATCGCCTTCGACCAGAAACAACTCATTGCGCTGAATATCCTCACTTTCACAATCCGTCAGCTTGCCGGGGAGTGTCGCCAGGCCCGAGCCCTTCTTACGCTCGATTTTTTGCGCCGCGCGGGTCCGGGCCTGGGCATTCTGGATCGCCAACTCGGCGATCGCCCTCCCCGCATCAGGATGACTGTTGAGCCAGAGTTCGAGCGGATCACGCACCGTCTGCGCCATCAACTTATGGGCGTCGCGACTGGTGAGCTTATCTTTGGTCTGTCCCTGAAACTGTGGATCAAGCACCCGGGCGGAGAGTACCAGAGCCATCTTGCCGGTAACATCATCCTGTACCAGTTTGAGCTTGGCGGGGACGAGACTGTGGTGCTCCATAAAACTGCGCACGGCCTCAAAGACCCCGGCCCGGAAACCCGACTCGTGGGTACCGCCGTTCAATGTCGGGATCAGATTGACGTAAGTTTCCGGGTTGGGCATCACATTGCCACTCCAGCACAAGGCCCAGGCGGCGCCCTCCCCTTTGGCGAAACCATTGGTGTCCCCATCCTGATAAGAGGCTCCCGAAAAAATCGGCGTGGCCAGTTCGAGATCAGCGACGATTTCCGCGAGGTATTCCGCCAGACCTTCGCTGTACTTCCAGACGACGGGTTCCTGCTCCGGGAGGGTGAGGTTCACTTGCAGACCGGGGAGGAGAATGGCCTTGGCGCGCAGGAGATGGGTGAGCTCCCGGACATTGATTTTGGCCGAGTCGAAATACTGCCCGTTCGGCCATACCTGAACCCGCGTGCCATGGGTGCGCGGGCCGCAGTCTTCCAGTCGGGTCAGCGGCTCGCTGACATCGCCTTGGGTAAACGCTAACCGATAGCGACCATTCCCTGTTCCCTGAGGATCGCGGGTGTTGATCTCGACTTCCACCCTTTGCGATAAGGCATTGGTGACCGCAACGCCCACCCCGTGCAAACCGCCCGAAAAGCGATACGCCGATTCCCCGGCCATTTTATCAAACTTGCCGCCCGCATGCAGGGTGGTGAAGGCCAACTCGGCGGCCGGGCGGGATTCGCCGGGTGGTATGCCCACTGGGATACCTCGGCCATTATCTTCGACGATCACCGAACCGTCATTACAGACGGTGACATCGATGCGTGTCGCCTGCCCGGCCAGCGCCTCGTCGGCGGCATTGTCGATCACTTCCTGAATGATGTGGGTCGGGCAGGTCGTTCGTGTGTACATACCCGGACGTAACTTGACCGGCTCCAGCCCCTTGAGGACGGTAAATTGCTCGGCGCTATAGCTCAAATGGCGGTTCCCTTCTGCCTTCTCTTCCCATCATAAAGCTGAATTGGTCAAATTGGCAGCCCTGCGGTCACGATTTTGCAGTCGCCTCATCATCCTCGTAGCACTATCGTCATCTTAATGTCACAAAATTGACACGATACTGTCACATTAGGAGGCTACCATAAATATATGAATAATCCAGCGATAACCAGTGCGGAGTCATTCTAATGTTCAATATTCTCTTAGGTAACATCTATCTACAACACGCCCATGCAGCAGCTCTGGAGACCCTGGCATGGCTGCATCTGCCAACATGTATTCATACCCCTCCGGAAGAGCGCAGAATTTTTCTGATTGCGCCCAACGCACACCAGTCAGGTCCGCAGGAGGTCGAATACGCTCTGGTAAGAAATGGCTACCGCGTGCAGAGGATCACCTCCCAGCAGGATGTGGAAAAGCTCCCAAAAGGTGTCGAAATATACCACGCTGTGGTATATGGATGGCCAGATGATTCTCGGGAACATCTCCGGCTCCTGCGGGATGTCGGGCATAAAACAGTGCCCTTTCTGGTCATAGGAGATGATACGGAAGCAAACAGTGGATCGATAGCGGTCGCCGCGATTGAAGCGGGAGCCGCCGCCTTTATTCCGTGGGCTCTCGGGGAAGGGCTCCTGATGGCCCATCTCCGCAGACTTGCTGACGAGACGACTATCCGCCGCATGGAACTGGCAAAGTTGCCAGGGCAGATTCAATTAGATCCCCGTTCTCGCAGAGTTTCGATATTCGACCAGGAACTTTATCTGCCAAAACAACTTTTCCGGCTCTTTGAATATATGGTGACACACCCCGATGAAGCGATATCTTATCACCAGCTTCTCCAAGTCCTCGCAGAAGGGAAAAAGATATATATCGCACCGAATACGCTGGTAGTAAAAATTTACCGATTACGGAGAATACTGGAGGATACGGGGGTACACAGATGGTTGGAGACCATCCCTGGCTTTGGTTATCGCTTCTGTCCGCCGAAACATGTTGCCCGCCTGGTTGAGCAGTCGGCGCAGTAAAAGCATAGCAAAAACATATGACGCCCATATATCATTATCCATGAATAAATAATTATGGTTTTTCTACGGAGGAACGCGCCATGCGTCGGCTAAAAGCCTCCAGAGCGGCATAGATACCCGGCATCACCACCAGTACCAGGGGCAATTCCGCCAGCAATCCGGAGATGATGGCGATGGCCAGTGGGGCCTGCATTTCCGCCCCGGCGCCCAGGCCCAGTGCCAGGGGCATCAGGGCCAGTATGGCGATAATGGCCGTCATCAGCACCGGCCGCAGACGCACCCTTCCCGCCCTGACGAGTTCGGAGACGCCGCTACTCTGCGCCTCGGCAAAGAAGAAAATAGCGGTCTCGGTAACGATCCCGACAATCATGGTGATGCCGATCATCGCCGTGATGTTGCGTTGCGTTCCCGTGATCCAGAGGCCGATAAAGACACTACCGAGGGCGAGCAACGCCGTCGCCAGAATGCTGAGGACGATGGTGAAGCGCTCATAGAGAAAAAGCAGCAGAACCGCCACCAGCAAAATGGCGGCGAGCAGGACCAGTGCCAGTTCGTGCATGGCCTTCTGCTGTTCCCGGTAGAGGCCGCCGTATTGCAGATACACACCCTGCGGCAGGGACAGATGGGCCAGCCGGGCCTTCACCTCACCCATGACCGTACTCATGGCCCGCCCCTCGATGCGTGCCGTGACGGCAACCATCGGCTTCAGATTTTCGGCTTGCAATTCCGCCTGTCCGGCCTTGATCTGAATCCGCGCGATCTGTCCCAGGGCCAGATAATGGCCATCCGGCGCGACGATGGGTAATTGCCGCAAGCGGCGAATTTCATTCCAGAGATCATGGGGCGCACGCACCCGCACCCCGACCATCTCCTGCCCCTGGGGAATCAGACTGACCACCCTACCTTCCATCAGGCCCTGTAACTGCGCGGTTACCTGCCCCGGCGTCATTCCCGCCAGCGCCGCCTTGACCGGATCCACATGAATATCCACCGCGTCCCCGGCAATGGTCACACCGTTAAAGACCTCCGCCACACCCGATACTTTCCCGATACGCTGCGCCACCTGTCCTGCGACTTTTTCCAACGTCTGGGGATTCGCACCGAACACCTTGATTTCTATAGGTTGTGGTACGGCGGTAAGATCACCGATCAGATCCT
>NZ_JAAZTY010000118.1 GCF_018854775.1 Acidithiobacillus ferriphilus | reverse complement strand
AGAGTGGCTCGCCGCCGTTTGCAAGAGCGCCGCCTCCGGCAAATCGCCTGCGGCATCCGCGAGGGTTTGCAGGGCACTGCGGTCCAAGCGTCCGTGCTGGGCGAGCTCCTGCACAAAAACGGTGCCGCGCAGGATGGTGCGACGCAGATACCAGAACCGGTCGACAATAACGCCAAGGGCAAGCACAAGAAGGCCCGCCAGCACATAAAGCACACCGTCGGAGTAATTGGCGAGGTGGATGAGGTAAGCGATATTCATCAATAAGACTCCTGAAATATCAGAAAGGAACAGCGCCGAAGCGGCGCGCGGAGGAAGAAAGATTGGTGCTGAGGAGTGATCCGAAAGGTCAACCCGGTATGGGCAGACAATCGATCAAGCAAGGCGTGGACAATAAAAATGTGTCCTGCTCCGGCACACACCAACGGGTGTGCCGGGCTTTGTATTACGGCGTTCATGCGGCTACCTCTTTATATGGCCGGGATGTATCCGGCGACATCAAAAGTGGAGGTCTTTTGCCTCCTGTGAATAGCCTCATGCTAACAGCCGAATATTGCACCCATGTGTCACTGAGGTGCTGATTTTATGACGTTGTCATGACATTCTTATGACGTTTTACGTATTCCTTGGTGGTGAAAATCGGTATCCGAAACTGTGCACTGTTTCCAGCCAGCTTTTGGCCCCCACACTTTCCAGAATCTTGCGTAAACGATAAATCTTGACCACCAGGGTGTTGGGAGCGAGATAAGTGCCCTTACCCTCCCACAGGATGTCGGCGATCTGATCGTTGGAAACGACTTCGTCCGGATGCGTGGCGAAATAGTACAGCAGATAAAAAAGCCGTCGCGGCAGATGAATTTCCTGTCCCAATATCCAGACCCGCAGCGCCACCAGATCGATGCAGATGTTTTCCGCTTTAACCACCCGGGCAGGCGCTTGTGTGCGCAGTTTCTTGAGGAGACCGCAGACTTGGGCCGTTAAGATTTCCGGCCCCATACTGGCAGGGATATACGCCTGTGCCCCTACTTCCAGAGCTGCTACAGCGTGTGTTTCTTCATGGTCTTCCTCCGCACTATTGCCGACCACCAGGAAAGGCAGATCGCTCTCACGCGGCGCGCGTTGCAGGTGCCGCATCCAATCACTTGTCGTGGCAGACCATCCGAGTAGAACCAAGACTTCAGGATCCCAGCGCCGCACCAGCTGCTCCACTTTAGAGCGCTCCGTGCTCCGTATTACTTGACCACCGGCGCGCTCCAGAGCCACTTCAACGGAAATGACCGTTTTACCGTTGGTCCGTGCATTGACCAGCAGCAGGATTCGTGGACTGTGTGGTGATCCGGTCCGTATCATCGGCGGGGAGGGTCGCGTCTGCGCAAACATCGCCGCACGTAGCACGTGTACCGCGTGCACAACAGCGCTGTTTAATAAAATTAAAAACATAGCGAAAACTCCATGCGCACCGTGCACGCGACGCGCAGATGGAAGAAGCTCACCAAGCAATGTTGAGCGGGGGTGTCGATGGCACGGAGTTGGACTACGTGCGTGCCCGTGGACTGACTCATGCAGTTCTCCTTATGCGGGGCTAGATTGCGGCTCCGACTAGGATAACTCGCTTATGTGACATTAGCATGAAAATTACATGACTTTTTTATGACAATTCATGCCGGCGACGCGCTCAGACCAGAGCTTAATGGTTATTCTCCTGACGCCGTGGCAGAGTTTTCCACGGGCATACGTTTATCTGCAAATGCCCGCCCACCGTCACCCGTCGCCAACAAGCGACATCCACACATAACGACCAAACTTCTCTTCTTTCCCTCTGGAACACGCTAATTATTAAGTGGACTCCAATATATAAGAATTTACTGTGATTGCGTGCGGATCATTTATTTTGTTGTTCCCAAGCGACGAAAATGGCTGCGCGCCCATAGCCTCATTTAAGTCATTTCTACGGAAAATTAGTGACCTACGCCTGGTGGCATATAACTTGCTGGATTAATCTGCATGACCATATGCAAATCAAAATTCAATATCCGTTTCATCGTGCTTCCCCTGTGTTGTGGAGCGCTGCTCGCCGCCGTTGCTCCAGATGCTGCTGCAGCAACACCATTCGCTTTCAGTCAGGTAGTGCATGACGCTCATGATCTCGCGCAGAGCGCCTGGCACCCGCGCCCGGTGGAGGCCAGTAAAAGCCTGCGCCAACTAAGTCCGCAGGCGTATGGGCATATACTCGATACTCATCCACTGTGGAAACACGACGGCCTTCCCTTCGAAATCTTATTTTACCCGTTGGGCGGCACCTTTGTTCATCCCGTGCGCATCAATGTGATTCGCAACGGTCAGGCGTATCCCATTCACTACGATTCGAAGACTTTTTCCGTCGAAGGCGCGCTGGCGAAAAAGGTCCATATCCCCAAAAATGGAGGTTATGCGGGTTTTCTTGTTAAAGATACTGGATATGCGCAGCAGCACGATGAATTTCTGTCTTTTCTCGGCGCGAGCTATTTTCGGGCGGTGAACAAAGATGCGGTTTATGGCACCTCGGCACGTGGGCTTGGGATTGACACTGCGTTGCCCTCCGGTGAAATCTTTCCGTATTTCCAGGAATTCTGGTTACAGCGCCCAAGGCCTGGCGTGCATCATCTGACGATTTATGCGCTACTCAACAGCCCGTTGATAACCGGCGCCTATCGCTTTGAAGTCACCCCCGGCAAGAGCACGCAAATCCGCGTCCACGCGGTCCTGTATCCGCGCAAGAAGATCCGTCAGTTGGAAATCGCGCCGTTGTCCAGCATGTTCTGGCATGGCCGTGGACGCGGCATTCGCGCCGGTGACTGGCATCCGCAACAACATGATTCCAGTGATCTCATCATGGCCAACGGTGATGGTGAGTGGATTACCCGACCATTGAACAATCCACTGTATACGCAAGTCACACGGTACACCTTGGCGCATCCGCGGGGCTTTGGTTTGTTTCAGCAGGATCGGCGATTCACCAGTTATGAGGGGATCTACACGCAATACCAGAAGCGGCCGAGTGTCTGGATTCAGCCTTTGAACAATTGGGGAAAGGGGCAGGTAGAGCTGGTGGAATTACCTACCAATAACCGCAATCTTGACAACATCGTGACGTTTTGGGTACCTCGGCATCCACCGCAACCGGGACAGGCCCTTTCCGTTAGCTATCGCCTGGATTTTTTGCGTGACGCCGCCGATCTGCCACCAGGGGGTCACCCCGTCGCAACCTATTTCGGGACCGTGCCGCACAGCGGTGGTAGCCGCCGTATTGTGGTAGATTTCGCGGGTGGCGGTTTAGGCCGACTCCCGGCGAACACCCCCGTGCAGGCGCATGTTTCCGTGGGGGCAGGCACTCGTTTAATCCATTCCGCGGTACGCTTCGATCCGACCAATCATCAGTGGCAGTGGCGGG
>NZ_JAAZTY010000117.1 GCF_018854775.1 Acidithiobacillus ferriphilus | reverse complement strand
GTGGTGATGCAGCCGGTGTCGATGCCGATCATGACGTCGGCCTTGGCTTCTTCCCGGGCCACCTTGATCTTGCGATTCATGGAGAAGCTGCGGGTGAACTCACGCTCGGAAATGATGTGGCGAAAACCAAAGCCACAGCAGTCGTACCAGGTGGAGTAGTCGATAACCTGCGCACCCAGGGCCTGCGCGACGGAGGTGCCGACCGCTGTGCGATTGCCGCCGAGCACCGCGTTGTCGTACACGGCGTCTTCCTGCACCATCTTGTAGTAATGACAGGCGGCATGGACGGTGACGCGAATGTTGCTCATGTCGACCACCTGCATCTCCGAGGCAATGCGGTGACGCATAACGTGCAGCCATTCACTGTAGTGCACCACTTCTTCGGGGATGACGATCTTGCCGTCGACCAGACGGCCAAGCTTGCCCAGGATCTTCTTGACCTTTTCGCGCAGTTCAGCGGATTCGATCAGATACTTGCGGATTTCCTTGTAATTGCCGAAGGAGGTGCCACAGTGGACCAGAGGGAAGAAGTGGCCATTCTC
>NZ_JAAZTY010000116.1 GCF_018854775.1 Acidithiobacillus ferriphilus | reverse complement strand
GGTGCCACCCGAAAACCGCCGGTGCGAAAATCGTTGCTGTTATAGTCGGCAAACTTGCCCGGCACCTTGTCGTAAAAATTGGTCTCGGCCCCCGGAATACGGGCATTGTCCTGCAAACGGAAGGAGAGCAGCACCGCCTTCTTGATCCACTGATGGGTGACCCATTGGCCATCGCGCTTTTCAGCCACCCGCAGGACGCCCTTGTCCAGCCCTTCGATGGTCTGATGCACGGCTTCCCGCAGTTCAGCCGGAGCCTGCTTGGGGGAAATCTCCGCCCGGTTTTCCCAGGCGGCGTCGATAATGGTGGCAAGACTCTGGCTCACACGAACTCCTTGATTAAGATTTGTTAATGGTCGAATTGGGATGCTGTTCCATAAAGTGACGCATGCGCTGCAGGCCCTCGACGCAATCTTCCAGGCTGCCGACCAGCGCGATGCGGACCCGATCCTTACCGGGGTGGACGCCGTGGGCATTCCGCGCCAGATAAGCGCCGGGCAGGCAGCGCACATGCTCTGCCTCGTAGAGGGCGCGAACGAAGGCTTCGCCATCCCCCACCCGTGGCCAGAGATAAAAGCCACCGGCGGGCGTTTCTACCGGCAGCAGCGCACCGAGAATATCATGGGCGGCGGCAAACTTCCGGGCATAATCGGCACGGGTATGCTGCACATGCTGTTCATCCCGCCAGGCGGCGATGGCGGCGGCCTGAATGAAGGGCGGGGTGGCGGCACCCAGATAGGTCCGGTACCGGACGAAAGCCTTGAGAATATCCGCGTCACCCGCGACAAAACCACTGCGCGCACCGGGAATGCTGGAGCGCTTGGAGAGGCTGTGAAAAGCCAGCACCTGCGCCAGACTGCCCGTCGCTGCGGCGGCCTCCAGAATACCCGCGGGCGCATCTCCCTCGGGGTAGAGTTCGCTGTAGCACTCGTCGGCAGCGAGCACGAAGCCGTGTTGCCGGGCTTTGCGGATCAGCCAGCCCAGCGTCTCCAGCGGCAGTGTCGCACCCGTGGGATTATGGGGTGAGTTGATGTAGAGCAACGCGCAGCGTGCCCAGACCGATTCCTCCACCGCGAGAAAGTCCGGCTGCCCGCTGGCATCGCAATTCAGATAATAGGGCTCTGCCCCGGCGAGCAAGGCAGCACCCTCATAAATCTGATAGAAGGGATTGGGCAACAAGACCAGGGGCTTGGGGGTCTGACAAGGCGGCAGCGCCGCCTGCGCGACGCTGAACAGTGCCTCCCGGCTGCCGTTGGCGGGGATGACATGCCGCTCCGGATCGAGAAAACCAGCGGGCAGGGCAAAGCGCTGGCTGGCCCAGTCGGCAATGGCCTGCCGTAAACGCAGGTCGCCGAGCACCTTGGGATACTCGGCGAGACCGTGCAGGTGCTCAATGATCGCTTCACTGACTATGGCTGGCGCTGGGTGACGCGGCTCGCCGATGGAGAAGTCGATGAGCTCCTTGTCCGCCGGTGTCACGCCCGCGAGCAGCGTGCGTAAACGCTCGAAAGGATAAGCCTGCAAGGTTTCCAGCAGGGGATTCATGGAGTTTTTTGTCATAAGCAGCGATTCTGGGGCAAGGATGGCGGTCATGACAAGTACCTGGAATTTTCTGGCGGGGGTGGCGGAATTCCGGGCGCTGACAAAGGTGCTGGGATTTTGTCGATTTGTGCAGGACAATACGGCGGAATTAAAACTTTGCCAAATGGGACGGTCGCTATTCATCAGAACATTCAGCCTGCCTCCGCGTTCCACCGGGGTGGCCCGACGATCGCCCTGCTCGTCGGTTCCAGCCTCTGGGGGGTGCTCTGGTGGCCGCTCCGCCATTTCAATGCGGCAGGTCTGCGCGGCGCGTGGCTGATTTTGGCCGTCTACCTATTGCTGGCGATACCCGCCGGTCTATGGTCCTGGCGTCGCCGCCATGAACTGCGGCAGCACGGGCGCACTCTGGTCGGTCTGCTCCTACTCGGTGGCTGGACCAATGTGGCCTTCATGCTGGCGCTGGTGCATGGGGAGGTTATCCGTATCCTTCTGCTCTTCTATCTCTCACCGGTTTGGGCCATTTTTGCGGCGCGGATTTTTTTGAAGGAGGCGATAGGCTGGCGCGGCGGCCTTGCGGCCTTGCTGGCGGTAGGTGGGTCGGCTCTGGTCGTCAGCAATGGTCAGAGGTTTTCTCTCGCGGATATGGATACGAATGACCTACTGGCTATTTCTTCCGGCCTCGCCTTCGCCCTGAGCAATGTCATTCTGCGCGCGGACACGGTCCTCGGTGATGTGCACCGCGCCACCGCAGTATGGTGGGGTTGTGTGCTGATTGCCTTGCCATTTGCATTTTTTCAGTATTTACCGGCGCTACCATTGCCGGAATATGGTTATCTGCTGGCTTTTTCCTGGCTGTGGATTGCCGGGGCGACGGTGGCGGTGCAATTCGGCGTGGCGCGGATGCCGGTGAGTGTTTCGGCGGTGATCATGCCTTTTGAGGTCATTGTGGGCGCGCTATCGGCCTGGTGGCTGGCCGGGGAGGCGCCGACGCTCCTGGAATCGTTCGGAGGTGTCCTGATACTGCTGGCGGCGCTTCTGCAGATCACCCATGGCCAGGGGCGCCCTATTTTACTGGGAGGCGTCGAAATGGAGAAGGGCGAACTCTAGCTGTTCGCTGCGCTGGATGATCTGGTCGGCACCCCAGTGTTGCGGGTCGTTACCGGCCTCCAGATAGCCCCAGGCGGCGGCCCAGCAGCGGGTTCCCGCCGCCTTGCCTGCGGCCATATCGCGCGGATCGTCCCCAATCATGAGGCTTCGGGCCGCACTGACCCCCATCTCGGCAAGGGCATGGGTGACCGGCAGCGGATCGGGTTTGGCATATGCTGTGGTGTCGCCGCTGACGACGGCGCCTGGGGCAACCGGCAGTTTGAGCGCGTTCAGCAAAGGCAGGGTCAGGAATCCCGGCTTATTGGTCACAATGCCCCATACCATTCCGCGCTCCGACAGGGCCATCAGTGTTTCCACCATACCGGGAAAGAGGGTGCTCTGTTCGCAGATGTGGGCGGCATAAATCTCCAGAAACTCCGCCCGCAGGGGCGCAAAATCCGGGTCCTCCGGCTGCACATGAAAGGCTACCCGCAAGAGACCGCGGGCACCCTGGGAGGCGACCGGGCGAAGCGTTTCCAGCGGTAGTGCCGCTAGCCCGCGAGCGGTCCGCATCCGGTTGGCCGCGGCACCGAGATCAGGGGCGGTATCTACCAGCGTGCCATCGAGATCGAAGAGTACTGCGGCCAACTCAGGCATCAGGAGTTGCTTTGCGCACATGGCTCAGATAGTTGACGCTGACGTCATCCGTCAGCCGCCCGCAGTGGCGGATAAGGTCAAAGTGCATGCCCTGGATGGTCACGGTTTGCAGATGACTTTGCCGGGTCATGGCGAGCAGCTCGCTGGGCCGGATGAATTTCTGATAATCGTGGGTGCCGCGTGGCAGCAGGCCCATGACGTATTCCGCACCGATAATGGCCAGCAGATAGCTTTTGGGATTGCGATTGAGGGTGGCGAAGAAGGCGTCGCCACCGGGACGCAGCAGGCGGGCACAGGCATTCACCACGGCGGCGGGGTCCGGGACGTGCTCCAGCATTTCCATGCAAGTCACCACGTCATAATGCCCCGGTTTTTCCGCCGCCCAATCCTCGACGGCGATCCGCCGATAGTCGATGCGGAGATGGCTGGTGTCTGCATGGGCACGCGCCGCATTCAGGCCGTCCTCTGCGAGATCAATACCGGTAACTTCCGCCCCCTGACGCGCCATGGCCTCTGCCAGGAGCCCGCCCCCAGTACCCACATCCAGCACTTTCTTGCCGTTCAGCCCAGCACAGCCTTTGGCGATGAAGTCGAGACGCAGCGGGTTGATTTCATGCAGGGTACGGAAGGGTCCATCGGTATCCCACCACTGATCGGCGAGGGCGTCGAACTTGTTGACTTCAGCCTGATCCATATTCATGCGTCATTATCCTTTTCACGAATGCGCTGTGCCCAGCCCCGGGCGCGTGCAAACAAATCCTGCGTGTCCCAATCCACGGCTCGTCCCTCGACAATACGCGGATTACCGTTTACCCAGACATGGCTGACCTGATCGCGGCCGGCACAATACACCACCTGCGAGACCGGATCATAGACCGGGAAAGTGGCCGGATGATCCAGATCAATGGCGATACAGTCGGCGGCCTTGCCGGTTTCCAGGCTACCCGTTTCTGCGCCCCAGCCGATGGCCTCCGCACCCCCCAGTGTTGCGGCCTCCAGGGCCTCCCAGGCGGGGAAGGCGGTGGGATCCCCACTCACGCCTTTCGCCAGCAAGGCGGCGGTGCGCAATTCACCCAGCATGTCGAGGTCATTGTTACTGGCCGCGCCATCTGTCCCGATAGCCAATCCGATGCCCTGTTGACGCAGGACAGCTATCGCTGCCATCCCCGAAGCGAGTTTCAGATTGGATTCGGGGCAGTGGGCAACGCGTAGTCCCGAGTCGCGGCAAATTGCCAAATCCTCGTCATTCAACTGGGTCATGTGTACGGCGAGAAAGTGCTGGTCCAATAATCCCAGTCTGGCCAAGCGCGCCAGTGGGCGCATGCCATCACGATCAGTGGCCTCCTGCACCTCGCAAGCGGTTTCGTGGACGTGCATGTGCACCGGCAGGTCTTCCACTTTGGCCAGGTCGCGCGCCCCGCGCAAGCCCGCATCACCGACGGTGTAAGGCGCATGGGGTGCGATACTTTGGCGAATGAGGGGCATCTGGCGCAGGCGCGGCAATAAGTCCGCCGCCGCCTGCAGGCAGGCATCGGCATTGGCCGCATAGGCGGTGGGGAAATCAATGATGACGTGCCCGATGGTGGCCCGCATGCCCATGCGCTGGGCAACCTCCGCCGCGGCTTCAGGGAAGAAGTACATGTCATTGAAGGCGGTGGTGCCGCCGCGCAGCATCTCCACGACAGCCAGCTCCGTGCCCATGGCCACAAATTCCGGGCTGACAAAACGGCCTTCTACGGGCCATATATGTTCATGCAGCCAGGTCCTCAGCGGGAGGTCATCCGCGAGTCCGCGCATCAGAGTCATGGCCGCATGGGTATGGGCGTTGACCAGACCGGGCATCAGCACATGGTGGTCGAGCTGCGTAGTGTGTGCTGCTGTGTAGCGCGCGCGGATTTCTTCGGCCGGGCCGATAGCGCGGATATGTCCGCCATGCACCGCCAGGGCGTGATCGCGGAGTACGCTGCGCGGTCGAATCGGCACGATCCAGCGCGCATGAATGATCAAATCGACGGATTGCATTCCCGATTTTTCTAACGCCACACCGGACTCCATCTTTTCTGGAAAGGCAAAGGCGCCATGTTAGCACAAGGGCAGCGGCCTCCGACAAATGTCGTGGCGCCCGTGATATGGCCCCGAATCAGCCGTTGATAACCCGCTTGATCGCTTCGGCGTAGGCCCAGACTGTTGCCGAGTAATAAGTGCTCGGGTTGTAGCCCATGATGGCGTAGAAATTCGGGTAGGCGATGAACAGCGTCGGGCCACGCTCTGTCTGCAAGCGCAGCAGGCCCACTGGCGTTGATCCTGGGAGCCTCGAAGCCGTCTCCGGCTGAATGCCGGCAGCGCGCAGTTGCGCAAGCGGGTGCTTGCCTTGTAGAAATGGCGCCACGTCAGCGCCCTGATCGCCGGATACCCGGCCCAGCACCGGCTGTCCCGGCTGCCAGCCGTGGCCGCGGAAGAAGTTGGCGGTGGAAGCCAACACATCGGCAGGCGACTGCCACAGGTTGGGCATGGGTCCGCCCGGCGGGTCATTCCAGGTGACGCCGTAGCGCAGGTAACTGCTGGCCAGGAACTGGGACATACCCATGGCGCCGGCCTGTGAACCCTGGAGTGTTCCTGGGGGAACACCTAAGCGCTGAGCGAGCTTCAGGGTTTCCGCTGTCTGATGCAGAAAAAACCGACGCCGGCCAGGCAATGCCAATGCCAGGCTCAAGTTGCTGTTGAGCACTGAAAATCCGCCCTGAAAGGAACCGAAGCCCGTTTCAATATTGAGAATGCCCATCAAAATCGGTCCAGGAACGCCATATTTCCGACTGACCGCTTGCAGGAGCGCGGCATGACCCCGCCAGAATTGCACGCCCTGATTCAGACGGCTCTGACGCAGGAAGTGATTCCGGTAGCGCCACCAGGGATAAGGCGGCGCGGGTGTTGCGGAAGGGGGCGGGGGCGTCATCAGTGCCACTGCGCGGGCGTTGAAACTGGCGTCTTGCAGGGCGGGGATCACATAGCTGGCGGGCAAGCCATCCCGTTCCTGCAGGTGGCAGGCGATTTTCTGCATCCGCTCCTGGTATTGTCGGGGAAAATTGGGGAACGCCACGTTGCTGATGCAGGTGTTGTCGGTCTTTGGCATGACCGCAGTGCTGGGTTGCTCGGGGATGGACAGCGCGGGCAAGGGCAGTGGGGCGGCGATTGCCGGTGCAGCCGCTTGATTCACCGTGCCGACATGGGTTGCGCATGCCGGCAAAACCGCGGTTACCACAGTGACCAATATGGTCTTCGGAAATGAGGCCCAATTTTTATGCATTCAGTCGTCCCGCATCGCCAGCAACTCGGTAGGCATCGGACGTCGCACGCCATCCAGCCGCTCCGCCCAATAGGGAGTCCGCAGGCTCTGCACAGCGACACCTTGCTGCCGGTTCAAGGCGCTGACGAACTGATTGCCGCCGATATAGATGCCCACATGGGAGAAGGGCTGGCCCATGGTGTTGAAAAACACTAGGTCGCCGGGGCGAATGCGGTTGAGGCTTACCGCTGGCAGCGCTTCGGCTTGGGCAAAAGAGGTCCTGGGAATCGTTACTCCGGCGCGACCCAATACATATTGAATGAGCCCGCTGCAGTCGAACCCTGTCCGGGGGCTTTCTCCACCCCATTGATATGGCTTGCCAATTTCTGCGATGGTATGGACGAGCACGGCATCCAGCGTGGTGGCTTCCGCGCGGCTGTCGTAAGCGGACGACGCGTTGCCGTGAGATAGGTTTGCCGGTGGATATGCTGAGTGCGGCGTCATGGAGGCGCAGCCGCTGAGGGTCAGAGTCAATAACAGAAGGAGCCCACCCCCACCTTTGATTGGACCGACAGGTAACATAATGCTTTGCCTTCGCATCGGCGCCTTCCTCGTTCTTTTTTCTCTAAAAAAGTAGATAGCCGAAATGCTGTGATTTGGCAAGGGGGAGTGCTCTGTGGCTCAGAGAAAAGCGGGGGCGCATGGTCCTTGACGCGAGTGGCACGGAAGGCTAGGATACGCGCACTTTTCCCCGGTAGCTCAGTCGGTAGAGCGGGTGACTGTTAATCACTAGGTCGGCAGTTCGAGCCTGTCCCGGGGAGCCAAAAGAATAAGGCACTTAGAGAGATTTTCTAGGTGCCTTCGTTTTTACCATCCAACCCATTCCAACTTTGTGAGGAAAAACAGGCGCCGGCTATTCAGATGACTCCGCCGAGTAAGCACAGCCAAGTTCGGTAGCCAGAGCCATGAGACGTTTGTCGCGGGACCATAAATTGGCCTGCACGAGCACGGCAGAGGCCAGAATACTCGCGTCAACATAACCTATACCGCGTCCCATCAGGTCATGACGCTCAATGAAAAACAGGGTTTCCTCTGGAGAGGTGGCGGTGCATCGGGGTAAGCATGAGAGCAGATATAAGGTCTGTTGCCGATTTTTGAGGTTGCCGCAGGCGATTTCTCCGATGATGAAATCGTGCGTTTGCACCATGCCATGATCGAGCAGGGTAGAGAGATGTGTGTCTCCAGAGCGGAAATGGTCGATCCAGACGGAGGTATCGACCAGAATCAAGCGGCAGGCTCTCGTCTGCGAGGAATGCTCTGTAATTGCGGTTCTGTTCCACCCAAGCGAGCGAGGCGACGAGCACTTTCCCGTTCAATCAAAGCACGCAGGGCCTCTTTTAAGAGGGCGCCACGGTCTTCTACGCCACAGAGAGTTTTGGCTTGGGCCAGGAGATCATCATCCAGGTTGATCGTAGTTCGCATAAGAGGGACCTCATCAGGACATCACATGGTGTTATTTTAGATGGTTGGCGCTGGTTTGTCATGGGCTCGGGGCGCATATTTCAGGACGACGTTACATCTGGCGCGCCCTCACTATACCTTACATTCGTCAGTTCGTGCTCTTACGCCAGCCCGCCACATCACTTCTGCCGATCCCCGATGCCAACGGGGACAAGGCAGCGTAACAGTAAAAGCGGTCACTGAAGAAAGCGAAAAACGTTACATGCCGCGATTGGAAATAGACGACGTTTACTGGGTATAGTAAAGATAGTCTGATTGATACTTTTAGGGCCGAATCCAACCCAGAAGCATCAATAATCCAGAGTGATGGAAAACCTTGGTTTTGCAATGCGACCAGATGCTGTACCTCAATATTTTTATGATATTTTTGACGATATATATGAGTTTTTTGCCCACATGGGAATAAATTCAGTAGTCCGTATTTAAGCCTTTAGTTATTATATAAATAATCATCATTTATCATTTTTAAGGACAGTGACAACTACTCCGCCAACAATAAGCTTCACAAAGAGAACCAACATCAGTAGATATATAATATATTTAAAGCTGATATCTATCCCAAAAAATTTAAATGAAAAATATATGATTACCCCGACTGCTGGCGTGATGCTAAAAAATAAAAAATATTTTACCGCCTTCGCCTTAGTCTTTGACAATTTCATTTCTCCCCCAGTTATCTGTTGAGTGCTAAAATTTATGTTGTAATTGTTAGTACCTGTTTAATTGCCGCAACAGTGCTGCAATTGCCTATCATTTACGCAGACTGGTTGTTCCCAAGAATATCGCACGAAAGACAGGGTCACCTCGCACCTGATGGAGGACGGCGGCCGAAACGTGACCAATCCAATAAACCCATGCAACATAGGAAATCTCTCTATGGACTCCAGAAAGCATGGTAAAAGCAGCGGCACCGGCTGAGGACGAAGATGCGCCGCGCCCACCAGGGATTACAAGAAAAATGAGTACGCCAGTAACCGCCAAGCCGGTCATGGAGAGGATTCCAATGCCATGCCAGAATCCGGGCAGACCAACGGTGCGTCCCGCCTGCGGTAGTTTCCCTTTAAATAGAGCCAGAATGTCTGTCTTTATTACCGATATTCCATCACTGTTCCATGGGAAAAGAATTTTTGACTGTCCATCAGCGTAGATCCATAGCCACTCTACCATGAGGACAGTTGCGGCCAAAAGACCAACCCATTCATGAATAATGAAGTACAGTCTGGTATTCGGATCTGAGACCCAGAAGCCATCGAACAATTCAAATGTCAATGTGGTAGATAAACCGACGTGTAACAACCTTGTGCCGCTATCCCAAGCGGTTTTTTGCATAATGGCCTCCGTCTTTCGTTATTCGCCTCATCTATGTTTGGTGTGCATACCCAATAATGGATCGTACCCGCTCGTCATCGTATATTTTGCTCTCTACCTTGCAATACACCGCGTTCTCATCCGGGAAAATTGCTACTTCTACTACTCCAGGCAATTGCAGAAGTTGCCGAGTGAGTTGACTGTTATCTTGACTATCGACAGGAAGAGGAAATATCCTGGTAGCGACGTAACGTGGCTGCTGCATCGTGAACGCCACTATCAACCAGATCAAATAGATGGCCGCCACGGCCCAAAAGACATCGCTGTAGTTGTGTTGACCGGGCAGATAAAGTAATCCTCCCAACAAACCGCCACTGAATGCCCCTAGAAACTCCGCCGTGGTATACACGCCAGTGGCCGTTCCCTTGGCACCCGGATGACAGAATTTGGCCACTAGTGAAGGTAAACTTGCCTCCAGCACGTTGAAACCCACAAAAAACAGAAACAGCGCGATGGCAATGGACCAGATGCTGTGATTGGAAAGCGCCATCCAGGCGACAGCGGCCAACAGAATTGCGATCGCCAGCACAAAGACTTCTCGGAGGCGATGCTTGGCCTCACCGATAATGATAAGGGGGATCATCGCCACGAAAGAAAGCAGCATGACCGGGAGGTACAACATCCACTGATCTGCCTCAGAGAGGAGAGGATGCTGCGGATCAATGAGCACCAGCGGAAGCACCACGAAGAGCGCCGTCAGCCCTGTATGGAGTGAAAATATACCAAAGTCCAAACGGAGCAGATTGGGGTTTCTCAGTACGTCCTTCAGTGCAGCAGGATTCATTTCGGCATCGCGATGGAAACGTGCCGGGACATCCGGTATCACCTTGTAAAGCACGCCGATGGCGAGAATGGACAGGGCAGCCGTCAACCAAAAGATTCCTTGCACCCCAATCCATTGTGCTAACGGCGCGGATAACACCAGCGACACGCTAAAGCTGATACCAATGGTAATGCCGATAGTGGCCATAGCCTTGGTCCAGCGTTCTTCGCGCACCAGATCTGCGGTGAGCGCGATGATGGCGGCGGCTACGGCACCTGCACCCTGTATGATTCGCCCTACCAACAATCCTTCGATGCTGGTGGCCTGTGCGGCGATAACGCTGCCAATGGCAAAAATAAGGAGTCCCGCCGCAATGACGGGTTTCCTGCCCCACTTATCTGACAGCCTGCCGAAGGGGATTTGGAAAATGGCCTGAGTCAGGCCGTAAGCACCCAGAGCAACGCCAATGAGTATCGGATGGCGTATTGCTCCATGCAATCCGTGGGCATACACAGAAAACACCGGTAATACGAGAAACAAACCAAGCAGGCGTAAACCAAATATTCCAGCCAAGGCAATAATGGATCGACGTTCACGTCCGTCCAGAGTATTTTGCGGGGTAGTCATATTTATCCTTTTCTAGGGTTATTGGGGACCGTCATGAGTGAATCATTTATGTTTATTGATTAGATTCGAATAGCTTTTTTGTCATTGCATTCCACTGCCCGCCTATCTTTACGTAGGCCTCTTTTGCTATTGCGCAAGAATGTAAGGACATATCGGGGTTGTGCTTGGCACACCAACTGAGTTGAACATGAAGCGCTTCAGTATTTTTTGTTCTTGAAAACCATGCTGCGCTTTTATGAGAATATGGCGACTCATTAGATGTCACACCAGAGCACCCAGCCAAAAACAACATAGAAAACAAAAAAACAGCGACAGCGTTGCGGTATGACATGGCTAGATACCTTATCATGGTTCACATTCCAGTTTATTGACAAGATATGATGTTGTTGGTTCCCCCGTCATCTCAACCGGGTAATTTATTTCACCAAATGAAGCTTGGTTGTATGGGATGTAAGGATTATTTGTCATCCATTTTCTCTTCGACGATGTAATGGTTTTCAGGAACGGGAAGCCCCTCGCGATGCAATGGCAGGGTATAAATGCTGTCCTGCAAAAACACACGGCGTACGGCAAAAGCAGTCAGGGCTGTCACCATGGCCGGCAGCAGAACATGGTAGTTTCCGGTTAACTCCACCACCATCACGGGCGCACTGAGCAAAGCCCCGGTGGTGGCCGCCACCATGCCGGCCATTCCACACAGGGCGAACAAGGCCGCCAGATGCGGGACACCGATGATGGGTTCCAGAAGCATTCCTAAACAACTGCCAAGTGCGGCCCCCATAAACAGGGAAGGCGAGAAAATCCCCCCGGAACCACCGGTACCGATCGTCAGGCTGGTCGCTATGGCCTTGAGGGCCAGCAAAAGCAGCAGGAGCAGCGGCCAATGCATCTGGTTGAGCAATATGCCGGATATCCCGGCATAGCTGCCGCCGATCAAATAGTAATGGCCCGTCAGCCGACTGGTGATATAGAGCAGGATGCCCACCAGCAACATGCCGGACATATGGCGTGCATAAGGATTTTTTAGGTGTTTCCGACTGTAGGCATCGACACGGTCCATCAGCCGGATAAAACCGAGACTCATCAGTGCCATGAGACTGCCCACCACGGCAAAAGTCGGCAACATGAGGCTGCCGTTCCAATGGCTGATGTGGGCATGGGCAAAGAGATGACCGCTCCCGAACACCTCCTGCGTCACCCAACTGGCAGAGGCTGTTGCCACGAGTGTGGAGAGGATGGTCCAGGGTCGCCAGTCGGGCACGATCACTTCCATGGCCAGAAACCACCCACCCAGAGGCGCATTGAATACGGCGGCGATACCGGCACCGACACCACAACCCAACAAATGGATGCGTCGGTGATCCGGCACCCGAAAAAGATGTCCTACCAGGGCACCGATAGCGGCACCGAACTGCATGGCCGGACCCTCGCGACCAGCGGAACCGCCCGTGCCAATGGTGATGGCTGTCGCCACCGGTCGTATGATCGCAATCACCGGCCGCATATGACCCCGATCGGCATGCACCGCACGTAGTACCTGGCTGACACCGGCACCCTGTGCTTCCGGTGCGAAGTTGCGCACCAGCACGGTTACCAGCAGGGCGCCGATCACCGGCACAAGAATAATCCATGCGCCCCACGGGGAGACGGGAGTATGTTCCCGTGCGTTTTGCGCAATACCAAAATTGCCTAAAATCGCTGCATTATGAATGCCGGCAATCAGATAATGGAAAAGTACGGCACCCAACCCGGTCAATAAACCCACTCCGGCACCCAGCAGAATCAAACCAGGACCTTCGTGATGCGGCTCAAAACTGCGATGAAACCATGCGGAATGTTCCATCAGAGTACCCCTGTCATTGCGCCGTGTGAGGACGTAGCAAGCGCATGGGCAGGGAGGTATAGGCCAGCACATCCGCAATCGTCACAATAGCTATAACATCGTCGTGATGTTCCGGGGGGTTGATCCGGCAGAGTAGCGCGCATTCCTGATGAGTGGCACGGAATCGGGCGACCAAATCATATATTTGGTAATCCACAGGAACACTAAACCAATCCTCGCTGGCGAAATTTTCTATGGGAGTCGAGGTTTGTCGGTGTCGCAGCGACTCACGTACGCGCGGGGCGGTCAGTACCGCACGGGGTTGCGTCCCTTCGACGATCAGGATGTGCGGTATTTCACGGCCGCGATGGAGCAGCACCGCGATATCTGCCAACGTCCGGCTACCTTTTACCCGGATCAGCGGGGTTTCAATAAACTCTCCAGCCGGGCGCATCAGGTAGAGGTTGCTGTGCCGCGCCTCAGGAATGAAATGACCGCGGCGGATCAGTTTGCGCGTGTAAATCGTCTCCCTTGTTATCAGTCGACGGACTCCAAAGGCCAGAGAGGCGACGATAATCAAGGGAATGATAATGTGGTAGTCGCTGGTCATTTCAAAAATCATTACGGCACCAGTAACGGCGGCACCGGTAGATGCGGCGACCATCCCGGCCATCCCCAAGGCGGCCGCGATGGTCATACTGACCCCGATTCCCGGCAGTAGATGATTGGTGATGACGGCATAGAGCCCGCCCAGCACAGCTCCGACATACAGCGCGGGAGAGAACACACCGCCCGACCCACCGGAACCCAGCGTAACGGAAAAAGTCAGGATCTTCAGTAAAAGCAGGAGCAGGAGAAAAACGGGCTGCGTAATGACGCCGTCGAGGATATCCTGAACCGTCGCATAACCCACGCCTTCTACGTAGTAATGACCGGTAAAGGTGATCATGAAATAAATGACCAAGCCTACGCCCAGCATACCTGCAGCATGTCGTGCGTAGGGATTTTTGATCCAGTGTTCGAAGCGATCCTCAGTCCAATATAGACTATTTGTGAACAGCAGGCCGGCTCCGCCCGTCAAAAGACCGAGCAGAACATAGGCGGCATAGGCACCGGCACTTTGGTGCAAGGTCCGGTTGATCATGTGCTGAGAGATGATAAACGACGGATAATTACCCAGAAACAGGCGTGATACGAAGGCGGCGGTACCTGTGGCGATCATGACCGGAACAAGGGTCCGTGCACTGACTTCCACCAGCATGAGCTCGATCGCAAACAATATGCCGCCCACCGGGGTGTTGAAGGTCGCGGCAATACCGGCGCCCGCTCCCGCCGCAATCAGTCCCAGTCTCTGCCATTCTTGCAACCGCAACCACTGGGCCAGGCTGGAGCCGAAGGCGGCTCCGATCTGAATAATCGGCCCCTCCCGTCCTACCGATCCGCCACTGCCGATACTGATGGAAGACGCGATCGCCTTCACCAGAACCACCACGGGCCGAATAACGCCGCTCCCATAATAAATGGCATCCATAACTTCAGGTACGCCGTGCCCTTTGGCTTCCGGCGCAAAAGTTCTGACGAGCCAGATCACCACAAGCCCGCCGAGAACGGGGACCAACACCACCCCCAAACCCCAGAAGCTGGCTGCGGAATGCTGCAAGTCATCAAAGCGTGAGGCAATCTGACCGAAGAAGAAGGCATTATGCATCAGGCCGATAAGGCGCCGGAAAGCGATCGCACCCAAGCCCGCGACAATCCCCACAAAGAACGCCAGAATCAGATGAAAAGCCGGGTTCGTCCGAAACACCCCCTGCCATCCCTTGACGTGGCGTTCCATGACGAGGGTATCCATATCGGCGGCTAGGGACGAATCTTCAGGCATCAGGGCACTTTGGTCAGGTTTTTTTAAAAACTACGCTATACTCAAGGCTTAATCAAATCGATTTAATTGAAAACAATATCGGAGAACCCGATGACGATGGATGCCGAGCAGTTGCTCACCCTCCTCGCGGTTGCAGAAACCGGCAGTGTCAGCGAAGCCGCACTACGCCTGGGACGGGGACAGCCTGCCATCTCGGAACGCCTGCATAAACTGACACGGGAAATCGGCGAGCCTTTATATGTCCGTGAGGGCGGTGGCATTCATCTGACCCCCGTCGGCCAAGCATTGATTCCCGATATCCGGCAGTTGCGCGCCAAGTTACAAGACATTGAGAATCTGCTCATGCGCCAGAAATCCTTGCAAGCCGGAGAACTGCGCATCGCCTCTACCAGCCTGATTGCCAATTATTTACTACCGCAATATTTGCAAAGTTTTCAAAACCAGAATCCAGGGATCAATCTCTACATAAAGAGCGGTGTGACCTACTGGGAAGACATCAATCTTTCCGAACTGGACGTCTTCTTTTTTGAAGGAGAGATGGATATACCGCATCTACCCGATAGTTATGAAATACAACCGTGGTTGACCGGCGAAATCGTCGCGGTCATGCCCAAAACCCATCCCCTGGCATCATTGTCGGCGCTGAGTTTGGAAGACGTACAACCTTATCCTGTGGTATGGCGAGAGCCTTCTTCTGGAGTTCGAAGGAGGCTGGAGAAGGCGTTCAGACAAAAAAACATTGTGCCCACGCATTTCATTGAGGTGGCCGATGTGGAATCCGTGGGGGCCATGGTAAAGGCTGGCTTGGGAGTAGGCTTTATGACCCATACGGTTTTTGAACAGAGACCGGATTGGGATCTGCTGTATAAGCCCATCCCATCCGCTCAACTGATTTGGAAGAGCTTTATGGCTGTTCCCAATCCGGCGAGGCGTTCCCGCGCTTTGTCGGTTTTTTTGGACCTTATGGGCTCTACACCGTTCCGATAAGCCCCAATACGGTGGACATCATAAGGACACGATGCATGTCTCAATGTACAGGTTTGGGATCCAGCCAAGTGTTGTCGGTGGCGATGGCCATGATCGGTACATCACCGGCGTTTACCAGCAGGAGGGTCATGATGATGGCGAAGTCCGCCCAATGTGCCACCACGACGGAAAGCACCGCGGCGATTTCGATCATCCAGGGGATGGCGTTGTGCCACAAGTATTATTATATACGGCATGCCTGTCCTAAGTATCTTTCGACGCCTCACGTGCTCAACTATCTGAGCCGTCGCGCAATCCGGTATCGACTTCATGCCGTTTAACCCATTCATGCAAGGTATGGGGTGAACAGCCGATCTTAGGAGCAATAGACTCCACCGCCGCCCAGGGCGAGGAATACTCGTCGCGGTGTTCCTGCACCATGCGCACCACGCGTTCGCGAACTTCAGGGGAATATTTGGGTGTTTTAGCTTTGTTCATCATGGCTCCATTCTCTTGGAAAAAGGAGCCTCCTCAAAATCCGGGGCGGTTCAGTCCGTTCAGTGCTCGTTTGTCTAGCGCAACGTGCGTCAGTTGCCGAACATCTGCCTTTGCGATGATAATGCGCTTTTATAAGCGCGGTGCCCCGCGCCATTGGCAGGCCTTAGGAGCACGGACCGTAGAGGCATGACGAAAGGTCGTTTTTGGGCCTGATGCTCAAAATTGTAGAACATTACGCCGCTGGAGGTGGGAACATGCGCAGGCGATATTTGATGTTGGTGGTATTGATGGTGGCGGCTATGACTTTGTCTGGATGCGCCGAGAAGGATACGGGTCAGGTACTCACAGTGGGAAAGACCTATACGGCTGCATTGTCAATGGCCATGCTTAAATTCAAGGTGCTATCCTATCAGGGGAATGGATGGTTTTCTGTGCAGCTTATAGGCCAACATATGTCTCCCTTTAGTACTACCATACCGGCTCTGATAAATTCTCGAAACCTTTCTATTCTGCAACAACCGAGCGGTAATTAGGGCGATTCTTAGCGCTGGTCGCGAGTCGAATGCCATGTTCTAGCGGAGAAATGCATGATGTCGCAGGTGGGTAAGTTGTTCCTTGCGCTTGGCGCAGCGAATGCGGGAGCTGCCGTAGCATTGGGGGCCATCGGTGCCCACGCCTTGAAAGATCGCTTGTCACCCAAAATGATGAGCGTTTATCACACCGGTAGTCAGTACCATCTTTACCACGCCCTGGGGCTGATGCTGGTAGGATTGTTGGCACTGCAACTGCCGGAATCCAGCCTCATGCAGTGGTCAGGCGGGTTTATGTTGGCAGGGACGGTGTTGTTTTCGGGTAGTTTGTATCTCCTGGCGATTACGGGCAAGGGTTGGCTCGGAGCCATCACACCAATTGGCGGGCTGTCACTCATTTCTGCATGGATCATGCTGGCTGTAGGAGTTTTGCAGGTTGGGTGATGTAAACGCATTCAGCTCAGAGAGCCTCCTCTTAATCAGGCTGCTTAGGTGGTCCATATGACAAAGTCGGTAATACACCTCGCAGCACGGGACGCCTTCAACTTTCTGCAAGAACACTCACAGGCCGTGCTTGTTGACGTCAGGAGCGAAATGGAGTTCCTTTTCGTCGGGCACCCAAAAGAAGCGTTATCGATTCCTTGGCGAGATGCGCCGGACTGGGAAATCAACCCTGATTTTCTGGCGCGCGTGCGGAGAGCCACATCGCTTAATCGCCCTACCTTATTGATTTGCCGAAGCGGCCAACGCTCACTGGAGGCCGGACTATTTTTGCGGGCGAGTGGTTTTGGTGCCGTTTACAATGTAACGCATGGTTTTGAAGGGGATCTGAATGATCAGCATTGCCGAAGCAGCTTGAATGGTTGGCGCTTCGATGGGTTGCCCTGGGAGCAGTGTTAAAGCTGGGATTGACTGGCTATCGACTTCTGCACGGCAGTTTTTATACGAGGCTCCTCTTAACGGTCGCGCCTCAATACCTGAGCTTATAAGTTTTAATGTATAGATGATAAAAATATCTTTGGTTTGTTATATTCAACCGGGAATATCCACGGGATCCGGATTACCGCATTGACCTGCATAAAAGTAGATTTTTCATGGTCTTTTAATATTAGAATAATTGAATCTACCGAATTATCAGGATGAAATGCTTTTCGCGGGAGTTTGATGCTATGTTCCTCATTTGAAGGATGGAGGCCGGAACCATTATTAAGTGAACGCGCGAGAATGCAGTATAGTGATTCACAAGATAATATTTTTCTTATATATCTTATGGTTATGCTTGTTTTTTGCCATCATCGATTGCAACAGCGGTGTATACCAGATTGATATTATTTGAATTTTCATGGTGGCTGGTGGTGGATTGCTTCGGGTAAGTCATCGGGACGAGCAGAGCGTGTATTTTATGGTGAACAGAAAAAGAAGTTGCAAAGTGTTACGGTTTGTACTAAATAGTGCGTGAGGGTGTTGATAGTACGGCACCTCGCTGATTAAGTATTAAGACAGTGGCCGACGGAGAAGGTTCCATGAGTTTATGTCATGTCTCCGCGTCCGCTGCAGTTTTTTATTTTAGAGTGTGGAGGTTGTGAAGCTGTTTGTGTTACCAGCCTGGCACGAAAGACCTGGTGTATGAACGTATGTTGTTTATCTAATATGTCTGAAGGCGCATACCGCTATGGAGGGGTTTATGGTTTCAAGGTCCTTGTATTTTAAGAAGAAAAAATTAATCGTAGCATTGGCAGCAGTGGGTGGAATGGTTTTGTCCTCAAGTGCTTGGGCACTGCCTTCGTTTGCGCGGCAGACGGGTTGGTCGTGCGCCGCCTGTCACACCTCCTACCCGCAATTAACGCCAATGGGCAGAATGTTTAAATTGCTCGGCTTCACAACCACGAACCTCCAAAGGCAACAGAAGCTTCAAGCGAAGTTCGGGAACAGCGTTGGGGTGCTCCTCTCCCGTGTGTCACAATTTTCTATCTTTCTACAGGCCTCGGCGACCAATGTCGCGGGTGGGCAGGCAGCACTTGGTGGCGGCAATCCGGGTGCTTCGCCAAATAATAATATTCAGTTTCCACAACAGGTTAGCTTGTTTTATGCCGGTGAGGTCACCCCGCATATCGGCTCCTTTCTACACTTGACATACTCTGGTGGGGGTAGTAGCACCGGTGGCGGTGGATTCAGTTTTGATGATTCCAGCATTGTTTGGACCCATCCGTGGAAGTTCGGCACGAATAATCTTTTGGTCACGGGTGTGGACGTAAACAATACGCCCACGGCTATGGACCTGTGGAATACCACCCCGGACTGGCAGGCACCATTTTTTATGTCAGACTATTCGTCCTCGGGTGCGGTGCCCATGCCATTCATCGAAAACTCAGCGGGTGCGGGATACCCGTTGGTTGGCGTGGGCACTTATGCTGCCGATATTTTTGGACCCAATAAGGCAAACTGGTTGTACGCGGATGCCGATGTCTATACGAACGGTCAGGGAACCCAAACTAACCCTGTCGGCGGATTTGCGGGTGCCTTCGGAAACGGGCCTACCGGCAGACTGTCCGGTGCGGCACCTTATGTCCGTCTCGCCTACCAGCATGATTGGGGCAACTGGAACTGGGAAGTCGGCGCCTATGGTATGTGGTCCAGTGTGTATGATGGATCGGTAGAGACCGCCCCCAACTCCGGAATTTACGCTAACTATAGCGGTGGCCCGATTGATACATTCGA
Organism: Acidithiobacillus ferriphilus; assembly: GCF_018854775.1. Taxonomy (GTDB): domain Bacteria; phylum Pseudomonadota; class Gammaproteobacteria; order Acidithiobacillales; family Acidithiobacillaceae; genus Acidithiobacillus; species Acidithiobacillus ferriphilus. Next base: position 4,958 of record NZ_JAAZTY010000116.1, on the reverse strand, counting down.
TGATTACGACCTGGATACCCAACTCCAGTGGCTCAACATCAACGACAACAATAACCTGACGGTTCGTGCGTCATGGGTAAACGAGCAGCAGCAATTTGGAGCGGGAAGCATTATTTCTCCGAATAACTCATCTGGTAACTTGAATTACTTCAACCTCAATGCGACCTACTGGTATCACGATCACTACGGTATCCAGGGCGGATATCGGAACGTGTGGGGGTCCGCTAATCCTGGTCTTTATGGTGCCGGCTTCTACTCGAGAAGCGGTTCTCCAGACACCAGCAATGAGTGGATAGAGGCTTCCTATCTGCCGTGGTGGAATACCCGCTTGTCCCTGCGATATGTCGTATACAACAAATTCAGGGGTGTTGGTGCGCCGTCGTCATCCGTATCGGGATATGGGGCGTCTGCGTATAACACCCTTGAACTACTCGCCTGGATAGCGTACTAGGAGACGAAGACATGACGACACATGTGAACAACCCCAGGTTCTCAAATAAAGGGCACGATGGTATGAGCAAACAAAAAAGAACGGTGAATAAATCAGCAGCGCTGCTTATATCGGGCGCACTTCTGGCGGTGGCCGGACAGGCGAGCGCTGCTGGCGGAGCAGGAGGGCCAGCCCCGTACCGTATTTCCAGCGATTGCATGGTTTGCCATGGCATGACCGGAAATAACACGATCTATCCCATTGTGCCCAAGCTGGCCGGACAGCATAAGGGATATTTGGAATTACAGCTGAAGCAATTTAAAGACCGGTCGCGTGCAGATCAGAATGGTCAAATTTACATGTGGCCGGTGGCGCAATCTCTGGATGCCGCCGATATAAAAGAATTGGCCAGTTACTTTGCTTCCCAGAAACCACCGATGCACAGCAGCGGGATCAAGCATGCCGGCATGAAGGAAGGAAAGGCTATATTTAACCAGGGCGTTACTAACGAACAAATTCCTGCTTGTATGGAATGCCACGGATCAGATGGGCAAGGGGCGGGCGCGTTTCCTCGCTTGGCTGGTCAGCGGTACGGTTATATAGTCCAGCAATTAACCTACTTCCATAATGGTACACGGGTAAATAGTCTGATGAACCAGATTGCAAAAAACATAACCGTAGCACAGATGAAGGATGTGGCGGCTTATCTATCATCGTTGTAACGGCTCAAAGTGCGTTTTGCGTGGCAGACCGAAATTTATAAGAACCTTGGTCTGCCATGTGTGTGCATAATCTAGCAGTGTGTGCTTCTTAAAGGAGGTATAGAGGTATGGCAGCAAGAAAAGGTGCGGCTACGGTGCTTATCTCCACCGTAATATGCGCAGCAGTAATTATAGGCGCCCTGGAGTGGGAAAAAACGGTGGCGCTGCCTAGTCCATTTGGACAAGTCATTAATGGGGTGCATCACTACACAATTGATGAGTTCAACTATTATTACAAGCCAGATTATATGACATGGCATGTCGGGGAAAAAGTATCCTTAACGATTGATAATCGATCACAGTCGGCACCAGCGATTGCGCATCAGTTTTCAATAGGTAGAACGTTGGTTTCCCGGAATAATGGTTTTCCAAAATCACAGGCCATAGCCGTCGGATGGAAAGACAATTTCTTTGACGGTGTACCCATAACCAGCGGAGGACAGACGGCGCCGATACCAGCGTTTTCCGTTAGCCTCAACGGCGGTCAGAAGTACACTTTCAGCTTTGTGGTGCCGAACAAGCCCGGCAAATGGGAATGGGGTTGTTTCCTGCAAACAGGTCAACACTTCATGAATGGGATGCGTGGCAATATCGACATTCTACCGGCTCAGGGAAGCTAATATAGGGAGGGCATATGAACGCAGCAAAAGAAAACTTGTGGAAAGCTTTCCGTGGTCTTGTGGTGGTATGGATTATTGGCTTGGCGATTGGCGAAACGTTAATAGCCTGGGGTGTTGATAACTGGCCGATTCTGGGTAGTATCCAAGCCCACATCACGGCGGATGCGACTACCTATCTTATGTGGCAGGCGGTGGCAATTTATGTGCTGGTAGGTGGTACCATCGTATACAGCGCGGTGCGCTTCCGCGCCTCGTCCATGTCAGATACCGCGGCGCCGACCTATCAGAAACGGACTTGGGCCCCTTTTGTGGTGACGTGGCTGGCCTTGGCTATAGCCATTAACCTGGCCAACACGATTTATCCGGGCATGGTGGGCTTAGAGCAACTCTGGGGCATACAACTGGATGCGAAGAAGCCGTTGGTTATCGATGTTACCGCACAACAATGGAAGTGGACGTTTTCTTACCCCAAGCAGGGCGTGACGGATGTTTCAAAACTGGTGGTTCCCGAGGGCCGCACCATAGACTTCGTCCTGCGGAGCAAAGACGTGGTGCATGATTTCTGGGTGCCCGCCTGGGGCGAGAAAAAAGACGTGATCCCCAATGAAGTGCGGCATCTGTTTATCACCCCTACCGTGTTGGGAACAACCGCTACGAACCCGATGATACGTGTACAATGCACCATGATTTGTGGTAACGGACATCCTTTGATGCGGGCACCGGTTAAGGTGGTAACGGCAGCAGATTTCAAGAAATGGGTAGCGAACAACAGCTTCTAAACTCGCTGAAGACTTGCCATCTAATATGTTGAATTGGAATGAGGAGTAAATAATGGCATCTAATGAAATGCAAGCACAACCGCTGGAAGATATGGGGGGTAACAAAGATCCGTTCGCGATCGGCATGCTGTTTCCACTATTTCGAGCGGCGCTTTGGGGTCTAACCGGGTATTTTGCCGCGGCATGGATTACTGCGGCACTGTTGGGCAGCGTAATAGTCGATCCGTTACCTGCGACAGTGGGTTATGTGGTCGGTCTGATTTGCTGGTTATTGGGTAGCGGCTTATGGGAGGGATGGATACGGCGAGCATTTGGTGGGAAAGAAGCCCCGTCATTCACCGGCGTTGAACGTTATTTTCGTTTTGGTCCGGATTCGAAATCTACAGCCGTACGTTATGTTGTTTTCAACGTAGTGGCGTTCTTTTTTGCCGGCATGGCCGCCATGGCCATTCGTGTTCAATTACTGACGCCGGATTCCACGAGTTGGTGGATGTCAGAGATCCAGTACAATGAAACATTTGGTATTCATGGTTTGATGATGTTGTTGGCCGTCGCGGCATCTGCCATCGTCGGTGGTGTTGGTTACTACCTTATACCTTTGATGCTGGGTACGAGAAATGTGGTATTTCCGAAGCTTCTTGGACTGAGTTGGTGGCTTTTACCCCCGGCGGCTTTTGCCGTATTCATGAGTCCAACGATCGGTGGGTTCCAGACTGGCTGGTGGGGCTATCCGCCATTGGCACAAAATAGTGGTAGCGGTATTGTGTTCTATGTGCTGGGCGCAGCGACCCTCCTTATGGCATCGCTACTTGGCGCCATCAATATTGCCGGAACCATGGTGTATATGCGTGCCAAAGGGATGACCTTGGGCCGCGTTCCGATTTTTGTCTGGGGCCTGTTTGCTGCCGCCACGATTCTTATCGTCGAGTCGCCCGCCACCTATACGGGTGCACTGATGGACTTGTCCGATATGATAGCCGGCAGTCATTTTTACACCGGACCTACCGGGCATCCCTTAGCCTACATGGATCAATTCTGGTTTTTGTTCCATCCGGAAGTTTATGTTTTTGCATTGCCTGCTTTTGCCATATGGCTGGAGATTCTTCCCGCCGCGGCCAAGCGTCCGTTATTTGCCAGGGGTTGGGCTATCGCCGGACTTGTTGGCGTTTCCATGCTGGGCGCGATGCTGGGCGTTCATCACTATTTCACTGCGGTGAGTGATGCGCGTATGCCCATATTCATGACAATAACAGAAACCGTATCTATTCCTACGGGGTTTATTTATCTGTCCGCCATTGGAACAATATGGGGTGGCCGCTTAAGGATTAATGCTGCTGTTCTGCTTATACTTATGGCCATGATGAACTTCCTGGTCGGTGGTTTGACGGGGATATTCAATGCCGATGTCCCAGCGGACTTACAGCTTCATAACACCTACTGGGTAATCGCACATTTCCACTATACCATACTTGGTGCCGTCATCTTTACCTGGATTGGTGCATTGTATTGGTGGTTCCCCAAGGTTACTGGTCGGAAGATCAACGAGTTTTGGGGGAAATTTCACGCCTGGTGGTTCTTCGTGTTCTTCAATTGTACGTTCTTCCCCATGTTCATAGCGGGTATTGATGGGATGAACAGGCGCATTGCCATATATCTGCCCTACCTGCATCAAATCAACATGTTTATATCCATTTCAGCTTTCCTTCTGGGCGCCGGTTTTCTCATTCCGCTGGCCAACCTGGCTTATAGTTGGCGCTATGGACCGAAGGCCGATGCGAATCCATGGGGTAGCAAGGGCTTGGAATGGCAGGTGAAGTCGCCTACGCCGTATGTGCCATACCCTGCGACGATTGAGCCGGAGGTTGTCGGTCCAAATGACAACTATGCGCCGGGAGCGAAAGAGCCCTTTGTCTGGGTGTCCACGCCAAGCAAATAAATGAGGAGGAAATAGATTATGGCAGATAATAGTTATGCTAGCTTAATGGATCCGGCTTCGGAGCGCGCGAAGAGGGGGGCATTCTTTTTCTTGATGCTTTTTGCCGGGATCATTTTTGCGATGTGGGACCTCGCGCGCTTCCTTTGGGGGGGCACCGCGGTGCCCAGTACCCTGAGTATGGGGGCAGGTGTTGGTCTCACCGTCCTGATGCTCGCCAGCCTGGTGCCGGTGGTGGTTGCGCGTAAGAAGCTGGATCAGGGCGATGATGGCGGTATTATTGGCAATTTGGCCACCCTGCTTGTCATCTCCTTGGTAATGATTGGCGGAATAGTCTACAGCTGGACCACGTTAAGCATCGGTAGTGGTTATGGCGGGATTTACGATATTACCAGCTTATGGTTTCTGGTGCACTTCGTGGCGGGGATCCTGGCG
>NZ_JAAZTY010000115.1 GCF_018854775.1 Acidithiobacillus ferriphilus | reverse complement strand
CACCGCCTGCATCCGCAGGGTACCCTTTCCGCCTATAAGGACAACGCCGCGGTCATGGCGGGCGGCGCGCTGAGCCAGCCTTTCGCGGTGGGCGCGTCGGGAGAATATGCCGTGGCGGAAGAGCGCACCGCCATCCTGATGAAAGTCGAAACCCACAACCATCCGACAGCCATTTCGCCCTTTCCCGGAGCCGCCACGGGGAGTGGCGGCGAGATCCGCGACGAGGGCGCCACCGGGCGGGGCGGCAAGCCCAAGGCGGGTTTGACCGGCTTCTCGGTATCACATCTGCGGATTCCCGGCTATATCCAGTCATGGGAGTCGAACCCTTACGGAAAGTCGGCGCGTATCCGCTCGGCGCTGGACATCATGCGCGAAGGCCCCCTGGGTGCTGCGGCCTTCAACAACGAATTCGGCCGCCCGGCCATCACCGGTTATTTCCGGGTCTTCGAATGTGATCAGGATGGGCTGCACCGCGGCTACCACAAACCCATCATGCTGGCTGGCGGTCTGGGGCAGATTCGCCCCCTGCTGGTGGAGAAGAAGCCTCTACCGGAAGGCGCCAAGGTGCTGGTTATCGGCGGGCCGGCCATGCTCATCGGTCTGGGTGGTGGCGCCGCTTCCAGTGTGGCCAGCGGGGCAGGGGATGAGCAACTGGATTTTGCCTCGGTGCAGCGCGGCAATCCGGAAATGCAGCGCCGGGCCCAGGAAGTGATCGAGCGTTGTATTGCTCTGGGAGAGGACTCACCTATTTTGTCCATCCATGACGTCGGGGCGGGCGGGCTTTCCAACGCCATTCCCGAGTTGCTGCACGATGGTGGTCGTGGCGGCCATCTGCAACTGCGAGCGGTGCCCAATGAAGAACAGGCCATGTCGCCCATGCAGATCTGGAGTAATGAGGCGCAGGAGCGTTACGTGCTGGCCGTGGCAGCGGCGGATCTGCCGCGTTTCACGGAAATCTGCACCCGCGAGCGCTGTCCCTGGGCAGTTTTGGGAGAAGCTACGGCGGGGGATGCCCTGATTCTGGAAGATTCACTGCTTCACGACCGGCCGGTGGATATGGCCCTCAGCGCCTTGCTGGGTTGCCCGCCGCGCATGGAACGGGATAGTCGGCATGTGCAGCCCGGTTTGCGGCCGCTGGACCTGTCTGGCGCCGATCTGCGCGCTGCCGCCTATGCCGTCCTGCGCCACCCTTCGGTAGCCAGCAAGGAATTCCTGATCACCATCGGCGACCGCAGTGTCGGCGGCCTGATTCACCGCGACCAGATGGTGGGGCCCTGGCAGGTACCGGTGGCCGATTGCGGAGTCACGGCAGCGGATTTCTGGAATACCCACGGCGAGGCCATGGCCATCGGCGAGCGCGCCCCGGTGGCGGTGTTGAATCCCGCGGCCAGCGCCCGGTTGGCCATCACCGAAGCCCTTACCAACCTTTTTGCCGCCGATATAGCCGCGCTGGGCGATATCAAGCTCTCGGCCAACTGGATGGCGGCGGCAGATCATCCCGGCGAGGATGCGGCGCTCTATGACGCGGTACGTGCCGCGGCACTGGAACTCTGTCCGGCGCTGGACCTTGCCATCCCGGTGGGCAAAGATTCCTTGTCCATGCGCAGCATCTGGCGGGAGGAGGGCGTGGAAAAGGCCGTTGTGTCACCGCTGTCGGTAATCATCTCGGCCTTTGCGCCTGTGGCGGATTTGCGGAAGAACTGGACTCCTCAGTGGTCTGCGCAACCTGATACGGATCTCTGGCTGGTGGACTTGGGATGTGGCCGGCTCGGTGCTTCCATTCTGGCCCAGACTCTGGGACAGATGGGCGACAGTACGCCTGATCTGGATGCCCCGGAGTTGCTCCGTGGCCTGTTCACCGCATTGCAGACTTTGCGCATGCAGGAACTGGTGCTCGCCTATCATGACCGCTCCGATGGCGGCCTCTGGGCGACCCTCTGCGAAATGTCTTTCGCCAGTCGTTGCGGGGCGGACATTCAACTGCCTTCGGGGGCGGATAGCTGGTCCTTCCTTTTCGCCGAAGAACCAGGAGTGGTTATTCAGACTCCGGCCGCCCAGCGCGCGCAAATCATGCAGATTTTTGCCGATGCCGGCCTTGCTGGACGGGCTCAGGTCACGGGTCAGGTAAAATCCGATCACTGGCGTTTGTCCGTGGAGCAGGATGGCCAATCCGTCCTGAACGAAGCTGCCGCCGATCTGCTGCGCACCTGGGCGGAGACCAGTAACCGGATGCAGGCCCTGCGCGATGATCCGCTGTGCGCTCAAGAGGCTTTTGCTGTGGTGGCCGCAGAGGAAACGCCACTGTTCTCCCGTCTGACCTTCACCCCGCAGATGCCGATGATGCAGACCGGGGCCAGGCCCCGCGTGGCTATCCTCCGGGAGCAGGGTGTAAACGGCCAGATCGAGATGGCGGCGGCTTTCCATCGTGCCGGTTTTGCCGCTGTGGACGTGCATATGAGCGACCTTGCGGCTGGTCGTCACCGCTTGGGAGACTTCCAGGCGATGGCCGCTTGCGGCGGCTTCTCCTACGGAGATGTGCTGGGCGCCGGTGCGGGCTGGGCCAAATCGATCCTTTTCCATGATCGTCTGCGGGATGATTTTACCGCCTTCTTTGCCGATACCTCGCGCCTGGCCCTGGGCGTTTGCAATGGCTGTCAGATGTTGGCGGAGCTGCGCGACATTATTCCCGGCGCGGCGCACTGGCCGCGCTTCGCGCGCAACCGCTCGGAGCAGTTCGAAGCGCGGCTGGCCATGGTCGAGGTCGTGGATTCGCCGTCGCTGTTGTTTGCGGGTATGGCGGGCACTTACGCGCCCATCGTTATCGCCCATGGCGAAGGGCGGGCGCACTTCGCCGGGGATCAGCCGGTGGTGGCGCCCGTTACCATGCGCTTTGTGGATGCCCGGGGACAGCCTGCAGCGCAGTATCCAGCCAATCCCAACGGCTCCCCGCAAGGCGTTACCGGCCTCTGCAATGAGGACGGTCGGGTTTCCATCCTCATGCCGCACCCCGAGCGGGTCGTGCGCAGTTTGCAGATGAGCTGGCGGCCGCCGGAGTGGGGTGAGGCTACACCATGGATGCAGATTTTTGTGAACGCACGGAAGGCGTTGGGGTAATGTTTGGAGCAAAATAAGATATTAATAAAAAAGGCCCGGGCTATAAGCCCGGGCCTTTTTATCTGGTGGAGCGGAGGAGGATCGAACTCCCGACCTTCGCATTGCGAACGCGACGCTCTCCCAGCTGAGCTACCGCCCCATTGCCGCGTAGGATAAAGGCAACTCCCCCGTAATGCAATGGGCGTTACAGGGTGCTGGAAATGCCGAGCCTTACGCCCGGCCCACCACCACGACATCACTACCGAAGGGAAAAATCTCCGGCTTGAGGCCGGCCTCGCTGAGGGCTGCGGCAATTTCCTCCGGATGCAGGAAATGGTTGCCCTGCACATGTTCGGTCAGATTCTGAAAGGCCATGCCGCGGAGCGGCGGCTCGCGCAGCACGCGGTGGTCGTCGGGCCAGGCCGGTTCCCAGATGACGATGGCGCCTTCGGGTTTCAGGCTGGCGTGCAGTCGTTGAAAAATCTCACCACGGTTTTCCCAGACATGATGCAGGGCGCGATTCATGGCGATGAGGTCAGCGGGCTCTGGCAGGGAAAACTGATGGATATCGCCTTCATCAAAATGCAGGCGATCTGCAACGCCCTCGCTGTCGGCTTTTTCCGTAGCCTGGCGGATGTTTTCGGCGAAACCATCCAGCCCCAGACCGCGCAGATGTCCGCAGCGTGCGGCGAGTGCCCGCAAGTACCAGCCATTGCCGCAGCCGAGGTCCACCGCCAGCCCGCCGCGGGCATCGACTTCGGCAAAGATGGGGACGGCCGGGCAGATCTTCTCCTCGAATGTCTTGCGAAAATTGTTCTCCAGCATCAGCCCGAACCAGGGCAGGATGGTTTCGCGTTCGGCCAGCACCTGTTCGCCGGGACGCTCACCCGTGCGCATGAGACCCGCCGCCCGCTCCGCCATATGTGCAGAAAGCACGGCACCCACCGCTACGCCCACACGGCTGTTTTCGGCTTCCGGGCGCATGCTGTCGCCATCCTCGCTCAGCCGCCATTGCTCATTGTCGGTCAGTTCCAGCCAGCCAAAGGCATAGGCGGCGTCACACCAGCGCAGCACGTAGCCGGTATCCATCCCGGCGGCAGACGCCAGTGTGGGGGTGTCCGCATTGCCCAGGGTATGCAGGGCGTTAAAAAGTCCGTTGACGACGCCAATGAAAGCGATGTTCAGGGATAATGCACCCTGAGCCTGCTGCCGAAGTTCATCCATGCTGCGTAAAGCCATGTCACACTCCCTCGTTCAGATGAGATATTTTAGACCGACCACCGCGAGTACCGCGAGGGTCCCCATGAGAAAAGCCCTTTGATTGATGCGCATGTGCAAGTGATTGCCTGCCCACAAGCCGAGCAGCACCGGTGGAATCAGCAGGAGAAAACCCACCGTCAGTTGCCAGGTCAGCAGGGCCAGCGCGATGTACATAACGGCCCGTAAAATATTGTCCGTGAGGGCAATGCCCTGAAACGTGGCGCGAAAGGCGCGTTTGTCGAGATGCCGCATTTGCAGATAAGCGACAATGGGTGGACCCCCGCCGCCATACAGGCTGCCTACCACGCCACCGAAAATGCCCAGCGGCATTCCCCAGGGCAAGGCGACCCGCGGTAGTCGCTCCGGTTTCATGGCCAGCGCGTAGACCACGTAGGCGAGAATGAACACGCCGAGAAAGCGAGTCAGATTCTGGGCATTGGTATCCGCGAGAATAAAGGAGCCGATGGCCAAGCCGATCACGCTGCCGGGAATCAGCCAGCGCAACTCCGGCCAACGCATTTCCCGAAAGTCATAGGCGCCCAGCAGCACGGAACCGAGCAGATCCAGCAGCAGTACCACGGGTACCACTTCTTTGATGGGGAAAATAAGCGTCAGCAAAGCCACCGAAATTAATCCAGAGCCAAAGCCAATCACCGCGCGGACATAAAAGGCGACCAGAATGATCCCCCCGGCGATGGCCCAGAGCAACGGATTTTGGATCAGAATGGCGTAGGAAAGGGAAGCCTGCATTATCATACCGACCAGTCTATATGGTTTGTGGATGACCTTCCATATAGGGCTGGTGGGATTGATTCATCAGAGTCGGGCGTTGGTCTATAGGCAACCGTAAAAAAATAGCCTAATATCGAAGCATCCTAAGAAATTGCTTTAATTTGATATAGCCGATGCGGCGAGGTGTTCCCATGCTGGCCTCCATTCCTATACCCGACACAAATTTTGGACCCTCGACGCCAAAATATTTCTCTTCCACAGGGTGGTGGCTCTTTCCCCTGCTTTCGTTGGCGGCGATTTTTCTATTTTGCGCGCCGCGTGCCGCGGCCGGGACCAGCGGCCTCCCGCCCATAGATGCGCGGGCTTATATTCTGATGAACGCGGATACCGGCGCCATCATTGCGACGAAAAATGCCTATCGGCCCTATGCCATTGCCAGCATTACCAAGCTGATGACGCTATATCTGCTTTTCAAGGACATTGACAGCGGGCATCTGCAGATGGACCAGCGCTTCGTGCCCTGTCGCACGGCGCTACAGACGAGGGGCTCCAGCATGTTCATGCATCCCGGTCTGCCCTTTACCGTCGCGCAGATGATTCTCGGAATGACGGTGCCTTCCGGCAATGATGCTGCGGTAGAAGCCGCACATCTGGTGGCCGGCAGCGTATCCGCCTTTGTCACCAAAATGAACCAGACGGCGCGTAAAATCGGGATGCTTTCCACCACCTATTATGATCCCGATGGGTTGCCGCATCCTAATAACATGTCCAGTCCCTATGATGTTGCCGTCCTCACCCGCACGATCATGACCCAGTTTCCGCAGTTCATGCCTTTTTTCGGCCACAAAAACTTCACCTACGCGGGCATCACCAGCCCTAACCCCAACCTGTTGGTGGGGCGGGTGCCCTTTATCACCGGCATGAAAAGTGGCTATACCGACGCAGCAGGGCATTGTCTCGTTGCTACAGGAACACAGGATGGTGTGAAGCTGATTGCCGTGATTCTCGGAGTGCCGTCCTTCCACAATGAAAGGCGGGGTTTCTGGAAGGCGTCCTGGCAGAGCCTCAAGTTGCTGGACTGGGGATTCGCGCGCACCCTCTGGCTGCCTGCAGCGCCGCATCTTGAGCGGACCTCGGCACCGTAATTGCCAAGCTTCACTTGCTGAGCTTGAGGTGCGTGGGCGGTGCTGAGTCGGCGGATGGTTTCTTCAGGAATATGATCAGCGGAATCATGACCAGAAAGCCGTAAAAAACGAGTACAAAAGCGTCCAACGTTCCGCGCATATTCGCCTGGCTGTATAGCACAACATTACCCAGCACTCGCCAGGTGGTCGGATTCTCGGTCATACCCGCTGCTGCGAGATAGTGACTAAAGGCAGGATTGAACGGGTTGATAAAGCCGCCCATCTGGTTCCAACCCACTTGCGTTTCCTGGCTCGTCACCGTAGAGACGATGGCGATGCCGATGCTGCCGCCCAATGTTCGCATCAGGTTGAAAATGCCCGATCCTTCGGCCTGCTGTGATTTTTTCAGAGTCATAAAGGCTAGGGTGAAGAGCGGGATGGTGACCAGCCCAAAGCCAATGCCGCGGATAAAGCTGGGCCAAATGAGCCAGGCCATGCTGATGCCCAGGCTGTAGAGTGTCGTGAAATAGGTACCAATGGCGCCGAAAATGACGCCGACCAGTACGATGTTGCGTGGATTGACGCCGCGCCCCAGCAGCCGTCCCGCCAGCATCATGGCCAACATCGCACCAATGCCCTGTGGTGCCATCACCAGCCCCGCAGTGAAAGCCTCATAGTGCATCAGTGTCTCCAGCATGATCGGCAGAATCACCATGGTACCGAAGAGGGCGAGACCGAATATACCGATACCCATACTGCCGATGGAGAGATTACGGTCTTTGAGCAGGCGCAAATCCACCACTGGATATTTTACGCTCAAAGAGCGCCAGACAAAAAATAGCATTCCCAATATGGCACAAATAGTCAGAATGATGATGGTCCGCGAGCTGAACCAGTTATCCTGATCGCCGAGACTCAATACGCCCTGTAGGCTGCCCAGCCCCACGGCCATCAACGCAAAGCCTGTCCAATCCACCGGACGGGGGGTGGTGCTCTTGCCGCCGTCAGGAACGGTCTGCATCATCAGGAACGCGAGGATGCCGAAGGGAATATTCACATAGAATACCCAACGCCAACTGAGCGTGTCCGTCAGATAACCGCCCAGGGTGGGACCCAGAATCGGCCCCAGCATGATGCCCATGCCGAGGATGGCCATGGCCTGACCGCGCTTGTTGGACGGATAGGCGCCGAGCATGATGGTCTGCCCCACGGGCGCCAGCGACGCGCCAAATATGCCTTGCAGGAAGCGCCAGAGCACGACTTCTAGCAGGCTATGGGACTGCCCGCAGAGCACCGAGGAAATCACAAAGCCGACCACGCTCCAGAGCATGATGTTGCGCTGGCCGTAGCGTTCCACCAGGAGCCCGGTGAGGGGCAGGATGATCACATTGGCGACCATGTAACTGGTGAGCACCCAGGTGATCTGATCGCTGTTGGCATGCAGAGAGCCGCGCATGTAGGTCAACGCCACGTTGACAATGGTCAGGTCGAGTACCTGCATAACTACCGCCAGCATGACTGCTACCGTAATGGTAAGACGTGAAGCGGGGCTCTCTTGCGTCACGGATGGGCTCCTCTCTGGCAAGTTGGAAACGGTCATTAAGCAGCAATGTCGGGATAGACCGCAACCAGGAAAATTCGGGATTGTGGCTCGATGCACCCATGGTCAGACTTATTTTGGCGGGAAACGTGCTATGTCATGGGCAAACGGTGCCTGACGTAACAGGTCTTCCTCCTCGCTGCGCAGCCAACGCCATTCGCCGGGACGCAGCGCGCCGAGAGGCAGATTTCCCACCGCTACGCGAAGCAGGCGCAACACCTCCGTGTCGCTGGCGGCAAGCAGACGCCGGATCTGGCGATTGCGTCCTTCCTGCAAAATGAACTCCAGCCATTGGGTTTTTCCACCACAGCGTAACTCTCTTATCCGCAACGGTAAGCAGGGTTTGCCATCGAGCGTGGGGTTGGTCGCTAGTTGAGCTGCGGCGCTCGCGGAGAGGGGCGGGCGAATCTGCACATGGTAGGTCTTGGCCACATGCTGATCCGGATCCAACAGTTGTTGCGCCCAATGCGGATCATTACTGAAGAGCAACAGACCGGAACTGGCCTGATCCAGACGTCCTACGGGAGCCAACCATGGACTCTTGGGCAGCAGGTCGTAGACGGTGGCACGCCCCTTCTCATCCCGACGAGTGCTAAGAACTCCGCGCGGTTTGTGCAGGAGCAAAACCCGGCGGGTACTGGCGGTGACCTCGATACCATCGACACAAATTTTGGGGCCGGACAGGGCAAAGCGTGCCTCTGGATCGTGTACCCGGCGGCCATCTACCTCCACCCGGCCGGCCCGTATCCATTCCGCCGCCACCGTCCGTGAGCACAGCCCGGTTTTGGACAGGATGCGGGCAAGCCCAAAGCCGGGAGCACTTTGGTTTTGTCCAGGCTTTGGACTATGATTTGAAGGGCACTTCACTCGTTCGCCCAAAGGAGTTGATTATGGCGCATGAAACTTTGCATGAACCCCTCGAATCGTTGTCCCCCGAAACCGTGGACGTCCATCGGGCCATTTCCTCGCTGATGGAGGAGTTTGAAGCGATTGACTGGTACCAGCAGCGCGCCGACGCCTGCAAGGACCCTATGCTCAAGCAAATTCTGGAACACAATCGGGATGAAGAAATTGAGCACGCTGCTATGGTACTGGAGTGGCTGCGCCGCAAAATGCCGCGGCTGGACAAAGAATTGCGTGAGTATTTGTTCAGCAAGGGTTCCATCACCGGCCACGAGTCCGCGGCGATGGGACGAGAGTAAAATGGATCGCGTTGTCACGGGACAAAACGCGCACAAAGGTCGTTGTAAAAATTAAGCCCGAGAGCAGTGGGTTGTAGGAATTCTCCTTTGATTTCGACCAAACCCGCGCGCTCGGCCCGGCGGATTTGTGGCTGAACCATAGGCCATGACAGGCCGGTACGTTCCGGGAATAACGCCATGGGGAAGCCATCCGTCAGACGCAAGGCGTTGAGCATGAACTCGAAAGGTCTGTCGGCGATTAACACGGGTTCATAGTCGCCGATGGCGTCGGCATCACTCAGTGCGTCGGTCATGTAACTTTCCGGACGGCTGGGTTTGCGGCTGCGCCAGATGCCATCGGACAGGGTGATTTTGCCGTGTGCTCCAGCACCGATGCCGAGGTAGTCGCCATAGAGCCAGTAATTGCGATTGTGCTGGCAGCGTTGGCCGGGCAGGGCGTGGGCCGATATCTCGTAGCGCGGCAGTCCGGCCTCCTGGAGTTGCCGGCGCAGGACACTTTCCATGTCAGCGGCTTGATCGTTGTCCGGCAGGTTTGCCGGTGGATGACTTGCAAAAGGGGTTCCCGCCTCCAGGGTGAGCTGGTAGAGGGACAGGTGGGGAGGGGTATAGTCCAGCGCGATTTGCAGGTCTGCTTGTGCAGCGGCGAGATCCTGCCCCGGCAGGGCAAACATGAGATCGAGATTATAGCTTTCGAATTCCGCGGCGATGGCGAGCTCCACCGCGCGGCGGGCTGCCGCTGCATCGTGAATGCGGCCGAGCCGTTGCAGAAAGACATCATTGAAAGATTGGATGCCTAAAGAGAGCCGGGTGACGCCCGCCTCCCGGAAGGCGCGGAAAGATGCCGATTCCATGGCTCCCGGATTGGCCTCCAGCGTCACTTCCAGGCCGGGCAGAGGCCGCAGGCGGGCGCGGATCTCGGAGAGCAGGCGATCGATGATTTCTGGCGGAAAGAGGCTGGGGGTGCCGCCGCCGATAAATATAGTCTGTACACGACGTCCCCAGATGCGTGGCAGTTCCCGATCCAGGTCGGCGAGCAACGCGGCCAGATAACGTTCTGCGGGAATGCTGTTGGTCGCATGGGAATTGAAATCGCAATAGGGACACTTGGCTTTGCACCAGGGCAGGTGCACATAGAGCGAAAACGACGAAGATGGTTTGAGGGTGAGGTTCATGAATACTCGTGGGAGGAATGATAGGTGACGAAAATGGATTGGACGCCCTTATTTTTACTCCGAACAGTACTTTTCCCCAAGGCATTATTGGGACTGCGTGTTTTTGAGCCGCGTTATCTGGACATGATCAGCGCTTCCCTGCGGCAGGGTCGCGATTTTGGCATTTGCCTCAGCCACCCTCGCGGCGACGGCCATGCCGGACCGGAATTGGTGGGTACCCTGGCGCGCATTGTGGACTGGGGTGGTGAGGCGGGTGTTCTCCAGGTGCAGGTGCAGGGGCAGGAACGCTTCACCATTCAGGACTGGCGTTATGATGGACCTTTGGCGGTAGCCGTGATTCAACGCTGGGCTGCGGAACCCATTGTGCCCATGTGTCGCGAAAGTGATGTGTTGCGTTCTATTCTTGAAGAGTTGGTGGGCAAGGAGCCCGCTGCGGAGATGGACGCCAGCAGTGCCGGGATGATTCTGGCGCAGGCACTGCCTGCCTCTCCAGAAGAAAAGCAACAGCTTCTCCTCCTTCGGGATCCCTTGGAGCGACTGCACCGGATTATGGATCTGCTCAATCAACGCGGCCCGTAGGAACAAATCTTAACGCTTCCCTTTGCCGTAAATGTAGGTGGAAAAATCGGTATAGTTTTGTGAAAGATTACGGAAAAGGTGGTCGAGACTGATAATTGCCTGCTCCAGGATATTCACAGTAATATAAGGCTTCTCCACCTTTAGCCGTTGATAACGGGCGCGGGTGAGGACCAGTACCTGGGTATCGTCACTTTTGGCGAGGATGCGGGCGCTACGTGGTTGACGGTCGAAAAAAGACATCTCTCCAGCCATCTCTCCATCATGTACTCGGACCACTTCTACTTCGTCGCCGTCGGCGGTGTGGTGAACGATGGCCATTTCACCCTTGACGCAGAAGAACAGAGCTTCTCCCAGAGTGCCCCATTCGGCAATCACCTGATCCATATGAAATTGGGCATGGGTGACATATTCAGCAAGGGTCTGGACTTCGCTGATGGTCAACGACTGCGCCAGATGATGCTGTTTGAGAAATTGGGCGATTTCTACATGGGCAATGCCGGGCATGGTGTGTTCCTCTGGGAAGCGGATTTTCTATCATTATAATGGTGGAAGAGGGCTGAGGGACAGTACCGCATTTTGAATCTGGCCGTCGCCTCGCGGTATAATGCAACCTTGCCTCCAACGAGTATTCCCATGACACGTCCCAGTGGAAGAAGTGCCGACGCCTTGCGTCAGGTACAGGTCATACGAAATTTTACCAAACATGCCGAAGGCTCGGTACTGATAGCCTGTGGCGACACCAAAGTGCTGTGTACCGCCAGCGTCGAAGAAAAGGTTCCGTCCTTTCTGCGCGGTATGGGCAAGGGGTGGGTGACGGCAGAATATAGTATGTTGCCGCGTGCAACCCGGGAGCGGGTCGCGCGGGAATCTGCCAAGGGACGTATCGGTGGACGCACCCATGAAATTCAACGCCTCATCGGCCGTAGTTTGCGCGCCGCCGTAGATTTACAGGCCTTGGGTGAGCGCACCATCTGGGTGGATTGTGACGTGCTTCAGGCCGATGGCGGAACCCGCACCGCGAGTATTACCGGCGCTTGTCTGGCGGTGGCCGATGCTCTGCAACATTTGCGTGCGACCGGGCGGATTCAGAACAATCCCTTGCGGGACTGGGTGGCGGCTGTTTCGGTGGGCATCTACCAGGGGCAGGCGGTTCTGGATCTCGATTATGCCGAAGACAGTAATGCCGACGTGGATATGAATGTGGTGATGACCGGTGCAGGTGCGTTTGTAGAAGTGCAGGGGACTGCGGAGGGTGCGGTATTCAGTGCGGAACAAATGACCGAAATGCTGGGGCTGGCGCGCAAAGGGATCGCTGAATTGGTGGCGCGTCAGCATCAGGAGTGCTCGGAAGCCCGTTCATGACGCCCTTGTTGTTGGCCACCGGTAACGCGGGTAAGGTGCGTGAGTTGCAACCGGTGCTCGCCGCTCGTGGTTTTGCGGTGGTCGGCCAAACGGGGCTGGGTATTTCCAGTATTGCAGAAACCGGACTTACCTTCGTCGAAAATGCGTTGCTCAAGGCACGCCACGCCGCCTCACAAAGTGGTATGGCAACGCTTGCCGAAGATTCCGGGCTTTGTGTGCCCTACCTGCAAGGAGCACCCGGCCTTCACTCCGCGCGCTATGCGGGTCCAGAGGCTAGTGCCGCCGCCAACAACGCCAAGCTGCTGACGATGCTGACTGGCGTAGAGGGCGCGGCTCGTGCCGCTTATTATGTGGCTTGCATGGTCTTTCTGGAATCTGCCGCTGATCCTTCGCCATTGGTGGCTCAGGGTTTCTGGCAGGGAGTTATTGGTGAGCACCCCGTCGGTGGTGGAGGGTTTGGGTACGATCCGCTATTTCGGCCCGCGGGCGGACGGCGCAGCGCGGCGCAGTGGAGTCTGGAAGAAAAAAACGATTGCAGTCATCGTGCGCTGGCGCTACGCAGACTGTTGGCGCTACTGGCGGAACGTCAGGCGCCCCAGCCACTATCACTCAATGATTGACGCAGGCGGGACAGAGCCCGCACCTGTAATTGTCTTACCGCCTCGCGGCTGACACCCATCCGTTCGGCCACGGCTTCCAGAGTCATCGGGGCATCGCCATGCATGCCGTAGCGAAACACCATGACCTCCCGTTGCTTTTCGTTGAGTTCCGTCAAATGCCCGCGCAGCGCTTTGCAAATGGCGTCGCGGTCGTATTCGTTATCAGGACCAGCAATATCGCCGACCACCTGTTCGATACGGCTGGGCCCGTCGGACATTTCTTCGTCGAGAGAAAAGACACGAATATCGGCAAAATCCAGCGCGCGCATGGTGCTCTCGCGCACTCCAAGAGCTTCGCGGCGCTGCTCGCGGCGTACATCGATGTTGCTGTCTTTTTCCTCTCCGCGCTGCGTATAAGCGTGCAGGGATTTGGCAAGATAGTCGGGCAGGCGTATGAAGCGAGAGCGGATGAGTGCCCGTTGCATGGCCTCGCGAATCCACCAGGTCGCGTAGCTGGAAAAGCGTGTTCCGAGCCCTTCCCGAAACCGGTCGGCGGCGCGTAGCAGGCCCATATATCCTTCCTGAAGGAGGTCCTCCTGACTCAGTCCTTTGTTGCGATAAGCACGGGTGACCGCCTTCACCAGGGGCATGTGGGCAGAGATGAGGGTGGCGCGAGCGCATTCATCACCTTGGCGCAGTCGATGGATGAGCTGCAGTTCCTGTTTCTGGCTGAGGAACGGTCCACTGTTTTCGTCGTCTATGAAATCACCAAGAGGCGGCGGATCAATGGCGGGATCCATGTCAGGAATGTCTGAATCCCTCGATTCCCTAGCTTCGGTATACATTTTGGCCTCTTGTTTTGATCACAAAGTGTTGCAACGTTATAATCTAATAATATAATTTAATAGCGTTTTCACGACCATGAATATTAGGATTCTTTTTGATCCGTCTGTCAAGGGGCTGCAACGGTATTTTGTGATTTTAGCAACAAGGTGCCGCCGGCATCGCGGGAAATAATGTATTTTAGTTGAGGTGTATTTACGGGCGACCAGGGTTTTTTGACTATGTCCATTGATCTGCCTATAATCCTGCCCTTTGTCGTTACCTATATCCAAAGAGGTCGGAATCCTTCTATGCCAACTGTTCGCGTCAAAGAAAATGAGCCCTTCGAAGTTGCGCTGCGGCGTTTTAAACGCTCCTGTGAAAAAGCGGGCGTCCTTACCGAAGTGCGGCGTCGTGAGTTCTACGAAAAGCCCACAGAAGAGCGTAAGCGCAAGGCCGCTGCTGCTCGTAAACGTTCGTTGAAGCGTATGCGGCGCCAGTCCATGCGTCTGGTCCGGCTCTACTGATGACACTGCGCGAACGCCTCCAGGAAGATATGAAGTCGGCCATGCGCGCTCGGGAAGCCGAGCGTCTGATGGCCATTCGTATGCTTCTGGCAGCGATCAAGCAGCGCGAAATTGATGAGCGCCGCGAGCTTGACGATACTGAAGCGTTGAGTATTGTGGATAAGCTGATCAAGCAGCGCAGGGATTCTGCCAGTCAATTTATTGCTGGTGGTCGTCCGGATCTTGCGGAAAAGGAAGAGTCAGAAATCGTTTTCCTCGCGGCCTATCTGCCGGAGGCGTTGCCGCCTGTGGAAATCGATAGGCTGATTGCTGAGACAATAACGGTCGTAGCGGCCAGTGGTCCCAGAGATATGGGTAAGGTACTTACCGCCTTGCGCCCGCAGATGCAGGGACGTGCGGACATGGCCGTGGTGGCGGAAAAAGTAAAGGCCCGCCTTAGCAGCTAATGGACGAAGACGCGGCTGCGGCCGGGATTACCTCCTGGCAGAACAGCTTCTGGCGGGCTCTGGATGCCAGTGATGTGCAGAGCGCGTGGTCGCGGTATTGTGGTCACATCTATGGTCGCGAGTATGTTGCGGCGACAGCTCCTTGGGTGACGCTTGCGGAAATTCATGATCGTCTGAATTGGTCGACGTGGCTGTCACAGCGTATTACCGCCGGTTTTTCTCTCCCAGTCGTTGATATTCCTGATGTAAATACCCTGCTGGATCTGGTCCAGCGCCCTGGTGCCGTGCTCAGCGGGCGAGATTTGCGCGCGGTGCTCAACGTGCTGACGGCACAGAAAGACTACGCCGCGGCTTTGCGTCAGACTGTGGATGCCCTGACCGGACTGGCGGCTGAGCTTGATCCTCCGGCGGTTTTGTCGCGTAGCCTCAAGATGGCGCTGGATGATGAGGGCGAACTCCTCGACACAGCCAGCCCTGATCTCGCGCTTCTGCGTCAGCGCCTGCGGGCTAGCCGCAGCGAATTGCAACGTTTCCTGCAAAGCTTTCTGCGCAATCCTGACTGGCAGGAATACTGGCAGGATCAGATCATCGTGCAGCGCAACGAGCGTTACGTGCTGCCCCTCAAAGCCAGTCATAAAGGGCGTATCAAAGCAATCGTGCATGATCGCTCGGCCAGTGGTGAAACCCTTTTTGTGGAACCGCTGGTTGCCGTCGATCTGAATAATCAATTGGTTCAGGACCGACGTGCTGAGTTGCAGGAACAGGAGCGTATTCTTCGCGTCCTCAGCGCGGCGGTCGGGGCAGAAGTGCCGGGCATCGTCGTGGCCCTGAGGCATATGGGCCGCCTGGATGCGGTACGGGCGGGGCTGGAACTGGGCGATACCTATGGCGGGATTCTGCCCAAGGTGGGTGTTGCGGCGGCGTTTGATCTGCAGGCCCTGCGCCATCCGCTACTCTGTCTGCGTCATCCGGGGCAGATTGTGGGTAACTCGGTACATCTCGGGGTGGACGCGCACCAACTGGTGATTACCGGCCCCAATACCGGTGGCAAGACGGCTACCCTGAAAGCGGTGGGGCTCAATCATCTGATGGCCTATATGGGGTTGCCGGTGACGGCGGAAGGCACTCTGGGCTATTTCCGAAAGTGCTTTGCGGTCATTGGCGATGCCCAGGATATTCACACGGATCTTTCTACCTTTTCGGCGCAGGTGCAGCGCCTGCAGGAAGTGCTGAGGCACGCCGATGCCAACAGTCTTGTGCTCCTTGATGAATTGGGCAACGGCACCGATCCCCGGGAGGGGGGCGCACTGGCCCAGGCGGTGGCAGAGGCCTTGCTGGCGGCCGAATCCTGCACACTGCTCACCAGCCATCTGGAAGTGATGAAACGCTATGCCCTGAGCCATGAAGGTGTGGCGTTGGCGGGTATGGGTTTCGATGCAGAGCGCCTGGCGCCCACCTATCGCTTGCAGTGGGGTGTGGGTGGCGCGAGCCAGGGCTTGGCTATCGCTCGGCGGGTGGGGATGCCAGCGCCGCTGATGGCCCGCGCCGAGGCGCTCTATGCCGATGATCGCGAAGACTGGGAACGTTGGGAAGCGCAGCGGGAGGGTTTACTGCGGGCCGCACAGCAGGCCATGGATGAGGCTTCGTTGGCGCGCAACGAAGCCGCAGCATCCGCCCGGCGCTTGGAGCGCGAGTTGGAGGCGGCACGACAAGAGCGCGCAAAAGCCGCCTCCGCTGCGCATGCCGAATGGGAAAATATCCTGATGACGGCACGCCAGCAGGTGCGGCAAACCATCGCGGCGCTCAAGTCAGGACGGGATACTCATGCCGCATCAGCGGCCTTGCAGCGTCTGGAAGCCCCTTTCCGGGTGGAAGAGCAGCGTGCGGATAGTCTGCCTGCCGTGGGGGCCAAGGGCCTGTTTCTGCCGCTCCGGCAGGTGACCCAGGTATTGCGTGTGGATCCAGCCCGGCAACGAGTGCAGATTCAATTGCGGGGCAAACAGCTTTGGGTGCCGACCGCACAATTCGCCGTGGATGCAGCGGTGCAGATACCCAAGGAAAAGGGCAGCGCTCAATATGCAGTGCCGGAAGATCATCCCTGGCGCCTGGATTTGCGCGGACAGCTTCGGGAAGACGCTTTGCTGGCCTTGTGCCGGCATGTGGATGGTGCCGTGGCCGCCGGTCGCCAACAGGTCGAGATTCTGCACGGTAAGGGTAATGGCGTACTTGCGGAAATGGTGCGCGAATTTGCCGAACAGGACCCTCGAGTCAGCCAATGGCGCATGGCGCGACCAGAGCATGGTGGTGGCGGGGTCAGCGAGTTGGAGTTACGCTGACGAATGGCCAACTTTCCTCCCACATTTGTCAATGCCGTACTGGAGCACAGCGATCTGGTGCGCCTTATCGACAGCCGTGTGCCGCTGAAGAAAAAGGGCAAGGATTTCTGGGCCTGCTGTCCGTTTCATCAGGAAAAAAGCCCCTCATTTTCCGTCAGCGCGGATAAGCAGATTTATTACTGTTTTGGCTGCCACGCGCATGGAAATGCCATAGGATTTTTGATGGCCCATGACCGGCTCTCTTTCCCTGAAGCGGTGACGACACTGGCCGAGGAGGCGGGCATTGCCCTGCCTGAAGACAGTCCCACCGGCGAACAGGAAGACCTCCGGCCACTGCGTGCCATCCTCGAAAAAGCCGTCGCCCTTTACCAGTCCATGGTCGCAGAACATCTACCAGCTCAGGAATATCTGCGTGGAAGAGGGTTGGATGCCGACACTATCGCGCGCTTTGAGCTGGGTTATGCACCACCAGCGGCCCGGCTTCTGAGCCAAAGACTTGGCAATGATGCGTCATCGCGGCGGCAGTTACTGGGAGCGGGATTGGTCAGCAGTCGCGACGATGGCTCGGTTTATGACCGTTTTCGCGGTCGAGTGATTTTTCCGATCCGCGATGGGCGCGGACAAATGGTGGGGCTGGGAGGGCGTAGTCTTGACGGCCACGAACCCAAATATCTTAATTCGCCGGAAAGCGCCCTCTACCACAAGGGCCGGGTGCTTTATGGTCTGCATCAGGCGAAGGAAGGCGTGCGTCGTGCTGGGCGAGTTCTGCTGGTGGAAGGATATCTGGATGTCATTACATTGCACCAGGTGGGTGTTGACTATGCCGTCGCTGCCAGTGGGACAGCCTTGGGTGATAGCCAGTTAGAGATGCTCTTCCGGGCGGCGACCGAGGTGCTGCTTTGTTTTGACGGTGATAATGCCGGGCGTAATGCCGCCTGGCGCGCGGTGCAGATGGCACCGGAGCATCTGCGTGAGGGGCGTCTGCTGCGAGTATTGTTCATGCCCGATGGGGAGGACCCCGACTCACTGGTGCGTCAGCACGGGGCCGCGGCGTTTGAATCACTACTTCCGGGCGCACGTCCGGCCATTGATTTCTTTTTGGAAGGTCTGCAACACCGACATAATCTTGCAGCAGAAGACGAGAAGGCTCTTTTCCTGCATGCGGCGCGCGATTTTCTGAAGCGAGTGAGCGATCCGATCCTGCGTGAGGTCTATGAGCAACGGGTGCAGGATCTTTGCGGATTAGCCCCGGTTACCCGGCGGGCGGCGTCGCGCGTGGTACGCAAACCCTCGCTCAACGCGACTCAAGGGCCATCCCTTTACAAAACTGCGTTGCGACTTTTGCTGCATCACCCGGAGGATCCGGCTTGGCAGACGCTGGACCGCGATTTGCTGCCGTTTCTCTTCGACAGCGAGCCTACGGTAAAAAATCTGGCGGGGGCACTTGATATTTTGGCCAACATGACCCATCTAAGTTCTCACGAATTGTTCGCGAGATTGTCGGCATCGGAACATGCGGAAGTATGCTATGCACTGGTGATGACTGATGCTGGCGGTGTAGACGATGGTGCATCGACGCAGCTTGAAATTGCGGGCTGTGTGGCGCGGGTCAATCAGCGTCTTGCTGCAGCGCGCAGCCACTTTATCAGCCGGGCAGCGGATCAGGGTGGTTTGAGCGCACTTTCCGAGCAGGAGCGAGCAGAGATGGTACGCTTGTCCCGGCGCGGCAGGCGGAAGGATGTTTGAGCCAGATATAACTGCAGGAAAAGGCTGAGGATGCAGGTCTGTGACGATGAGACCTTTCCAGGCGTATAGTTTTTCTTATATAATGCGCGGCTTTCCGCGAGTGCAGGGTGGTTATGAGAGACGGTGAGAGTGCAGTGGATAACGAATCTCAGCGGTCTGAGCTGAAGCGGCTTATCGCGCGCGGTAAAGAGCAAGGCTACCTGACCTATCGCGAGATCAATGATCATTTGCCCGAAGAGGTCTTCGACCCCGAGCAAATGGAAAATGTCATCTCCATGATCAATGACATGGGTATTGAGGTCTTCGAAGAAGCCCCCGATGGCGAAACCCTGCTGGATGGGGAAGGTGGTTCCGTGGTCGCCGCCCAGGAGGCGGAAGAGGCCGCCGAAGAAGCCCTGGCTGTGGTCGAGGCGGATATCGGGCGGACCAGTGACCCGGTGCGCATGTACATGCGCGAGATGGGCAGCGTCGAACTGCTTACCCGTGAAGGTGAAATCGAGATTGCCCGGCGTATTGAAGACGGGCTGATGCAGGTGCTGCGGGCGGTATCGACTTGTCCGACGACCATCTCTCTTTTGCTGGACGCGGCCGATCGGGTGGAGCGCGGTGAGATACGCCTGGATGAAGTGGTCGACGCCTTTATCGATCCTAATGCGCTGGATGCGGAAGCGGTTGGCGCGGACGAGGATGCCGTACTGGTGGGCGGCGACGAGATTGAGGTTGAGGACGACGACGAAGAATCTGAAGGCGGTGATGTCGAAGTAGATAAAGGCCCACAACTCGAAGAAGCGTTGGAACGTTTTGCAGTTATTCGCTCTGCTTACACCATGTTACTCGTCAGCTATGCCGATGGGGAAATGCATGGGGAAGCCTACCAACGGCAGCGTCGTGAGCTTGCGGAGCGCTTCCTGGAAATCAAGCTCAACGTTCGTCAGATCGATGTCATGACCGATGCGCTGCGCGGGTTGACCGAAGAGGTACGTCAATGCGAACGGGAGCTGATGGAACTGTGCATTGAACGTGCACGTTTCCCGCGTAAGGATTTTGTACGCAGTTATCCTGGTCACGAAAGTGATGTTGGCTGGGTTGATCAGCAAATTTCCGGTGGATTTTCTTACAGTGCTCGGTTGATCGAGTTTCGTGACGATATCGTGTCGATCATGAAGCGACTGGCGAACATTGAGAAGCGTGCAGGCTTGCCGGTTGTTGAGATTAAAGAGGCCAGCCGATTGATGTCTATTGGTGAGGCTAAAGCGCGGCGTGCCAAGAAGGAAATGGTCGAGGCCAACCTGCGTCTGGTGATCTCTATTGCCAAGAAGTATACCAATCGTGGTTTGCAGTTTCTCGATTTGATTCAGGAAGGGAATATCGGCTTGATGAAAGCCGTGGACAAGTTTGAATATCGGCGTGGTTACAAATTCTCGACTTACGCGACTTGGTGGATACGGCAGGCCATTACGCGGAGCATTGCGGATCAGGCGAGGACCATTCGTATTCCGGTACATATGATCGAAACCATCAACAAGCTCAATCGGATCAGTCGACAGATGCTTCAGGAAATGGGACGCGAGCCGACGCCTGAAGAGTTGGCAGAGCGAATGGAGATGCCTGAGGATAAAATTCGCAAGGTATTGAAAATCGCTAAAGAACCCATCTCTATGGAGACACCCATAGGTGATGATGAAGACTCGCATCTGGGTGATTTCATTGAAGATCGAAACGTGACTGCGCCAGCGGATTCTGCCGTTAATGCGGCGATTCGCGAGGTGGTCGAGGAGCTGCTCGATAATGGTTTGACGGCGCGGGAGGCCAAGGTGCTGCGTATGCGTTTTGGTATCGGGATGAATACCGACCATACGCTAGAGGAAGTTGGCAAGCAGTTTGACGTTACTCGTGAGCGTATCCGCCAAATTGAAGCCAAGGCACTGCGTAAACTGCGTCACCCCTCCCGATCGGAGCGGTTGCGCAGTTTTGTGGACGGTGAGGTGACGATCCCGTCTTGATGTATGCTTCTGTTGTATACCGGCGTGGATATCGGCGCGTTCCACGCCTTTCTTTAGGGCCTGTAGCTCAGTTGGTTAGAGCAGGGGACTCATAATCCCTTGGTCCACGGTTCGAGTCCGTGCGGGCCCACCATATAATCAAATGGTTATCGTGAAATACGGTAACTCGAAAAGCTGATTGGCACTGTTGTCGGTGGTCTGATCGGTGGATAAAAATCCCCTGTTCCCGCTAGATGTCCTGTCAATAAAGGCTTTTATAGCCGCTTGATTTTGGTGCGGTCGCGGAAGCTCAGTTCGTTAAAACGGCCCAGACTTCTTAATCTTCTGGTGTGTGACGATGGGCGCTTATTCTAGGGATACTGATTTCTCTGACATCGAGAATATAGTAAACTATTCCTAGGCACAAAATGGAAATCCCATAACCAAAAATGGTGGCAGCGTGCAGTGCTCTGGTGTCCAGCAGGATATACTCTCTCGATATGCCCAATATCGCAATGAGGACAACGGTTTTCACCCGGACTATTTGTCCACTATGTTGAATGGAGTGAAAAATCGTATGGTTAAACTCCAGGGCAATCAATAAACTCATTATGGATCCAAAGACGGCTGGGAAACTATGTTCTTGTATTGCATTATTTGGTGTGTTTATTAGATGTGCAATGCTGGATACCAGATCCCAGAGAGCAACTAAGATAAGAATTGTAAGCAATAACGAAATCACTAATGAAACGATCTGCTCAAAACGCTCATAAAGCGTAAGAACTGTCCAGTCCGTGCGGAGTCTTTCAAGAAACCATCTGTGTCTCATCGCGAGATCCCCAATATTTGTTTCACATTATATGTTATTATTTTTTGTGTAAGGCGTAAACATTAATCACCTGAAATGCTATTAATAACAGAAGGACAGTGGATGTTGTCGAGTGGCACATCGGCCATGAAATGCCAGAAATTATGAAACCAATACCTATACCTCTGCCTGTGGAACCTTCTCTGTTAAGCAGCAGGAAGTGCGCATCATAGAGACACAAACAAATGGATAATCATATTTAAGTTACAAAATTTCTAAAATGTTATCATCTGGTTCAGGTGATGCCGTGGGAGGAATGAGGCTTCATGAAAATATCACGAAGCCTCATCCTATCGCTCAGGAAATCGCAATCTTCTTGCGTTTGGCAGCTTCTGTTTTGGGCAGAGTCAACTCTAAAACACCATCTTTGTATGTCGCTTTAGTTTGATCGCCATTCACATCTGCAGGGAGCTGCACGGTACGAGAAAACTCTCCACATCGACGCTCCCGGTAGATATAGTTCCCTTCTTCCCGAGCGCTATCTTCTTCCTTGATGCCGCTGATGTAGACTTGATTCCCATGTACCTGGACATCCAGCCTGTTCTTGTCTACACCGGCAATTTCTGCCTTCAATACAAAAGCGTCATCGTGATCAAGGACATCGATATGCGCGATATGGGGCTGCGTGGCCTGTCGAGTAATGAAAGGAGAGAACACCCCTGGCCATACTGTCTCCATAAGGCTTTCCAAAGGTTCTACCTGGCGAACATTCCTGACCGCAGAACGTGAGACTTCATTTGTCATTTTACACCTCCTTAATATGCATCAATAGAACACCAGTCAGGCGACTGTATGCCTGATTTCTGGCATGCAAAGTTATGGGTACGAGTTCAGATGATTTCAAGGGGAGTTTTTAGGCCTTTGGGAGGGGGCTGCAGATTCGCTACCGATCGTTGATGCGAATGCTCCATTGGCCGTTCCGATTGCCGGAGAACTTCTCCATGCTGTTGCCCCTGGCGGTACAGCCAAATCTTTGATCCGGTCCGCGATCTAATTGCGCCAATTTCCGCTGCGCCACCCGCAACAGTTCTGCTCCAAAGCAGTGTACCTGCAGGTCGGCGAAGACCGCAGCGGTTTGCTTGTCGGCAAGGCGCATGATTATCGATGAACGCCAACATGAGGGTTTAGCCTGAGCAGGAATGCTGATGGCTAGCGTGGATTGTTGTAGCCGGTCTCCTTGAACATGGCCTGCCCAGCCTTGCTGGTCATGAAGCGGATGAAGGCCTCCCCCAATTTTGGATGCGGGGCGTCTTTGGGCACGGCGGCATAAAACACCAAAGGCTGGGTGTCCAGGGTTTTGGTTTTGCCGTCCACCGTCATAGTGAAATGCACGGTGTCATACCAGGCTTTGGCCATGGCCGGGTTGCTCAGGTTGATTTCATCCGGGAGGGTGATGAAGGGAAGATGGAGCGATTTCACAGCGCTCTCATATCCGGAGGAGGCGTCTATCTGTCCACTCTTCAGGCGTGCCAGCAGGGAGGCTTCGGTGAATATCTGCTTTTGGTTCTCCACAGGGCCTAGAACACGCTGCGCAAGTTCAGGCTGGTGGTAGTACTTTTGCGCCAGAAGGAAGGTAAAGAGGATGTTCTGCCCCTGGGGATCCGTCTGCGGGTCCGTGCGTCCGAACTGAATCCCCGGCTTCTCCAGAACCGTGTACCAAGGTATTTTGCCGGCGGCTGCGGCTACAAATTCGTTGGCATAGCGGCTCTTGGGGCTGTAGGCGATGACCATGGCGGTGCTGGCTACAGGGACCGCCTTGCTCACCATCCCGGCCTTTTCCAGCACCCGGATGGGGCCGGGCGTAATGGAGATGAATACGTCCGTGCGCAGCTTCTTTGCCGCAATGAGGTGGGCGAGGCCATAGGCACCTTGTCCCTCTCCCTGGTAGGTCACATGGTGTGTCTTGGCGAAGGCAGGTCCCAAATGCATGTCCATAACCGCTCCCATGGAACCGGCATAGGCAACATGGAGGGGGGTGGCGGCCACAGCGGTTCCCATGCCCGCCACCCACAGACTGACGAGTAAGGCCATGACAGGCGGCTGTGCTTTCATGCGTATCGACCGATTCCTGACCACCCCTGGCATCTGCGTAATGGCTGGATTCTTGAGGTGCTGGTCCGACTCTATATTTTGTGACATATAACGATGTACCAAAGCAGACCAATTGTTTTGCATGTTGGACGTCTCCATTTTTGGAAAAAATGAGCAACCATCGGGAGATTCGATATGTATGACAGAATATCTCGATGTCGTAAAGCGTACCTGCATACCCAAAATTTGGCTATACCGGATCACAAAGCAATTTCCATGCTAAAAAAACCCGGCGGAGCCGGGCTGGGTGTCTAACCTAGTGCTTTCTGGGTATCCATGTTTTGCCTCAGAAGGTTAGTACGGTGCGGATGGACTTACCCTCGTGCATGAGATCGAAAGCGGTGTTGATCTCTTCCAATGGCAGGGTATGGGTGATCATCTCGTCGATATGGATTTTGCCTTCCATGTACCAGTCGACGATTTTCGGCACGTCGGTGCGGCCCTTGGCACCGCCGAAGGCGGAACCCCGCCAGTTGCGTCCGGTCACCAGTTGGAAGGGGCGGG
>NZ_JAAZTY010000114.1 GCF_018854775.1 Acidithiobacillus ferriphilus | reverse complement strand
CCATGGCGGCGGCTCAGGGAGACGAGGAGCTTGCCCGCCTGCAAGCAGAGTTGCCGGAAATGGAGGCGGCACTGGAGGTGGTGGCGGGTTTACGGGCCGAGCGTAATGCCCAGTTGTTGACCTTGCAGAGCGCGGCCCAGAGCGCAGAGCAGCAGATTCGTCAGCAAGAAAGTCAGCGTCACCGGTTGGAGGAACGGCTGCGCGCCCTGCAACAGTCCGGGGCTGCCGCCGATCAGCAACTGGCGGGTCTGCAGGCGCGTCTGGAAGAATATCAGCAACGCGCCGCGCTACTCGCACAGGATCTGGGTGGAGACCCCGGACCCTGTCCAGATGGGTCTCGCTGCGAAGAAAATATCGCGCGGATCAATACGGCTATCGCTCGTCTTGGCAATGTGAATCTTGCTGCCGAGGAAGAATTGCAGGAATTGGAAGAGCGCCGCGGTAATCTGCTGAGCCAGGTCGAAGATGTGGAATCCGCCCTGCAAAGTCTGGAAGAGGCGATGGCGACCATGGATCAGGAAACGACCGCCCGTTTTCGTGACACTCTCGATAAGGTCAACCAGGCCTTACAGGAGCTTTTTGCCACTCTTTTTGGTGGCGGGCAGGCGCAACTGAGCCTGGTGGGCGAAGACCTGCTGGATGCGGGACTGGTCCTGCGTGCGCAACCGCCGGGCAAGCGCAACGCCAGTCTGCAGCAACTCTCCGGCGGTGAGAAGGCGCTCACCGCCATTGCGTTGGTATTTGCCTTGTTCCGCTTGAATCCCGCGCCTTTCTGCGTGCTGGATGAAGTGGATGCACCGCTGGACGATGCCAACGTCGGACGTTTCTGCCATCTGGTACGGAAAATGGCGGTACAGACCCAGTTTTTGATCGTGACCCATCGCAGTTTGACCATGCAGGTCGCCGAGCAACTGGTGGGTGTTACCATGACCGAGCCGGGTATTTCCCGTATTGTACGGGTTGAAGTGGCCGATACGCTTGCGCAAGCGGCGCGCCGTGAGGAAACGGCGCCTTAATGCGCATTCAGGATTCAGGCGCGTTGTTCGACAGGCTCGAGGCGCAGCGAAAGAATAGGCCAACCCCGGGCTTCGGCGAGGGCGCGCAGACGCGGATCGGGGTCAACCGCGACGGGGTTGGTGACGGTTTCCAGTAAAGGCAGATCATTGTGGGAGTCACTGTAGAAAGTGCTATTTTGCAGAGCGCTCTCCCAGCCCAGTCCCTGCATCTGCAACCAGTCCCGTAAACGTTGCACTTTGCCCGCCTGAAAACAGGGGACACCGACCGTCTGGCCGGTAAATTCCCCTGTCGCCGTTTCTTCCGGTTCCGTCGCGAGCAGATGCGCAATGCCCAGTTCTTCCGCAATGGGTGCCGTTACAAAACGATTCGTGGCGGTGATGATGACCAACAGGTCACCTTGCCGGCGGTGATCCTCGATCAGGGCGCGGGCGCGATCCGAAATCATCGGCAGCACCCATTCCTGTAGATATTCCCGGTGCCAGGCATTGAGCTGGGCACGCGGGTGCGCAGCCAGAGGGGTAAGCTGAAAATTCAGAAAAGCCTGAATGTCCAGGGTGCCCGCCATAT
>NZ_JAAZTY010000113.1 GCF_018854775.1 Acidithiobacillus ferriphilus | reverse complement strand
CCGCGGTGACGGTGCGGCGGGGCCGTGTCTTGCCGGGTACTGACCTTATGGATTTACCGCGGGTGATGGTCGGCGGGCATCATGCGCCCCATGTTTTCCCCCTGCAACTGCTGACCAGGCATGAGGACCGCCATTGATCGCCACTCCGCGTCTGCTCTGGGTGGGCACCAACCCCGGCGGTGGCGGTACGGAGACGCACATGATCACCCTGAGTCGCGCCTTGGCCGAGCAGGGGGCGGAGGTGCATTGTCTGGTGCATCCGCAAGGACGGATCGCGCAGGTGCTGGAGACTGCGCCGGTGACCCGGCATTTCGGGGTCTTCCGCAACAGCGCCGATCCCGGTGGCATCCGTGCCTTGCACCGGGCTATCCGGATAGTGCAGCCGGACTGGGTTATCGGCAGCTTCAGCAAGGAATACTGGCCACTGGCCCTGGTCAGCCGCAGTGCGGGACGGCCGCTGGCTTTGTTCCGGCACATGGATTTGCAATTGCGGCCCAGCACCCGCTGGTTGCTGTCGCGCTGGCCCCTGCGTCTGTTCGCTATCTCCAATTACCTGCGGGATCGTCTGATTCTGCAGGGGCTGTCTGCAAAGCGGGTGGAAGTGTTGGCGAATCCATTACATCTGAACGATTTTCAGCGCGATCTTGAGGCACGGCGGGAACAGCGCCGAACCTTGGGTCTGGCAGAGAACGATTTTGTTGTTGGTTTTGTCGGCGCCTGGCACCGCGGTAAAGGGGTGTTTATGCTCGCCGACGCCATCGACGCTGCACAGGCGGTGGACCCTCGGGTGCATGGCCTATGGCTGGGCGGCGGCGCTCACGAGGCGGATCTGCGCACGCGCCTGCGCGATAAACCCTGGCACCACCTACTGGGTTGGCAGGACCCGGTGACCCCCTGGTACAGCGTCATGGATACCCTTGCCTTGCCTTCCATCGAGCCGGATACCTTTGGCCGTGTCTGTCTGGAGGCGCAGGCCTGCGCGACACCGGTGCTGGGTGCGGCCATGGGGGGTATTCCCGAGAGCTTTGCGCCGGATCGGAGTGGTCTGCTATTGATGGCCGGGGCCGCAGTGGAGTGGCGGGACGCTATTCTGCGGCTGGTGGCGGATGTCCCCTTGCGTGCGCGTTTGGCGGCGGCAGGCCCGGATTACGCTCGGTGCTTTGATGCGGACGTCATCGCCCGCGATTTTCTGGCCACCCTGGCGCGATGACACGGAATGCTTCCACGTCTTATGATAGAGGCCGTTTATTCGCTGAGGCAGGGGGAAAGGTCATGCAGGTAGCCATGTTACGGCCCTTGTCTGTCAAAGAGTATCTGGATAGCGAAAAAGCCGTCGTCGAGGCATTCCATCGACATCCTGGAGGCTGGTGGTACGAGTTGCTGAATGACCCTGAAAGCGACTGTTTGCGCTTCCGATGTGTCGATCTGCCTTCGGCCCTTCAGACCGATTGAACGCAGCCCTGATGCCACGTCCTTTACCCGTAGAACCCCACCGCATACTTCTGATCAAGTCGCACAGTGCAGGTATCGGCGACATCCTGCGTAGCTCGGCGGCCTGGGCGGTGCTCAAAAAGCGCTGGCCGGATGCGGAGCTGCATCTGGTGTTTCTGACCCGCTGGCCGGGTTATCCGAGCGAGGCGCTGATTCGGGACCATCATCTGCTGGCCAGCGCCCATTTTTTGCCCATGCAAGAGGGGCGCTTTGCCGGTATGCGGGGCGTTGGTCCGCGTATATGGCGACGTTTGTTACCCGAGTTGCGGCGTATCGCGCAGGAGGTACAACCGGACCTGATCATCGATCACGAGCCCTTTGGCATCGAAACCAGTATCGCCGCCCGCTGGGTGCGGCGTTTCTGCGCGGCGCCCACAGTCGGGGTGAATCAGGTACTGGGGCGGGGGTGGCTTTATGATTATGCGGGGCCGGGTTTACAGGAGTACGCCCGGCGGCATGAATTGTCCTGGCCCATGGACTATACGGAGCGGGACTTCGCGGCGTTAGCGGCTTTGGGGCTGGAGCGGGATGGCCAGCGGATCGTGTTGCAGGAGACGGAGGCGGGACGTGCGTTCCGTGAGGCGTTGTCGGCACGGTTGCCTGTGGGCAGGCCGGTTATCGGTCTGAATATCGGTTGTGGTACGCGGGATGCGGAACGAAAACGTCCTGCCATCAGGTTTCTAGTGGAAGCGATGGGGCAGGTCGCGGCCGCTTCTCCCCATATCCTCCTACTGACCGGCGCTCCCAACGAGCGCAGCGTCAATCAGAGCTATTTAGGGCAATATGCCGCGCGCTGGGGTGATGTCGGGCATATCCTGGATATTGCTGGCCAGACCACACCCAGCGGCCTGACGGGAGCGCTTGCGATTTGTGATATCTTCGTGTCCAGTGACTCCGGGCCGTACCACATGGCCGTCGCCATGGGTCTACCCACGCTGGCGCTGTTTAATTTTCCAAGTCCGGAACATTACCATCGTGAAGCATCCGTCGTCGTGACCGGGAATGGTAGCGGCGATAGTGATGCGATGGTGTCCAGCATTTTACGATTGCTTGATAAAAATAAGGTTTTTATGTCATGAAGTGGCGAGTCCCGGATGGACTAATGTTTACAGCGTATGCCTTGCCATTATTCAGCTTCCCGCTGAGTACGGCAGGTGCTGGTGTCTCAGTAGGGCTTTTGCTGGTGCTTTATGCCGTAAGCGGCCATTGGCGGGAATGGCGTCAGGTCTTCGCGCGGCCCTGGGCGATACCGCTTGCGCTGCTCATCGGTTGGACGCTCCTCGGTCTGCTATGGACCACAGATATGTTCTTCGGACTGAAGGTCGCGGAAGCCACCAGTTACGGTATTTTGGCATTTATAGGCGCCACATTGCCCTGGAAGACGCGTTGGATAAAATTATTGATCAGGCTATTCCTTTCGGGTTTGTTGATCAACGAATTTCTGGCAGTCATGATGACCTGGGGAGTTTTTCCATGGAAGAATACCAGCGGTATAAACTATACGGGTTTTTGTGGCCATATTTTCCTTTCTTTGGCAATCGCCCACGCGCTTCTGTGGCTGACTTGGGACTTCAGGCAGCAATGGAACCTTCCCCGTTGGGCTAATTTGTTTGCCGGTTTACTACTGTTTGCACAACTGCTTGTTATCCATGGGCGTTCTGGACAATTACTACTGGTGATGTTGCTTCCTATAGCGATTTTCATGCTCTATCCCGGACGCTGGCGTTACTGGATAACTATGGTGTTTGCCTTGGCTGTATTTGGCTTGTTTACAATGCCGACAATTCGTTCCTATTTTATGCGTGGATTTCATGAATTGTTGATTTTTAATTTGAATCAGGCAGCTATTTATTCAAGTTGGGGTATTCGTCTCCTGGCAATGATCGGCGGTGTGATGATGTTCCTTACCCATCCATTTTTTGGGGTTGGGACAGGTGATTTTTATCCCGTCATACTAAAAATGCAGGCGGCGCACCAGATTCCTGCGACTCCCGGCTTTATCATGAATACCGCGGCTAACAGCTATATCAGTGAAGCGGCATCTTTGGGGATTGTCGGTCTTGGGCTTTTCCTCTGGTTTCTCTGGTCCCTGGGGCGTGAAATGTGGAGGTCGCGAGATCTTCCGCAGAACTGGTTCGCGCTTACTTACTTCTCCATTTATCTCATTGGTGGGCTTTTCGATGGTTTGAGTTGGGGATACGCTGATGCCATTACTATCGCTCTGATGGCTGGCTTACCCTTACACCAAAGGTCTGTGATTGAGCCTGCAGAGCTGAGCGCCCCATAATGGGTGCCTGTCTGTCGGTGGTTTATATTACCAAAAATGCCGGGCAGCACTTCGGTCGGTCACTAGCAAGCGTGGCCCATATCACCGATGAGTTGCTGGTGGTAGATAGCGGTTCTCAGGATAATACGTTAATGGTAGCGCGAAGCGCGGGTGCTCGTATCATCGAACGCTCCTGGCCCGGCTTTGCTGCGCAGCGACAGTTTGCCGTGGCGGCGGCGGAAAATCCGTGGGTTCTCATGATGGATGCCGACGAAATACTAACCGAGACGGCAGCGAAAACTATCCGAAATACTTTCTTGATCGGGGAACCTGCGGGTGTGGCCGGTTATCTTCTTGAGCGCAGAAGCTTTTTCCACGGTAAAGAAATTTGTTATGGCGATTGGTCGCATGACCGGGTATTGCGTTTGTTTGACCGCCGATGTGGTGCTTATGGGGAGAATCTGGTGCATGAGGCGTGGGAGACTCATGGAACTGTCAAGCCAATTCCAGGTTGTGCATTGCACCATTACTCCTACGCTAATTATGGCGAGTTACTTGATAAAATGCGCCGTTACGCCACCCTCAACGCGCAGCAGGTCCACCAGCGCGGCAAAGTACTGCGCGGTTACATGCCCATGACCCACGCACTGGCCGCTTTTTGGCGCGGCTATTTCTGGCGCTTGGGATTTTTGGATGGTGTGGAGGGTGCTGCCATCGCCTGGACCACGGCGCTGGGAGCGTTCATGAAATACGCCATTGCGCTGGAACTCAGAGACTGCGACCGGCAATGAAAATTTTGCTTGTGCGCCTGAGTTCCATGGGCGATGTGCTGCATACCCTGCCGGCGCTGACGGATTTGCAGCGGGCCCGGCCGGATCTGCGCTTGCATTGGTTGATTGAACCTGCATTCGCGCCCATCGTACTGCTGCATTCCGGGGTTGCGCGGGTGATTCCCTTCGCACTGCGCAAACATAAAAAACAGTGGCGCGGGCTGCTGGGTGCGCTACGAGATTTGCGGCGAGATTTACGGGCGGAGGGGTATGATCAGATTCTTGACACCCAGGGGCTTTATAAAAGTGCGTTGCTGGGCCGTCTGGGCGGTGCGCCCCTGTGGGGTCTGGATGCCGCCAGCGCTCGCGAACCGGGCGCCGCCCGGCTTTATCATCGCCGGTTCCGCGTGGCCTGGGGACAGCCCGCCATCAACCGGAATCGCCAACTGTTCGCGCAGGCTTTAAATTACCCGCTGCCGGAAACGCCGCCAGATTATGGTTTGCAGGTGGCCGCCGCGCGTCTGCGTCAAGACACACTGCCTTGGGGTGAACTGGTGCAGCAGCCCTTTGTGCTGGGTTTTCACGGGACCTCGCGGGAGAACAAGGAATGGCAGGAAGACTATTGGCGGGCACTGGCGGCCTCGTTGCGACAGGCGGGATTGCGTTTGTTGCTGCCCGCAGGCAATGCGCGCGAGGCGGCGCGAGCCCGGCGCATCGCGGAACAGGCGGACAATGTGCTGGCGCTGCCCACCCTCACCTTGCTGGAGCTTGCCGCTTTGATCGTGCGGGCTGATGCCTATGTCGGTATGGATACGGGGCTTTCTTATCTGGCCAGCGCCCTGGGGCTGGCGGGGGTTACTTTGTACGGACCGACGACCAGTGAGCAGGTTCCCATGACGGAGAACCATCAGGTCAGTCTGCAAAGTCGCGAGCCTTGCTCGCCTTGCGGTAAATCCCGATGCCCGTTGCCGGAAGCGAAAAATGGCCTGATACTCTGCCAGCAGGCCTTGCTCCCGGAGCAGGTCTGGACGGCATTGTCCCCTTTGCTGGAGCAGCAACGATGAAACACCCCCTGGTGCTCCTGCCGGATGAGCGCCGCCGCTACCGGCGGCACCAGTTCTGGACGGATCACGGTATTTTCCGCGAGCTGTTTTATGCGAACTTTCACGAGATTGCGCCAGGGGTGTTCCGCTCGGCCCAGCCGTCACCGGTCCAGTTACGGCACTGGCAGCAAAAGCATGATCTTCGCACGGTATTGAACCTGCGTGCTCCGGCACCCCACGAACCCCATTACCGTCTGGAGCAGGAGACCTGTGACGCCCTGGGCATGACGCACCTGACCCTGCACGGCTTTGGCTCCCGGGACCTGCCGGAACGCGACAAGTTGCTGGCGGGCATCGAGGTGCTGGATCAATTACCCAAACCTTTTTTGCTGCACTGCAAATCCGGCGCGGATCGGGCTGGTTTCATCAGTGTGCTGTATCACCATCTGGTGCTGGGGACACCCCTCAGCAAAGCGCAGCGGCAACTGCGTTTGTGGCCCTTCGGTCATATCCGGCATGCCAATACCGGCATTCTCGACTGGTTTTTCATCAGTTACCACGATGCTGCCGCCCGCCAGCCCGGCTTGACCCTGCGTGACTGGATCAAGGACGGGTATGATCGCGAGCTCGTCCTGAAAAACTTCCGGCCCTGGTATCGTCTGGATTGGCTGACCGACCGTATTTTGCACCGCGAATGATGAGTCGCCGCCTCTACGCCTTTCTGCTTTGGCTGCTCAGCCCTGTCGTTCTGGGCTTTACCCTCTGGCGGGCCTGGCGACGACCTGCCTACCGGGAGCGCTGGTGGGAGCGTTTCGGCTGGGGGCCGCGCCGTTCGGATCGGCCCATCTGGATTCATGCGGTGAGTGTGGGGGAGACCATTGCGGCGATTCCCCTGGTGCGGGCTTTGCAGGCACGTTATCCGGAGGTGCCCATTCTGATGACCAGCACAACGCCGACGGGAGCTGCTGTAGTCAGTCAGCGTTTGGGTACGGAAGTGCTGCAGTATTACCTGCCTTATGACCTGTCCGGGGCGGTCACGCGCTTTTTGCGCCGCCAGCGACCGCGTCTGGGAATCATCATGGAAACGGAGATCTGGCCCAATCTCTGTCATGCGGCCAGCCGCGAGGGCGTGCCCCTGATGCTGGCCAATGCCCGGCTCTCGCAGCGCTCGCTTCGGGGTTACGCCCGTTTCCGGACGCTCTTTGCCCCCGCATTGGCCAGTATGAGCGCTGTTGCGGCCCAGAGTTCGGAGGATGCGGCGGCTTTTCGCCGCTTGGGGGCAGAGCATGTGGTGGTGACCGGTAATATCAAATATGACCTGCCGGAACCCGTCGCCGCGCGGGAGCAGGGGCGCCAGTGGCGGCAGCGTTTCGCTGGGCGGCCGGTCTGGGTATTCGCTTCTACGCATGCCGGTGAGGAGCAGATGGCGCTGGCGGTGCTGGAAGACTTGCAGCGCCAATGGCCGGATCTGCTGCTGGTGCTGATTCCCCGCCATCCCTCGCGGCGACTGGAGGTGATGGCACGGATGCAGGCAAAGGGGGTGTCCTTTGCCTTGCGCTCGCGTGCTGAGGACGTGGGGGGGCGCGCGGTTTTTCTGATAGATACACTGGGTGAGGTGATGGACTTCTACGCGGCGGCAGATGTGGTGACCATCGGTGGCAGTTTTGTGCCGGCGGGGGGGCATAATCCCTTGGAAGCTGCAGCACTGGCCCGCCCGGTTACCTTCGGCCCGTATATGAATAATTTTAAGGGCATCACCCAGGATTTGCTGGCGGCCAACGCTGCGGTTCAGGTTCTGGATGTCGAGGCCCTGGTAGCGCAGTTGGGGGCGTGGTTGACTACCCGGGAGCCAGCGACAGAGATGGGCGATCGGGCCTTGGCGTTTCTGCGGCAGCAGCGTGGCGCGCTGGGGCGTACTTTTGCCCTGCTAGATCGTATCGTTCCGTAAGCATTTTAATAGGGGTAGTCCCAGCCTTCCGGCTGATCCTTGAAACGACGATGAACCCACCAGTATTGTTCAGGGGCTTTGCGGATGGCGGTCTCCAGTGCGACATTCATCGCCGTGGCATCCGCCTCCGCATCGCCGCTCGGGAAAGATTCAGGCATGGGCACAATCTCGATGCGAAAACCCTCACCGTCCGGTAGCCGATAGGCAAAGAGTCCGAACACCGGGCTTCCGCGCCGCGCCGCCAGCCGGCCCAGCAAAGGTGTCGTGCAGGCAGGACGGCCAAAGAACGGGGCATAATCCCCTTCGCGCGGATCGACGTTCTGATCCGGAAGTATGCCGATCACTTTTCCTTGCTGCAGCGCCTGGAGCAGGGGGCGGATACCCCCCTCCTTGGGGACCAGCTGCGCACCACTGCGCCCGCGGCCAGCCATAATGCGTGCGTTGACGGCCGGATTGCGGGTTTCCATGTAGAGTACGGTTACCGGCCAGCGTTGTCCGATGTAGAGCACCGCGGCTTCCCAGGCCCCGAGGTGCGCGGTGAAGAGAATAACCCCACGTCCTTTGGCTAACGCGGCGTCCACCAGATCGTCTCCACGCACTTCGCGGATCAGGCCGAGGGCGCGGGGCAAGGGCCAGTACCACAGCGGTCCCAACTCCAGGGCCGCCTGGCCCAGTGCCCGGAAATGCGCGCGCCGCAGGGTATGCCGCTGGGTTAGACCCATCCTGGGGAAAGCTATGGTGAGGTTGGCGTCCACAACATTGCGCGCCCGTGTCATTCCGAGCCGCACCAAATCACCGAGCATTGCGCCCAGAATCGCCCGCCAACGCCCCGGCAAGTAGCCTGCCCCGCGCAGAATGCCCGCTGCCAGCGAGGCCACTGCCTTTTGTCGCAGATTTCCCGGTACCTCGGCCACTATCCCCTAGTCTCCTCCACTTTGTGGCAAATATTGTAGGGTAGGGCGGAGCGTTTGGGTACTCCCATTGTTCGCATGCTATTGCCCGCGAAGAGGCTCCCGGACTACTGCAGCGCCCGCCGCAGGCGGTCCAGGCCTTCCTCCAGCACGCTCCGCGGTGCAGCGAAATTCAGTCGCACAAAACCCTCGCCGCCCGGTCCGAAACTGGGGCCGGGATTGAGGCCGAGACCTGCCTGCAGCAGACGCCGCGCCAGCACCGTGTCTTCACCGTAAGGATGCACATCCAGCCAGGCCAGATAGCCGAACTCCGGAGGGTGGTAGCCGACTTCGGGTAATTTTTCGGCCAGAAAATCGGCGATGAGGCGGGCATTATTGCTCAGATACTGGCGCAATGCGGCCTGCCACTCCGCACCGTGTCGCCAGGCGCTGGTCATGGCGGTCAGGGCGAAGAGGTTGGTGTGCTGAATCTGGCTGCGCTGGACTTCATTCAGAAAGGCGCGACGCAGCCCAGTATCGGGGATGATGCTGACCCCGCCACCCAGTCCCGCCAGATTGAAGCTTTTGCCGGCAGAGGTCAGGAGGATCGAGCGCGGGAAGCGGCTGGGGAAAGGGCAGTGCGGATGCTGGCTGAGGTCGGCATGGATTTCATCGCTGACGATCACGCAGCCCGCTTCGGCGCAGAGAGTACCCAATCGTTGCAGCTCTTCCGGTGTCCAGACCCGCCCCACCGGATTGTGGGGCGAGCAGAGGAGCAGCAGTTTCGCCTGCCGGACGGCGATTTCCAGGGCATCCCAATTCATGCGGTAGTGGCCGGTGTCATCCGCGATCAGCGGGGCCAGCAGCAATTCCCGCCCGTTGTCCTCCACTGCGGTCATGAACGGCGGATAAATGGGAGGCATGACGATGATCTTCTCGCCCGGTCGGGTGAAGGCGCGCACGGCTGCGTAAAGGGCAGGAACGACACCGCTGATACAGGCGAGCGCGTCGCTTTCCGGCCGCCAGTTATGGCGCCTGGCCAGCCAGTCGGCGGCGGCCTGCAACATGCTTCCTTCGTTGCCCGGATAACCGAAAACGGGGTGATTCAGGCGTTCCTGCAAATCGGCCATGACCGTGTCGGGTGCGGCGAAATCCATATCTGCCACCCACATGGGCAGCACTTCAGCGCCAAAACGTTCTGCCGCACCATCCCATTTGAGGCATCCGGTTCCGCGTCGTGGCATGATCAGGTCGAAGTCGACGCTGTTCTGTGCCGCGCTCACAAGCGCTCCCAGATGGTCACCTGCGCGATACTATGCTGATATTTGCGCGCCGTTTCGCGGATGACAAAGGACAGATCCTGCGGGCTGTCATCGCGCAGACGGAATGCTCCGGACAAAATTTCACGCAGGGCGTCGAAGGTGCTCAGATTCTCCCCATCTCGTTTGAAACCGCCGAGCCATTCCGTCCGTGCGGTATGTTCTTCCAGCCAGG
The DNA here is from genome assembly GCF_018854775.1 of Acidithiobacillus ferriphilus. Lineage (GTDB taxonomy): Bacteria > Pseudomonadota > Gammaproteobacteria > Acidithiobacillales > Acidithiobacillaceae > Acidithiobacillus > Acidithiobacillus ferriphilus. Next base: position 6,464 of record NZ_JAAZTY010000113.1, on the reverse strand, counting down.
TATAGGGTGAAGTGATGACCAGTAAACCGCCGGGAAGGATGCGGTCGGCAATGTCCTCCAGAAATTTGCGGGGATGGTGCAGGCGGTCGATGAGGTTGGCTGCCACCACCAGATCATAATCCCGATACAAAGGCTTCAGATTGCAGGCGTCGGCCTGGAAGAAGTGGACTCGGTCCGCCGTTCCGGTCAGGCCCAGGGCGGCGAGGTCCGCCGTTTGATAGCTTTGCAGTTCACCCTCTTCGGTCAGCGTGTAGGAGAAGTGCCCACGCTCGCGCAGTTGCACGCCGACGCTGATGAAGCGTGCCGAGAAGTCGAGGCCGGTGACCTCGGGGCAGTGCCTTGCCAGTTCAAAACTACCGCGGCCAACGGCACAACCGATGTCCAGGGCGCGCCGCAAGGGTTTGCCCGTCATGGCCTCCACAGCGATGCGCGCGACCTCCACCGCAAAATTGGGCACCCCATAGTATTCGCGCCCATAATGAAATTCCGCATACTGGGAGACCAGGGCGTCACTCTCATAGACCGGTACCTCAGGCAGCGCATTGGGCGAGGCCACATAACGGAATCCCGCGTGCTGGAAGAAATGGCGGCGGAAGGCGTAGCGGGCCTCCTGCTGCGTTTCGTTGCCGAGACTGATGAATGAGCCGCCCTTGATGAGATTGTGCTGTTGGTCGAAGGTGGGTACCGTGAAGTCATCATAAAGCGGATGTACCTCGAAACCGGGAAAGGGATAGATGGGCGTCGCGGTCCATTGCCAGACGTTGCCGACCACATCGTAGAAATCCCCCTGTTTGAATTGATCCACGGGGCAGGGCGAGCAGCCTGCGGCGAGTCCAATATTGCCAGGCACCGCGTCGTCCCAGGCATCACTGTCCGCCAACACGCAGAGATCACGCAAACGCCGCCATTCATCCTCGCTGGGCAGGCGCAGGTTCTGACCGGTCCGGGCCGATTTCCAGCGGCAGAAGGCGTCGGCTTCCAGCGCATTCACCTCCACCGGCCAGTTCCACGGCAAGGGGCGCTCCTCCGCGATCAGGCGCAGCCGCCAGGTGCCCTGATCCGGGACCCAGAAAGTCGGGTGCCGGGCCTGGCTGAAGCGGCGCCAGCGATCTCCCTCCGCGGTCCACCAGCGACTCTCGCTGTAGCCATCCTGCTCCACGAAGGCCAGGAACTCCTGATTGCTCACCAAAAAGCGGGAGGCATGAAAGGGCTGCAACGCCGCTTGATGAAGGCCGTATTCATTATCCCAGCCATAACGAGGATCCGCGCGTTCTTTGCCCAGACGGACGGCGCCGCCGACCACGGCCTGCAGGATATTATCCGGAGCCGCCCCTGCGGGGGTCCAGGGACGGAAGGCTTCCACCGGCCGGACGCGGGACAGGGGCAATTGCCGCATGAGCACCGAACTGGTCTCCAGATGGATGTTTTCATGCTCGATTCCCATGAGGATCACCCACCACGGTGAATCCCAGGTGATGGGCAGGGACAGGGGCATCTCGCGGATCAGACCGTCCACCAGTTCCCGCACCCGCTGCCGGTACTGACGGACGTCGTCGACGGAGGGCCAGTCGTAGTGGGTTTCGTCCAGGTCGTCCCAGGACATTTCATCGACGCCGACCGCAAAAACGGATTCCAAACGCGGGTCGAGACGCCGTCCGATCAGCCCGGCTACCTGGAGTTTGTTTACATAGAAGGTGGCGCTATGACCGAAATAAAAAATCAGGGGATGCCGCAGGGGAATGGCCTTCTCATACCACGCCGCCGGTTCTGCCAGGTGATCAAAAAGCTGTTCATACAGCGAAAAGGTCTCGTGAAAGATCCTGCGGATCTCTTCTCGCTTCTGCTCAGCATGCTCGCCGTCGAGACGGAGCGCAGCGATACGTGTACGCGCCATGGATTCCCCTTCTGTACGTCCTTGGTGTTTTGGTGAGTCAGTTTAACACAAGATACCGTCCGGTCGGATGCGTGGGAAGGAATGATCCCAACCGCAGGCGGCGGTTCAGGCAATACCTCGACAGTAAAACACCTGCGGCAGTTATCACCTGATTTACACGCCGCCAGTGTAATCCATTTGCCGCCAAGCCTCGAAGACCGCGACAGCACAGGCGTTGGACAGATTCAGGCTGCGTTGGCCGGGGCGCATGGGCTGGCGCAGTACCTGCGTGGCGGGCAGGCTGTCCAGAAGGCTGGCAGGCAAGCCGCGGGTCTCTGGGCCGAAAAGCAGCGCATCGCCGGGCTGGTACGCGACGTCGTGATAAAGCTGCGTTCCCTTGGTGCTGAATGCAAAGACGCGCGCATTGTCTAAAAATGCCCGGCAGGCCGCCCAGTCCGCATGGCGATGCACCTGCGCGAACTCGTGATAATCCAGCCCGGCGCGGCGCAGGCGGCGGTCGTCCCAGGCAAAACCCAAGGGTTCCACAAGGTGCAGGGTGGCTCCGGTGTTGGCGCAAAGGCGAATGACATTGCCGGTGTTGGGAGGGATTTCCGGCTCATACAGGATGACGTGCAAAAATGGCTCAGGCGTCAACGGACTCTCAGAGGGCACGGGCGAGTACCCAGATGTCAACGCGCTGTACGCCGGCATCCCGCAGGGTGCTGGCAATCTGCGCGGCAGTGGTTCCAGTCGTGAGCACGTCATCGACGATGGCGACGTGATCCGGAACGCGCCCGCGCAAGGCGAAGGCCGCTTCCAGATTGTCCCGTCGGGCGGTTGCGCTCAGTCCGAGTTGGTGGCCGGTATTGCGGCGACGTTGCAGCACTCCGGGGATGACCGGGATTCTCCAGCGTTTGCCCCAGTGACGGGCGAGCAGCATGGATTGGTTGTAACCGCGTTCGCGCAGGCGCTGGCGATGCAGAGGCACGGGCAGCAGCGCGTCCGGGCGGGACGGCGGATGCCCGCCCCAGGCACTGGCCCAGGCATCGGCCAGTGGCCTGGTCCAGTCCAGACGCTGCTGAAACTTCCACGCGATGATGGCGGTATTCAGGGGTTCGGCATAGATAAACGGGGTATGGACATGGTCATAGGCGGGGGCTTCCACCGAGCAGACCGGGCAATCCCCGTTGTCTGACAAAGGTAGCGCGCAATAACTGCAACGCTCGGTGGGCAGTCGCGGCCAGTCGCCGAAACAACCGGCACAGAGCGGGACACCGGGCGCGGCACAGGCGCGACAGCATTCCGGAAATAGCCAGTGGCTGAAGTGCCCCACTGCGTCGGGTAGCCGATACAGGTGTGGAAGGATCCGTTGCAAGAAGTTCCTTTGCTTAAGTTAAAGCCGTTTGGCAACGCCAGTCGTTGCCACCGGATCTGATTCTCTCGCCCCCGCCCTCCATTGACAAGGCACAGGCCCCTCCCTATAAGAAGCTATGCATACGGAACGGGAAGAACGATGGCGTGTGGAATTGTCCGCCTTGCGTGCGCAGGACCTCTGGCGGGAGTCGCAGGTCCTGCAACCTACGCCGGGGCGTGGGCCGCCCACTTTTATGGGGGCGCGGGGCGAACCGCTCTTGTCCTTTGCCAGTAATGATTACCTGGGCCTGAGTGCAGAACCGGCCTTGCGTGACGCCGCCATCGCCGAAATCCAGCAGAGCGGGGTAGGGGCTGGTGCGGCACCGCTGCTCGGTGGCGAGCGGCCCGCCCATGCGGCGCTGGCAGACGCCCTGGCCAGCTGGCTGGGGGTGGAGGCGGTGCTGCTCTTCGGTAGCGGTTATCTGGCCAATCTGGGGGTCATCTCCGCGCTGGTCGGACGCGGTGATCGCGTCTATGCCGACCGTCTCAATCACGCCTCGCTGGTGGATGGGGTGCGCCTCTCAGGCGCGCGCCTGCATCGCTACCGGCATGGCGACATGACGCATCTGGCGCAATGGCTGGAACGCGGCGGCCGGGGACAGGCCTGGATCATCACTGACGGGGTGTTCAGCATGGATGGCGATATCGTCCCGCTCCCTGAACTCGCCACCCTGGCGCGGCAATATGGTGCAGGGATCATCCTCGACGAAGCCCATGCCTTTGGGGTGCTGGGGTTGGAGGGAAAAGGTACGGTGGCGCACTGGAACATGAAGCTCCATGAGGTAGACGTCATCATGGGCACTCTGGGTAAGGCCTTCAGTGTTTATGGTGCCTTCGTGGCCGGCAGTCAGGACTTGGTGGATCTCCTGCGCAATCGCGCCCGCAGCTTCATCTATCATACCGCCCTGCCTTCGGCCTTGGCGGTTGCCGCCTTCGCCGCGCTGGATCTTCTCCGGTATGGCGATGCCCGGCGCGAGCGCCTGACGCAGCACCGGCAGCATCTGCGTGCGCAAGTGCCCGACGCCCCCTGGCTGGCCAGCGAGACCCCTATTCAGGGCCTCTTGCTGGGCGATGCGCGGCGGGCGCTGGCTGTCAGTGCTCAATTGCGCACCGCCGGCCTCTACTGCCCGGCGGTGCGGCCACCGACGGTGCCTGCCGATAGCGCGCGCCTGCGTATCACCCTCAGCGCGGCGCACAGCCACGATGATATCGAGCTTCTGGCTGCCGCGCTCCGGGGCATCTTATGAGCTGGGCGCGTCAGGTCAGTGGTCAGGGGCGCCCGCTGGTGTTGCTCCACGGCTGGGGGATGGAAAGTCGGGTCTTCGCTTCCTGGCGGCCCTTCCTGGATGCGCATTTCACCTGTATCAGCTACGATCTGCCCGGTCACGGGCAGACACCCTGTGCGCCCTCCGGCCTGGCTTGGTCAGTCAGTCTGGAAGGTCTCCGCCAGATGCTTGTCCAGGAGGCCCCCAAGCCCCTGTTGCTCGGTTGGTCCCTCGGGGGTTTATTGGCCTTGGGCATCGCTTTGCAGCACCCTGAATTGCTGGATGGACTGGTGCTGGTATCCAGCTCCCCCGCCTTTTGCCAGCGCCCCGACTGGTTCCCGGCCATCCCTGCCGCGACTCTGGAGGATTTCGCTCAACGCCTGCGCGAAGACCCGCAGGGTACCCGGCGGCGTTTCCTTGCCCTGCAGGTGTTGAACGATCCACAGGGACGCCGCGCTCTGGAAGGCCTGAGTGCCTGGCCTATGCCGGATCAGCGCTGCCTTGCCGATGGACTGGGGCTGCTGCGGGAGGTGGACTTGCGCGCGCAACTGACGGCGCTGCCCATGCCGGTGCAACTTCTGCACGGGCGACAGGACCGTATTGTGCCCATCGGTGCCGCCGACTATCTCCACACGCGGTTGTCTGGTAGTCGGATCACCCGGTTAGAGCAGGCAGGCCACGCCCCTTTTCTGGCGCAGCCGCAAGCCTGTACCCAGGCGTTGCTGGAGACCTGGGGATGAGTTCCGAAAACCCTGCCTTCCACATGGAAAAACGTGCCGTGCGGCGGGCCTTTGAGCAGGCCGCAGCGGCGTATGAAGCCAGCGCCGTCTTGCAGGATCGGGTCGGCGCACAGCTCATTGAACGGCTGGACCTCGTCAAACTGGAACCGCAGTGGATACTCGATGTGGGCAGTGGTACCGGTCTGCAAAGCCGTCGTCTCAATCGCCGCTATCCCAAGGCGCGGCTGCTCGCCCTGGATCTGGCGTCGAATATGTTACGGCAGGCCCGGCGTCGCAAAGGCTGGCGGCAGCGTCAACATTTTTGCCAGGGTGATGCGGAAAGCCTGCCGCTGGCGACGGCCACCATCGACCTGCTCTACGCCAATATGTCCATTCAGTGGTGCAATGATCTGGATCAAGTGCTGCGCGAGTTTGCCCGGGTGTTGCGCCCTGGGGGGCTGCTGATGTTCAGCACCCTCGGTCCCGACACGCTGAAAGAACTGCGTCAGGCCTTCGCGGCGGTGGATGAACGTCCCCACGTCAGTCATTTTATCGATATGCATGATATCGGTGATGCCCTGGTGCGTCAGGGCTACGAAATGCCGGTGCTGGATGTGGAATGCTATCAGCTCACCTATGCGACGGTGGATGATCTCCTCCGCGACCTGCGTAACATCGGTGCCACCAATGCCGCAGCAGGGCGCACCCGCGGCCTGCTCACCCCGCGCCGTCTGCAGGTGCTGCGCCAAGCCTATGAGCGTCTGCGCGCCGATGGTCGGCTGCCGGCCACCTATGAAGTCGTCTATGGGCATGCCTGGAGCAGCGGCCCGCTTGCCTTTTCGCGCGCAGACGGCAGTGTCGCCATCCCCTTGACCCAACTGCGCCGCCGCCCGTGACGCGGGCACAGCGATCGCAAGGTCAACAAGCGCGCCCTGCGCGCGGAATTTTCATTACCGGCACCGACACGGGCGTCGGCAAAACTGCCGTCACGGCGGCATTGGCCCGCCTCTGCGCCAGTCACGGCATGCGAGTTGCGGCCCTCAAACCCGTTGTCTCGGGGGCCGAGACCGACGGTACCTGGGAGGACGTGGAAATTTTGCGCGCCGCCAGCCAGCCCCCGCGCAGCATTGCCGAAACCAATCTTTACGCCTTCGACCCGCCGCTGGCCCCCCACTGGGCGGCGCAGCAGGCGGG
>NZ_JAAZTY010000112.1 GCF_018854775.1 Acidithiobacillus ferriphilus | reverse complement strand
GGCATCCGCCGATATGGCGGCTGATGTGGCGGTGACGCTGACTGCAGAACTGGCTAAGCTGGCCTTTGCCAGTGCGGTCCAGGGACCGCCAAATTGACCATTGGGGGCGGAATCTTTACACTCAAATCGATACATTAGATCGTCGATGACCGCGCCGACAGCACCCCCAGGGGCGATACAGTCGCCGTAGACATTGATCATATAGGAAGAATCGCCATGCGTCCCATAATGGTAGCAGGAAACTGGAAGATGAACGGCTTGAGCGCGGATGCGGTGCATCTCACCCAAGCCATCCTCCATGCCGAGATGGAACCGATGCGCCCCGAGGTGGTGATTTTCCCGCCTTTTACCCTGCTCCACGCAGTGTCTCAGGAGGCCAAAAGCAGCGCCTTGCGTTGGGGTGGGCAAAACCTCTTCTGGGAGGCCAGTGGTGCCTATACGGGAGAAATATCCGGGGCCATGCTCCGTGATATGGGGTGCCGTTACGTACTGATTGGGCACTCAGAGCGACGACAAATCTTTGCGGAAAGTGATGCGCAGGTCGCCCAGAAAGTTAAGATGGCACTACTGTCCGGCCTTACCCCGGTGGTTTGTGTGGGCGAAACTGAAGCGGAACGGGCACAAGGCGCCACGGAGGCGGTAATACATCGTCAGGTCGAAGCCATTCTGCCGCTGTTGAATCTCGAAGCGAGCCAGCCTAATATGATCATTGCTTATGAACCCATTTGGGCCATTGGCACCGGCCTGAGTGCGAGCCCCGAACAGGCACAGGCGGTGCATGCTTTCATCCGTGGGTTGGTGGCCGCCTATTCGACGCAACTTGCCAAACGTCTCTTGCTGCTTTACGGCGGGAGCGTTAAAGGTAACAATGCAGCCGCACTTTTTGACCAGGCAGATATTGACGGTGGATTGGTCGGTGGTGCTTCCTTGCAGGTGGGTGAGTTTATCCAAATTTGTCGTGCTGCCGAGTTGGCAGGACGAGGAGGCTGAGTCGATGTACATGGTGTTGCTGATATTCCAGGTTGTTATTTGTACCGTCCTGGTGGGGCTTATTCTGATTCAGAAGGGGCAGGGTGCGGATATCGGTGCGGTCTTTGGCGGCGGTGGTTCGCAGACTGTTTTCGGCGCGCGCGGTGCGGGTAATTTCCTGAGCCACACTACTGCCGTGATTGGCGCCGTGTTTTTTTTAAACAGTCTCGGATTGGCCTATCTTTCCGATCATTCCGGCAGCAATGCGCTTTCTGGTATCGCTTTGCCTAGCGCCGTGCCCATGACGACAGCAGCGCCAGTCGTTGCTGCTCCGACGCAGTCGGTAGCAACGACAGCAAGTTTGGCGGCCGCTGCGGTTTCTTCTGCTTCTGCGGGAAAACCCCTCGCCACGCCTTGACGTCGTTAGCGTGTCATGAGAGAGTTCCAAGCGTTAAGCCGAAGTGGTGAAATTGGTAGACACACCGTCTTGAGGGGGCGGCGGCGCAAGCTATACCGGTTCGAGTCCGGTCTTCGGCACCAAATTGCAGCCCGCAGGGCTGTTTTTTTGTCCCTGGATTCCACCAGAGACTGACTTTAATATAAAAAATAATTTATAGGTGGTCTTGGAGGAGATTTTCCGAGGCCAGTATTGGGGGTGGAGGGGTTGGGGATGTTGAACCACTATTTGCCAGTGCTCATATTTCTGTTGGTTGCATTGGTGGTTGGCGTAGTTCCGCTGTTGATGGGGGCCTCGCTGGGACCAAGTAAGCCGGACAGTGAAAAGCTTTCACCCTATGAATGCGGGTTCGAGGCTTTTGAGGATGCGCGCGTGAAATTTGATGTGCGCTACTATCTCGTGGCCATCCTCTTCATTCTCTTTGATTTGGAGATCGCCTTCCTCTTTCCCTGGGCGGTGGTTTTCGATCAAATCGGTATGATGGGCTTTCTCGCCATGATGATCTTCCTCGCCATCCTCGTCGTCGGCTTCATTTATGAATGGAAGAAGGGGGCGCTGGAGTGGGAATAGAAGGTATCCTCGAGAAAGGCTTCGTCACGACGAGTATTGATACCGTGGTGAATTGGAGCCGTACTGGGTCTCTCTGGCCGATGACCTTCGGTCTCGCCTGTTGCGCGGTGGAAATGATGCATGCTGGCGCCGCGCGCTACGATCTGGATCGCTTCGGTATTGTGTTTCGTCCCAGTCCGCGCCAGTCCGACGTGATGATCGTGGCGGGGACACTGGTCAACAAGATGGCGCCGGCCTTGCGTAAGGTCTATGACCAGATGCCGGAGCCCCGCTGGGTTATATCCATGGGCTCCTGTGCTAATGGTGGCGGTTATTATCACTATTCCTATAGTATTGTGCGCGGTTGTGACCGTATCGTGCCCGTGGATATCTACGTGCCAGGTTGCCCACCCACCGCTGAGGCCTTGCTCTTTGGCTTGATACAGCTTCAGAAAAAAATCCGTCGCACCAATACCATCGCTAGGTGAACCATGACTGACGCACTCGAAAATTTGCGCCGAAATCTGGGCGAGGAGTTAGGGGAAACCCTGCGTAATGCGCGTCTGGATCGCGGCGAACTGACCGTGGAGTTGTCTCGTGAAGATTTTCTGACGGCCTGTCACTGGCTTCGGGATGACGTGAATTGCGCCTTTGATCTGTTGGTGGACATTTGTGGTGTGGACTATGTCGACTACGGCGATGGACTTTGGGAGGGTCCCCGCTTTGCTGTGGTCTATCATTTGCTCTCCCTGAAACATCGCCAGCGTTTGCGAGTGCGCATTTTTGCGGATGACGATTTGCCCATTGTGCCCTCGGTGGTGGATATCTGGGCGGCGGCCAACTGGTTTGAGCGTGAGGCCTTCGACCTTTACGGAATTCTCTTTGAGGGCCATCCCGATTTGCGGCGGATCCTTACGGATTATGGCTTTGTGGGCCACCCTTTCCGTAAGGATTTTCCTTTGGTGGGTACGGTAGAAATGCGCTACGACGCGGATCAGGGGCGGGTGGTTTACGAACCGACACGGACTGAGGAGCGCGTGGTGGTGCCGCGTATCCTCCGCGAGGAAGGGGAGGGTCGCTACAATGCCCGAAATTAACAATTTCACCATGAATTTCGGGCCGCAGCATCCTTCTGCCCACGGTGTGTTGCGCTTGGTGCTGGAGCTGGATGGTGAGGTGATCGAGCGTGCCGATCCCCATATCGGCTTGTTGCATCGTGCCACTGAAAAGCTGGCGGAGAACAAGACCTATTTGCAGAGTCTGCCTTACATGGACCGTCTCGATTATGTATCCATGATGTGCAACGAGCATGCCTATTGCCTGGCGGTGGAAAAACTGCTCGGCGTCGCTGTGCCCGTCCGGGCGCAGTATATCCGTACCCTGTTTGATGAGATCACCCGGGTGCTTAATCATCTGCTCTGGCTGGGGGCTTACGCGCTGGATGTCGGGGCCATGAGTGTCTTCCTCTACTGCTTCCGCGAACGGGAAGATCTTATGGATGTCTATGAGGCGGTCTCCGGCGCGCGCATGCATGCCGCCTATTATCGCCCCGGCGGCGTCTACCGTGATTTGCCCGCACAGATGCCCCTGTATCAGCCATCGCCTTACCGAAATGCCAAGCGTTTGGAGGAACTCAATGACAACCGGCAGGGCAGCATGCTGGACTTCATTGAAGATTTCACCCGTCGTTTCCCCACCTATGTGGATGAGTATGAGACCCTGCTGACCGACAATCGTATCTGGAAGCAGCGTACCGTGGGCATCGGTGTAGTGGGTCCGGAGCGCGCGATTCAACTGGGCTTCACCGGACCCATGCTGCGCGCTTCCGGGGTGGCCTGGGATCTGCGGCGTACGCAACCTTACGCCGCTTATGCCGACCTGGACTTTGAAATTCCGGTGGGCAAAACCGGAGATTGTTATGATCGTTATCTGGTCCGGGTGGCGGAGATGCGGCAGAGTAACCAGATTATTGCCCAGTGTGTGGACTGGCTACGCAAAAACCCCGGTCCGGTGATTACCGACGATTTCAAGGTTGCCGCGCCGCCCCGCGAAGAGATGAAAACCAGCATGGAAGCGCTGATCCATCATTTCAAGCTTTTTTCTGAGGGGATGACGGTTCCTGCAGGCGAAGTCTATACCGCGGTCGAGGCCCCCAAGGGTGAGTTCGGCATCTACATGATTTCCGATGGCGCCAACAAACCCTATCGGATGAAAATCCGGGCACCCGGATTCCCGCATCTTGCCGCCATGGATGAGATGGCGCGGGGACACATGATCGCGGACGTGGTGGCTATTTTGTCTACCATGGACATTGTTTTTGGCGAGATCGACAGGTAAGCGATGTTATCGGAAAAATCTCTGGCAGCAATTGCCCATGAACGGACTAAATATCCAGCGGAGCAGGCGCGTTCGGCGCTGTTGGCGGCGCTGCGCATTGCCCAGGAGGAGCAGGGCTATCTGAGCGAAGCGTTGATGGCGTATGTCGCCGATCTGCTGGGCCTTCCGGCGATTCATGCCTATGAAGTGGCGACATTCTATACGATGTACGACCTCAGGCCCGTGGGTCGGCACAAGCTTTGCGTCTGTGGCAGCGTCTCTTGTTTCCTCAATGGTTCTGACGCGGTGATCAAACACCTGAGCGAACGTTTGGGTATAGGTCTTGGAGAAACAACAGCGGATGGCCTGTTTACTCTGCAGGAGGTGGAATGTCTGGGTGCCTGTAAGGATGCACCGATGATGCAGGTCGGTGATCACTATCACGAGAATCTGACTCCGGAAAGTCTGGATGTCTTGCTGGCAAAATTACGTGGGGGGTCTGACGATGTTCGTTAACGGCGTTACTCTGCAGAATCGTGGTGTGCCCGACTCCCACCGACTCTCCGTGTACGCCGGGACAGGCGGGTACGCTGCTCTGCGCAAAGTGCTGCTGGACCCCATAGCGCCGGATCAGATCATCAGCGAGATAAAAAAATCCGCCTTGCGCGGCCGGGGTGGCGCCGGTTTCCCCACCGGACTGAAGTGGAGTTTTATGCCCAAGGGCGTGACTGGTACCAAGTATTTGCTCTGCAATGCCGATGAGGGTGAACCAGGTACCTGCAAGGATCGGGATATCATGCGCTATGAACCCCATCGTCTGATCGAGGGCATGATTATCGGTGCCTATGCCATGGGGGCTAGCGCCGGGTATATTTTCATCCGCGGCGAATTTGTAGAACCGATCCACATTGTGGAAGCGGCGCTGGAAGAGGCTTACGCGAAGGATTATCTCGGACAGAACATTCTCGGCACCGATTTCTCCTTTGATCTGCATGTGTATCGAGGGGCGGGCGCCTACATCTGCGGTGAGGAAACGGCATTGATGGAGGCGTTAGAGGGGAAGAAGGGGCAGCCGCGCTTCAAGCCGCCTTTCCCAGCCAGTTACGGCTTATACGGACGCCCTACTACCATTAATAATGTGGAAACCTTTGCTTCAGTACCGGACATCATCAGCAAGGGTGGCGACTGGTTTCTGAACCTGGGCAAGCCCAATAACGGTGGCACCAAAATTTTCTCGGTGACAGGCCATGTGCGGAAGCCGGGTAATTATGAAGTATCCATGGGCCTGCCCTTTAAGGACTTGCTGGAGATGGCGGGCGGGCTGCGGCCGGGCCGTCAGTTGAAGGCGGTTATTCCTGGAGGAACCAGCACGGCCATGGTGGCGGGAGCCGCCATGATGGAGGTAACCATGGACTATGATTCCATCTCCAAAGCCGGTTCGGCGCTGGGCGCGGGTTCGGTGATCATCATGGATGACAGTGTTTGCATCGTAAAAACGGTGGAGCGTATTTCCCGCTTTTACATGCACGAATCGTGCGGTCAGTGTACGCCCTGCCGGGAAGGCATGGGGTGGCTGTGGCGGGTGATGCATCGCCTTGAAAATGGTCAGGGTCGCGAAGAAGACCTGCAACTGCTACTGGATGTGGGCTCGCGCATCGAGGGCCGCACCATCTGCGCCCTGGCCGATGGTGGTGTCGCTCCGGTGGTAAGTTCCATCCGCTTGTTTCGTGAAGAATATGAATATCATATTCAGCATAAGCGTTGCCTGATTAGCATGGGAGATGCCTGATGCCGCATATTGAAATCGACGGACAAGCCATTGAGGTGGTAGCGGGGACGACCGTTATGGAGGCTGCCGAGTCCTTGGGGATTTATATTCCATTTTTCTGCTATCACCCCAAATTGTCGGTCGCGGCCAATTGCCGCATGTGTCTGGTGGATGTAGAAAAAGCCCCCAAGCCCTTGCCTGCCTGTGCAACACCTGTTGCCGACGGCATGAAGGTTGCCACCGCTTCGCGCAAGGCGAAGATGGCACAGCAGGGCGTACTGGAGTTTTTGCTTATCAACCATCCCCTGGATTGCCCGATCTGTGATCAGGGCGGCGAATGCCCCTTGCAGGACATCACCATGGGTTTCGCCAATCCGCACAGCCACTACACGGAAGAGAAGCGGGTTGTGGAGGACAAGGACATCGGTCCCCTCATCGCGACGGAAATGACCCGTTGCATCCAGTGCACCCGCTGCATACGCTTCGGCCAGGAGATTGGCGGTATCATGGAACTGGGAGCAACCGGACGTGGCGAGGACATGGCTATTGGTACCTATGTCGCCAAGGCCGTGCAGTCGGAATTGTCCGGCAATATGATTGACCTTTGCCCGGTGGGGGCACTGACCAGCAAGCCTTTTCGTTACAAGGCGCGCTCCTGGGAGCTGAAGCATACGCCGGGACTCTGTCCGCATTGTTCGACGGGCTGTAACACCGACATGCAGAGTCTGGGCCGTGAGGTGCTGCGAGTGCTGCCGCGTGCCAATCAGGCGGTGAATGAAGACTGGATTTGCGACAAGGGACGTTACGCCTACACCGCTCTGCAGGCTGAAGATCGTGTGACACAGCCCCTGCTCCGTGTTGACGGCGGGTGGCGTGAGGTTTCCTGGGCGGAAGCGCTGGATGCCGCTTTGTCAGGACTGGAGCGGGTGGTTGCCCAGCATGGTGCAGAACGCCTGGCCGGATTGATATCTGCACAATCCAGCAACGAGGAGCTTTTCCTTTTTCAGGCATTGCTGCGCGGGCTGGGCAGCCCGCATGTCGACCATCGTCTGCGGCAGCAGGATTTTCGTGCGGATGCCGCGATGCCGGTCTATCCGGCTCTGAATATGGCGCTGGAAGATCTGGAGCGCGAACCTGTCGTGTTGCTTTGCCACGCCTTTCCGCGGCAACAACAACCACTCACCAACCACCGCCTGCGCAAGTCCGTATTGCAAGGGGGTACCGTCATTGCCCTGGACAGTCAGCGCCAGGATTTCAATTACCCCGTACTCCAGTTGGTGGCCGATGCCGGCGCGGATTTGGCGCTCTATGAAGCGCTTTGCAGCCAGTTGTCCGGCGCCGTGGAGAAAAGCGCCACAGCGGGCTTGGCACATGTGGCAAGCGTCTTGCTGGCGGCAGATAACCCACTGATCCTCATAGGTAGTGCTTTGCTGCATCACCCGCAGGCGGCGGCGATGATTGCACAGATTGAAAGGCTTGCCGAGTTGGCCGGTGGGCGGGTTGGCTGGCTGGCGCAAGAGGCCAATAGCGCTGGGGCCTGGCTGAGTGGCTGTGTACCTCATCGTTTGCCGGGAGGGCATACGGCGCCGGCAACGGGGCTACCCACCGATGCGCTTTGGGATGCGGGGATGCGGGGCTTCATACTTCTTGGTATAGAGCCGGGTGTGGATGCGATGCGCGGCACAGCGGCGCTGGCGGCTTTGCAAAAAGCAGAGTTTGTGCTGAGCATCGCGCAGTTCGCCGGCGAAGCACAGCAGTATGCTGACGTGATTTTGCCCATGGCGGCTTTTGCCGAGGGTTCCGGATCGTTCATTAACAATGAAGGGCGCCTGCAATCCTTCCGGGCAGCGGTAAAGACGCCGGGTGAGGCACGTCCCGCCTGGAAAATACTGCGCGTACTCGGTGACGCTCTTAAACTGCCCCGATTCCAGTTTAATGAACTGAGTGAAGTCACTGCCGCCTGGCAGCAGGAGATCGGTGAGTATGCGCTAGATGTGCCGCCTTTCCATGCCTTTCCCGCTTTGGAGCAGGACTCGGTGCCGATGTCTGGCGATGGTTTATGCCGTTTGGGAGACTGGTCCATTTATCAAGGCGATCCACTGGTACGCCGTGCCGCACCTCTCGCCCGGCCCGCCGTGGCGAAAATGCATCCAGATCAGGCCAAGGGGTTGAACCTGCGCGGGGACACGGTCGAAATCAGTAGCCATAGCGGTAAGATCTCCCTGCCTCTGGTACTGGATGCGCGGATTCCGATGGGTGCTGTCTGGGTGCCTATGGGATATGGCGAAACCGCAGTATTAGGCGCCATTTATGCGCCCTGCACGGTGACCATGGCCACACCGTCTGCCGCCACGGCTAATGCTTAGGAGACAGGGTCATGCATGATTTTCAGAATATGGCGTGGTGGGCGATTCTTTGGTCGTTGATCAAGATCGTTATCGTCGTCGTGCCGTTACTGTTGGGGGTGGCCTATCTAACCTTGGCCGAGCGTAAGGTGATCGGCTATATGCAGGTGCGTCTGGGTCCCAACCGGGTGGGTTTCAAGGGTTCGCTGCAGCCGATTGCGGATGCGATCAAACTGATGTTCAAGGAAGTGATTATTCCTACCAATGCCAATCGTTTTCTGTTTTTGGCAGCGCCGGTGCTGGCTTTTGTGCCAGCACTGCTGGTCTGGGCGGCCATTCCTTTCGGTCCAGGTGTGGCTATCTCTAATATGAATGCTGGCCTGCTTTATGTGCTGGCCATTGCTGGTCTGGGCGTGTATGGCATCATCGTCGCCGGCTGGGCATCCAATTCCAAATACGCGTTTCTGGGGGCCATGCGGGCGGCGGCCCAGTTGGTGGCTTATGAAATCGCCATGGGTTTTGCTCTGGTGGGGGTGCTGATGCTGGCCCAGACTCTGAACCTGGCCAAAATCGTTGAAGCACAGGCGGGCGGCGGTTTCTGGTCCTGGTACTGGCTGCCGTTATTCCCGTTCTTTCTGGTGTATTTTATTTCCGGCGTGGCTGAAACCAACCGCGCGCCTTTTGACGTGGCGGAAGGCGAATCAGAAATTGTGGCGGGCTTCCATGTGGAATACTCCGGGATGGCCTTCGCGCTGTTCTTTCTGGCCGAATATGCCAATATGATTTTCGTTTCCCTGCTGACGACGGTGCTCTTTCTCGGTGGTTGGTATGCGCCGATCAATACACCATTGCTCACCTGGATACCCGGAATAGTCTGGTTGTTGCTGAAAACGGCTTTTCTGCTGTATGTGTTTTTATGGATTCGCGCCACTTTTCCCCGTTATCGTTATGATCAGATCATGCGTTTGGGCTGGAAAGTATTCATCCCGGTAACCATCGCCTGGATTGTCATTATCGGCGTTGCTCTGGAAACGCCCTTGCGTGCCATTCTGCGCTGAGGAGAACACTATGCAATTTCGCCCCAAGCAATGGTTTAACACCTTCCTTCTGACCGAAATGCTGCGTGGTATGCAGCTCACCGGCCGGTATTTCTTTGCCCGGAAAATCACCGTGCAATACCCCGAAGAGCAGACACCGCAATCCCCGCGTTTCCGAGGCCTGCATGCCTTGCGCCGTTATGAAAATGGCGAGGAACGTTGTATCGCCTGCAAGCTCTGCGAGGCCGTATGTCCGGCGCTGGCTATTACCATCGAAAGCGCGGCTCGCAGCGATGGAACACGGCGAACGACCCGTTATGACATTGATCTCAGCAAGTGCATTTTTTGCGGACTTTGTGAGGAGTCCTGTCCGGTGGATTCCATTGTCGAAAGCCGGGTGCTGTCCTACCACGGCGAAATTCGCAGCGACCTGGTTTATACCAAAGACATGTTGTTGGCCAACGGTGATCGCCTGGAAGCGGAGCTGGCCGCTGACCGTGATGCTGATCGCGCTTATCGTTGACGGAGAACAGATACCATGCTGCCCGTAACCACCATTCTGTTTTATATTTTCTCCGCCATACTGCTGGGGGCCGCGACCCTTGTGGTAACGGCGCGTAATCCGGTGTACGCGACCTTGTATCTGGTGCTGGTATTTTTTAATGCAGCAGCCCTATTCATTTTGCTGGGAGCGGAATTTCTGGGGCTGATCCTGATCCTGGTCTATGTGGGTGCGGTGATGGTGCTTTTCCTTTTTGTGGTGATGATGCTGGATATCAACTTGGCGCGTCTCAAAGAAGGTTTTCTCAGCTATCTGCCATTAGGCCTGGCTATTGCTATCCTCGGTGTACTGGAACTGGCGGCTGTTTTCTGGACTTCTCCGCTAGGTCATGTTCCCGCACCCGCAGCCATACCGGCTAATGCCGATAATACGCGGGTACTGGGGGTGCTTCTTTATACCCAATACCTGTACCCATTTGAAATAGCGGCAGTTATTCTGCTGGTAGCGATTATTGCCGCCATCGCTCTGACTTTGCGGCGCCGGGCCGGCACCAAAACCCAGAATATTGGTGCACAGATGGCCGTGCGCGCCAAAGATCGAATGCATCTGGTGGATTTGCGGGAGCCAAAGTCATGAGTGCTGGACAACCGACCCTGGCAGCCTACCTCATCCTCGGAGCGATACTTTTTTCTATCGGTGTGGTCGGTATTTTCCTCAATCGCAAGAATGTCATCATTCTGCTCATGGCTATTGAATTATTGCTGCTGGCAGTGAATATCAATCTGGTCGCATTTTCCCGTTATCTCGGTAATCTCGACGGGCAGGTCTTTGTGTTTTTTATTCTCACCGTGGCGGCTGCCGAAGCGGCTATTGGTCTGGCGATACTGGTGGTTTATTTCCGTAATCGCCATAGCATCAACGTGGATGACATCGACGAGTTGAGGGGTTGATATGTGGGTTTTTGACTGGTTAAACACCTTTCCCCCTCTCGCCCTGTATCTGGTTATTCCATTGGCACCCCTGGCGGGTGCCCTGGTGGCTGGGTTTCTGGGCTGGAAGCTCCGGGAGCAGGCACATTGGGCGCCCATCATCGGCGTCGCCATCGCTTTTTATCTGTCGCTGGCGGTGCTTTGGCAGACCAGCCAGAACATGACCTTTTACGGTGATGTCTATACTTGGGCCGTACTGGGTCACCTGCCAGTAGCCGTTGGATTTGATATTGACAGTCTGACAGCCTTGATGCTGGTCATTGTGACTTTTGTGTCCTTGTGTGTGCATCTCTATACGATTGGCTATATGCACGATGATCCGGGCTATGCGCGTTTTTTCAGTTATATTGCCCTCTTCACTTTCAGCATGATCATGCTGGTGATGAGTAATAATTTTCTCCAGCTTTTTTTTGGTTGGGAAGCGGTAGGCTTGGTTTCCTATCTGCTCATTGGTTTCTGGTTTCAGCGGGAAAGCGCCAATGTTGCAGCACTCAAGGCTTTTATCGTCAATCGGGTCGGCGATTTTGGGTTTTTAATCGGGATTGCGGCTATATACCACTATTGCGGCAGTCTGGATTACCGCACGGTATTCGCGGCTATACCCCATCTGGTGGGGCAGACGTTAGAGATCATTCCCGGTCATCCCTGGAACGTGTTGACTTGGATTGCTTTGCTCCTGTTTGTCGGCGCCATGGGTAAATCAGCGCAGGTGCCTTTGCATGTCTGGCTGCCGGAATCCATGGAGGGTCCGACCCCTATTTCCGCCCTGATCCATGCGGCGACCATGGTTACTGCGGGTATTTTCATGGTCGCGCGGATGTCGCCGATTTATGAACGGTCAGCGACGGCCCTTAGCGTGGTGCTGCTCGTCGGCGCGGTGACCGCGCTTTTTATGGGACTCATCGGTTTGGTGCAGAACGACATCAAGCGCATCATTGCTTACTCGACCCTTTCCCAGTTGGGTTATATGACCGCTGCGCTGGGCGCCTCCGCTTTTTCTGCGGCAATTTTCCACCTGATGACTCACGCCTTCTTTAAGGCCTTGTTATTTCTGGCAGCGGGCTCGGTGATTCATGCAATGGCTAACGAGCAGGATATCCGTAAAATGGGTGGACTGCGCAAGGCCATGCCCATCACCTATATCACCTTCCTGATCGGTAGCCTGGCGTTATCGGGCATTCCGCCCTTCGCCGGCTTTTTCAGTAAGGATCTCATCATCGAGGCGGTAGGGCTCTCCACATTGCCGGGGGCCGGATGGGCGGAGTTCATGCTGGTGGCGGGAGCCCTGGTCACGGCCTTGTATACGTTCCGCATGTTTTTTTTGGTCTTCCATGGCGCGCCGCGCATGGATGAACACACCCGTGCGCATTTGCATGAGTCACCCTGGGTCATTACCGTGCCTTTGATCGCCTTGGCTATTCCATCTGTTTATTCAGGCTGGACCTATATCGGCCCGCTTGCATTGGGACACTTCCTCGACTCTTCCCTGGTGATCGCGCCACAGCTCAATACCCTCGGCGAGATCAGTGCCCACTGGCAGGGTGCGGGAGAGTTTCTGCTGCAAGGACTCCTGGCCTGGCCTTTCTGGCTGGCGCTGCTGGGCATCGCCATGGCAGCCTATTTCTACTGGCTGCGTTCGGGGCTTCCGCTAGTGCTAAGCCGAATACTCAGCCCCTTTATCTGGGTGCTGGAAAGCAAATATGGTTTTGATGGCTTTAACCAGACGGTTCTGGTGCGTGGCGTCCTACAGTTTGGCCGTCTGTTCTGGCATGTGGGTGATGAGCGCCTCATCGACGGTATTATGGTCAATGGTACCGCCCGCGAAGTGGGTAAAGCCGCCCTGTCCTGGCGGCGTGTGCAAACGGGATATATTTACCATTATGCTTTCGCAATGATTATCGGGTTGATTTTGCTCATGACTTATTTTGTGGTCTGGAGGGGATAGGATATGGCACATTCACCCCTCCTCAGTTATGCCATCTGGGTGCCGATTGTCGGCGGCCTGTTGGTCCTCGCGGTGGGCGACCGCCGCGCTGCGGCGGCGCGCTGGCTGGCGTTGTTGGTATCCCTCGTCACCTTCGCTGTGACCATCCTGCTTTTGACCGGGTTTGATACCCATACGGCAGCGATGCAGTTCAGTGAGAGGATCGCCTGGATCCCCACCCTGGATATTTTTTACCACCTGGGTATTGACGGTATTTCCCTATGGTTTGTCCTGCTCACCGGCCTTTTGACCGTCCTCGTGGTTATCAGTTCCTGGCGCAATGTGACGGAGCGGGTAGCGCAATTCATGGCGGCCTTCCTGATCATGGAAGGGACGATGATCGGTGTCTTCTGCGCGCTGGATGCCATCCTTTTCTATGTATTCTGGGAAGCGATGCTCATTCCCATGTTCCTGATTATCGGGGTCTGGGGTGGACCACGGCGGGTATACGCCACCATCAAGTTCTTTCTGTATACCTTTCTGGGATCGGTGTTGATGCTGGTGGCGCTGCTCTATCTGTACTTCCACAGCGGTGACAGCTTCGGTTTGTTGGTGTTTCAGAAAACCCCTTTGGGGATGGGTGCACAAGTTCTCATCTTTCTGGCCTTTTTCTTCGCCTTTGCGGTGAAAATCCCCATGTGGCCAGTGCATACCTGGTTGCCGGATGCGCACGTTGAGGCGCCGACAGGGGGCTCAGTCATCCTCGCCGCAGTCATGCTTAAAATGGGTGCTTATGGTTTCCTACGCTTGAGCCTGCCTATTGTGCCCGATGCCAGTCATAAGCTGGCTTGGCTGATGATAGCCCTGTCCCTGACTGCCATTATTTATGTGGCGCTGGTGGCCATCGTTCAGGAAGATATGAAGAAGCTGATTGCCTATTCTTCCATCGCCCACATGGGCATCGTGACACTGGGCTTTTTTGTATTTGATGGTGTAGCCGTTGAGGGTGGTATTATTCAGATGCTGTCGCACGGCTTTGTCAGTGCGGCCATGTTCCTCTGCGTTGGCGTGCTGTATGACCGAATGCACACCCGCGATATCAAGGCCTACGGTGGTGTAGCCAATGTCATGCCGATTTTCGCCGCGTTGATGATGCTTTTTGCCATGGCTAACGTCGGCCTGCCGGGTACTTCCGGATTTGTCGGCGAATTCATGGTGGTGCTTGGCACGTATCAGGTGAATCCCTGGGCGGCAATTCTGGCGGCCACCGGCCTGATTACTGGCGCCAGTTATACTCTGTGGCTCTTTAAGCGGGTAATTTTCGGCGCTATTACGCATACGGAAGTGGCCGGGTTGAAGGACCTGGACGGGCGGGAAATATTCGTGCTCGCCACCTTGGCAGCCTTCACCCTGCTACTGGGTCTCTGGCCGGCGCCTTTCCTCGATATTGTGCACAATTCGGTACAGCATCTGGTCACTCAGGTGTCTCTTTCCAAGATTCCGGCGTAAAGGACTTTGCCTATGAATTCATTCCTTATGCACTGGACTTTCGCCATACCGGAAATCTGGGTATTGACCATGGCCTGCATTGTGTTGCTGGCGGACTTGTTCTGGGGCGACCGTCTGCGTGATCTGGCGGCAGTGCTGACGGTGCTGACCCTGATCGGTGCCGCGGTGCTGACCATTTTTGAAATGGGGCAAAGCGGTATGGCCTTTGCCGGTCTCTTTGTTCTCGATCCATTCACCAATGTCGCCGAGTTGTTCAGTTATCTTGCCGTGCTGATGGTGGTGCTTTACTCCAAGCGCTACCTCGTGGATCGTGGTATTTACCGTGGCGAAGTGTTCGTGCTGCTGCTTTTTGCGCTACTGGGCATTATGGTAATGGCCTCCGGTGGTAGTCTGCTGAGCATTTACCTCGGACTGGAGCTGTTGGCCCTCAGTCAGTATGCCTTGGTCGCCTTTTATCGTGATAGTGTGGTAGCGACGGAAGCTGGCCTGAAGTACTTCGTACTGGGCGCTCTGGCCTCCGGATTGCTGCTCTACGGTATGTCCCTCCTCTACGGGCTGACCGGGACCCTGGATGTGCGGGATATTGCCGACGCGTTGGTGAATGTGACCGCAAGTAACCTGGTACTGGTCTTCGCTATCGTATTTATTGTCGCTGGTATTGCCTTCAAACTGGGTGCGGCGCCCTTTCATATGTGGTTGCCTGACGTCTATCAGGGGGCGCCCACGGTGATAACCACCTTCCTCGCCTCGGCACCAAAAATTGGTGCTTTTGCCTTGATCATTCGTCTGCTGGTAGATGGTGGCTACGGAATGCTGGGATCCTGGCAGCAGATTTTTGTCGCGCTGACCCTGGTATCCCTGGTGGTCGGTAATGTGATCGCTATTGCCCAGCAGAATATTAAGCGGATGCTGGCGTATTCCACCGTCGCTCATGTCGGATTCCTGTCCCTGGGCATTGTCGCAGGTACCGAGACCGGGCTGGCCAGTGCGTTCTTCTATACGGTCGTCTATGTGCTGATGTCCTTGGCGGGCTTTGGCATGATCTTGTTACTCAGCCGGGTAGGCTTTGAGGCGGAACGCATTGATGATTTCAAAGGTCTCGCCCAGCGCAAACCCTGGTATGCCTTCATGATGCTGATCATCATGTTTTCCATGGCGGGGGTGCCACCAACGGTGGGTTTTTATGCCAAGCTGGCGGTGTTTCAGGCCGTCATTACCGCCGGATATGTCTGGCTCGCGGTGATCGGCGTACTGCTGGCGGTGATCGGAGCATTTTATTATCTGCGCGTGGTCAAAGTGATGTACTTTGACCACGCCGATGCCGAGGCAGGGGTTATCGTGCGTGATGATCTGGCGAGTACCGCATTAAGCATCAACAGTCT
>NZ_JAAZTY010000111.1 GCF_018854775.1 Acidithiobacillus ferriphilus | reverse complement strand
CACCGCCGCTACACGACCTTCCGGAAGAGTGGCCGGAATGAGATTGGCGGGGGTGGCGCCGTAGAGATCATTCAGAATCAACATAGCATCACCATCATTTATTTTCTCTAACAAACCCCACAAACGCCGCCGCCCCTCCTCGGGCGGTTGATCAGGCAGGATTTCCAGAATCTCCAACGCCGGCGGCATGGTCCCGAAAATATGCTGGAGCGCTGCCGCGAAGGCTTCACCCAGTCCCGCGTGTGTCAGGAGCACGATGGTAATCATTGCAGCGTCTCGGTAATGCCCAGCTCCCGATGCTGGATCAGAATCCGCTGCCCTTCTCCGGCAAGCATTTGCGCCAAGGCCTCCACCATATATACGCTGCGATGTTGCCCGCCGGTACAGCCCAGAGAAACCGTCACATAGTTACGGTGCTCTTGTGCAAAAGGCGCCAGCCATGCCTGCAGGAAGCTGCGCAAAGAATGGAAGGCGCGGACCACCTCTGGGGCCTTCTCCAGGAAATCGCGCACCGGTATGTCACGACCCGTCAGGGCACGGAGTTCGGGATGATAATGGGGGTTGGGCAGGGCACGCAGATCGAAAACGAAGTCGGAGTCCAAAGGGAGTCCTTTTTTAAAAGCAAAGGACTGCAACAACAAGACCAGGCCACTGTAATGATGCGACGCCAGACTCCATGCCTGCACCCGTAGACGCAACTGGTGGGTATTGATTTGCGAAGTGTCGAGGCGCTTGTCAGCCACATCGGCAAGCGGTTGGACCATCTCGCGTTCACGCCGCAACACCGTGAGCAGCGGTTCGCCCAATGCTTCTGCGAGATCATCGGTGAGGGGATGACGGCGGCGAGTTTCGCTGAAACGACGCAGCAAGGTACCCTCATCCGCTTCCAGAAAAAGGATGCGCGGACGCAAAGAGTAACGCTCGCGCAAATCGGTCAGCGCCTGTGGCAGAGCGGCGAGAAATTCGCGGTTGCGCACGTCGATACTCACGGCGGCGAGCATGAAGCCGGCATCCCGCCGCGCCAACTGCGCCCCGAACTCCACCAACAAGGTGGCAGGCAGATTATCGACGCAGTAATAACCCTGGTCTTCCAGGGCCTGCAGGACCGTAGATTTTCCTGAGCCGGATAGACCACTGACGATAATAAAGTCCTGCTCCGCCATCATTCTTCCCCGACACTCAACCGTACCTGCGCCTCAAAATCCGCGAGCATATCGCCACCGGACTCCTTTACATACTGACTGCGTGCCGCCGCCTCGACCAGTACCGCCAAGTTGCGCGCCGCAGACGCGGGCAAGCACAACCGGGGCAATGAGATTCCGAGAATATCCAGATGATCCACCTTGCCCTGTAAACGATCGATATCCGCGATTTCCATATCGCGCATATCCTGGATTTCGACGACCAGTCGGATACGTTTGGAATGTACAATGGCGGCGGCGCCGAAGAACTCCCGGATATTAACAATCCCCAGACCCCGCACTTCCAGAAAATTACGCAGCGGGGCCGGACAATGCCCCGTCAGGATATTCGGGGCTTCACGGATACAGAGCACGCTATCGTCAGCCACCAGTCGATGACCACGACTGACCAGTTCCAAGGCCAACTCGCTCTTGCCAATCCCTACCTCGCCCTGCAAAAGCAATCCCACCCCCAGCACATCGACCAGTACACCATGCACCTGCTGGCGGGGCGCCAGTTCCTGGTCCAGGTGGCGCTGCATCCGCGCCAGAACCACCTGCGCGCCAATCGGCGTCGTCATCACGGCAATCTGCCTAGCTTTCAACGCTTCATAGAGGTGATCATCCAGTGCCTGGCCTTCACAAATAACGAGCAGACGCAGCTTATGGGGCAAAAACTGTTCCATTGCCTCTGGATGGGCACCCAGGTAAGCGAGCTCACAAGTCCCGGCAATCTGTACCACATGCGGCCGGATAAAATTAAAAAATCCGACCAGTGCCGCCCCACCCACATCATCCTCCGCCCAAGGATCACCGCGGAGGTAATGGTCTTCTCCAGGCTGATGCAGACATTGCCAGCGCAATTCGCTGTGCAGCTCCGCCCAGAGTCGACGCAGGCTAATTTGTCGTTCCATAACTCCGCCTTGCCCGACACTCACGGCTGTACCCAGCCTGCTTTGTGGTACAACTTACGTCGGCCCCGCCAACAAACGAAAAAACTCCTGGGGATCAGGAGTTTTCATCAAGGCCTCGCGCACTTCGTCCACGGCGAGTTTCGCGGCCAATGCGGAGAGCGTCTCCAGATGCGCGGTCGCGGCCGCTTTAGGCACCACTACCGCCAGAAAGATGGATACATCCAGCCCGTCCGGCGCCGCAAATGGAATACCCTGCGCGGTGCGCAATGCGGCAATGGCTATCTGATTCACACCCTCCACCCGGGCATGGGGCAACGCCACCCCATGCCCGATGCCCGTAGATCCTTGCATTTCGCGCTGTTGCAAGGCAACAGCAATCCCCTTAGCAGACAGGCCCGTAGATCCTGCCAGGATTTCCGCCAAGGTCCGCAGCACATCACCAGCATCAGCCACAGGCGGATTTATACGAATATTAGCCGGGGAAAGAGGCAGAGTTACCATGGTTATTCAGTCGACATCCACAATGGCCGCCAAACCAGCGGGGTGGTCATTACGACGATCCTGCAGTTTTTCCTTGTAACTGTGCACCTGCGCCTCCAGTTTGTCGGCTACCAGGTCTACAGCTGCGTACATATCGGCATCATGCACCTCGGCATAGAAGACGTGTCCAGGGACATTGACAGTAATATCTGCAACATTACTCAGCTTTTCGTGGGGAAGGTGCTTCAGCACCACCTGAGCATTAATAACATGGTCGAAGTACCGATCGAGGCGTCCAATCTTTCCGTCGACATAGTTTTTAATGGCATCCGTCAAATCCAGATGTTGCCCGGTAATAGTAATTTGCATGGCGCTCTCCTACCAAGTGAGGTGACCGTTTTGAATCCTGCCCCGCTACGGGGTCCCCTTTCAGTGTAGCGCCAACGGCGTCGGCAAAAAACCCTGGCGGCGATATCACCCTCACAAACGCCGCCGCTGGCTCGCGGTAGGAATATTAGCCGCCTCGCGGTACTTGGCCACGGTCCTCCGCGCAATCTGAATACCCTGATCGGCCAGCACCTTGGCGATTTCCGCGTCACTCAGCGGATGCCGTGCGCTTTCAGCCTGCGTCATCTTGATCAGTAACGCCCGAATAGCGGTGGCCGACGCGGAACCGCCACTGTCAGTACTCACATGACTGGAGAAAAAGTATTTAAACTCATAAAGACCACGGGGTGTAATCATATATTTCTGATTGGTGACCCGCGATACCGTCGATTCGTGCATTTCCACTGTCTCGGCAATATGCCGCAGGACCATGGGCCGCATGGATTCCGGCCCGTTGGTAAAAAAGTCCTTCTGCCTTTCGACAATAGCCCGCGCCACTTTCAATATGGTTTCCTGGCGGCTTTGCAGGCTTTTGATGAACCAGCGCGCCTCGTTGAGCTGATCCTGAATGTATTTATGCGCCGCATCTTTCCCACCCGTCATGCCCGCATAGCGACCATTGATACGTAATTTAGGCATCGCCTCGGGATTCAGATCGACGCGCAGACGCTTGCCCACCCAGCGCACGATCACATCGGGGATGACGTACTCGGTACTCTCAACACCCACCTCTTCACCCGGTTTAGGATTCAGTGTGGAAATCAGCGCCATCGCCCCACGCAACGTCTCCTCATCCACCCCCAGCGCGGCACACAAACGTGGATAATCGTGGCGCCCGAGGGCCTGCAAGTGATCCTTCACAATACGTTGCGCCAATAATATAGACGCATCCTCCCCGACCATCTGCTTCAGTTGCAGCAGGAGGCACTCACTGAGATCACGGGCCCCCACGCCCGGCGGGTCGAAGTCCTGCACGCGCAGCAATACCGCCAACAGTGCATCGTCCTCCACATTCATATTGACAGCGAGATCTTCCAGGCTTTCCGCCAGATAACCGCGCTCATCAATCGCGTCGATGATCAACTCCGCCATATTGCGCTCGTCGGCACTGAAGTGCGTCATATCAGCCTGCCAGCGGAGATAATCCTGCAAACTCTGACTGTGACTGCTGCGCGATTCAAAATCCGGCATATCTTCGTCAGAACCACCGCCAGAACCTGATGTTCCCATGTCGAAAACGTCGTCCCACTGGCTGTCTAAAGGCAATTCATCCGGCAGCGTATCCTCCGTGGTCAGATCCAGCTGCCGGTCTTCGGAAGATATCTCAACCGTCTCCGGGAGCGGCCCGCTGCCACCTTCTTCATCCCCAGCATCCTCATCAAGCAGCGGGTTGCTCTCCAGCATGTTTTGGACTTCCTGCTGCAGATCAACCGTAGACAGTTGCAGCAGGCGGATCGCCTGTTGCAACTGCGGGGTCATGGCCAGATGTTGGCCGAGCTTGAGTTCTAAACCTTGTTTCATAATTTCCAAAAATCAGATTTGAAACTGATCCCCCAGGTAAACCTGCCGTACCATAGGGTCATCCACGATTTCCTGCGGACTACCCGCTGTCAGCACTTTGCCATCATGCAGTATATAGGCGCGTTCGCAAATGCCTAAGGTCTCGCGCACGTTATGGTCGGTAATCAGAATCCCGATGCCGCGCTCCCGCAAATCCTGGATAAGCCGTTGGATTTCGAGAACAGAAATAGGATCAATACCGGCGAAGGGTTCATCCAGCAAAATAAAACGCGGACTCATGGCCAGCGCCCGCGCAATTTCCACCCGCCGCCGTTCGCCACCCGAAAGGCTATGTCCTTTGGTGTCACGCAATTGATGAAGGTGCAGTTCACTCAGCAGTTGCTCCAAGCGCTCCTGCCGCTCCATCTTACTCAACGGCAGAGTTTCCAGCACGGCAAGGATATTGTCAGCGGCACTCATCTGGCGAAAAACCGAAGGCTCCTGGGGAAGGTAGCCCAGCCCCATGCGGGCCCGCTCATGCATGGGCAGTGCAGTGATGTCCCGCTGCTGCAAAAAAATATGACCCCGCTCAGGACGCACCAATCCGACCATCATGTAAAAGGTGGTGGTTTTCCCCGCCCCGTTAGGACCGAGCAATCCCACCACCTCACCGGCCGCCACCTGCACCGAAACATCACGCACCACGGCTCGCCGCCGATATGACTTGAAAAGGGATTGCGCCTGCAACAGTTCGCTCATGGCTTCCCACCGCTCGTGGAGCGGCCCGCTGCGGCGGGATAGAAGACCGACCGCACCCGTTGACCGGGATTTCCGGTGACAGCCGTTTGCTGGTTACGCAGGAAATAGGTGACCTGCTGGCCATTGATCTCATTCTTTCCCTGCCAGAGATGGGCATTACCAATGAGCACAATTTCGCCGCTGGCCGGTTTATAGACCAGGGTGTCGCCATACCCGTGGCGCTGCGCGCTGGACATGGTGATGGTAACCGGGCTCCCCACCGCCGTGGCCTGCCGCACCTTGCCGCCGGCCGCGTCGATAGTGAGCTTGTCGGCATGGATAACCACATCACCCTGAATCATGACCACGTTCCCGGTATAAACGGCCTGTTGCTGCGGTTTATTCTTGCCGTACAGGGTATCCGCGCTGATCTGAATGGGGCCCTTGGCCAGCCCCTGCTCCGCAACCGGGGCCGCCAGGGCGGTGATAGATACCGCAACGAGCAAAAAGGGCCAGAATCGCCGGAAAGAAAATCGCTTAAGGAACATACATGCCACGCACATCATGCAAAACATTTATCTCTTGGGTTTTTACCGAGGCCCAGAGACCTACCCCGGTCATCCAGTCTTGCCCTCGCTCCAGCCGTACCGGTTCTGGAGACGTAATAATGCCGGTTTGCGGATCATAGTGCACCTCTGTGGTAAGTACGCGGGTATTCGGTTGCAAGGTACCGATAACATTGCCTGACAAGATAATCCGATGGCCATGACGCTCTACCACGCCCTGATTAGCACGCAGATGGAGTTGCTGTCCCGGCTTGAAACGCTCGACGGCGACTTGACTGAGCATGGTCCGATCGAGACGCGGTTCGTGATAAGCCGTCCGGGCAGTAGCCAGCAAATCCAGTTTACCGGTCGCCGTATACTGACGCATGACCACGTCTTCGGCCGCCTGATCTCCCTTGTGGATTTGACCATGCCAGTCGATGTACGGCAAAGACAATGGATGCCGTGGCCACGACCACCACACGAGTGCCGCAAGCAGCAGCAGGAGCAGGGACAGGCCCAGGCCGGGGGCGCGGAAACGCGGCATCAGTTTTCGCGACATAACCTGATTTCGGATTGATTGATGATCAAGGCAGGACTCCGGCAGCTCTGGCAATGATTGCTGACCAATGCCCCTGCGCTCGCAGAATCAACTCGCAGAGCTCCCGTACCGCACCATA
Organism: Acidithiobacillus ferriphilus; assembly: GCF_018854775.1. GTDB lineage: Bacteria > Pseudomonadota > Gammaproteobacteria > Acidithiobacillales > Acidithiobacillaceae > Acidithiobacillus > Acidithiobacillus ferriphilus. The sequence goes on along the minus strand of NZ_JAAZTY010000111.1, from coordinate 2,871 downwards.
GCCACCCTGCTGCGCGCTCCGCCAGTGCACTCGACAACCGACCTCCGGGTGGGCATCAGCCGGGGCCGTGGCCAGACCAACGCGGGTAAGAATGGGCAGATCAAGAAGATCATCTCCCATATAAGCCACCACCGCGTCATCCAGGCCAAGGGCGATTTTGAGTTCCGTGTAGGCTAGATTCTTGTCCGAGCAGCCCTGAAAAATCCGCTTGATGCCCAGGTCATGAGCACGATGGGCGACCGCCGGGGAATAGCGCGCGGTAATAACGGCAACCTCTATACCCCGTTCCTGCACAAGCTTGATACCGTAACCATCACGCACGTGAAAGGCTTTACTCTCCCTGCCGTCATCGTCAAAAAACAAGCGGCCATCGGTCAATACGCCGTCCACGTCCAGGATCAACAAGCGAATCTGGGCGGCACGCTTCATTAAATCCGTGTCGGGCGATATCAATTCATTCATACGATGCCTGCGCGCAGCAAATCATGCATATTCAACGCGCCAATCAGCCGCGCCTCACCATCGGTAACCAGAAGCGCACCGATGCGATTATTTTCCATCAGGGCAAGGGCTTCAGCAGCAAGGGCCTCAGCGATAATGGTGGCCGGTTTGGCATGAGCCAGTTCAGCCATGGGCTGTTCCCAGATATCCTGGCGCCGCGCGAAGGCACGGCGCAAATCACCATCGGTAAAAATCCCCAGTACCCGATCTTCCGCATCCACCACCGCCGTCATTCCCAACCCCTTGCTGCTGATTTCCAATACCGCTTCGCATAATGGCGTATCCGCTCGCACCTTAGGCAGGCTGGTGCCCCGGTGCATCACATCCTGCACCCGCAGCAGCAGGCGTTTGCCGAGGCTGCCGCCCGGATGGGACAGGGCAAAATCATCTGCCGAAAAACCGCGCGCCTGCAAAAGCGCCATCGCCAGGGCGTCTCCCATGGCCAGGGCTGCTGTCGTCGATGCCGTGGGCGCCAGGTTGAGGGGACAGGCTTCCCGTGCCACAGCGCAGTTGAGATGCACAGCAGCGCTGTGCGCCAGGGTGGACTGCGGGTTGCCGGTCATGGCGATCAAAGGCACTGCCAGGCGTTTGACCACGGGCAAGATAGCCAGAAGTTCGGCGGTCTCCCCGGAATTGGAAAGAGCAAGCAGGCAATCCTGGCGGGTAAGCATACCCAGGTCACCGTGGCTGCCTTCGGCGGGGTGCAGGAAAAGAGCAGGGCTGCCCGTGCTGGCCAGAGTCGCTGCGATTTTTTTGGCGATAATCCCGGACTTACCCATGCCAGTGACGACAATACGGCCGCGGCAACTCAGCAGGAGCTCGCAAGCTCCCACAAAGTCCGCGTCGAGACGCGCTTCCAGCGCCGCCACCGCCGCCGCCTCCAGGCGCAACACATCCCGGCCGGTAGCCAGCAGACTCTCTGGCGTTACAGTCGAGGTAGTCACCGGCAGCCGTCAATTCGCATGGGCGGGATCCTGTCTCTGGATGGCTTCATAAACCGCACGGCAGTGGGGGTGCGCAAGCATAACCTTATCCACATCCGCAAATGAAGCGTTCTGCAGCAATTTCCAGCATTTCAGGTTCTCGGCAGCCAGCGCATCAGGATGCCGGGCGTACCAGCCCACACTGTCATGGGGGGCTGCGGCATCGCCCACCTGCTCGCGTGCCCACCATAAGAGCAAGGCAAAGAGCGCAAGCGCACCAATAATAACCAAAGCGTAAACAATCTTCATAAATGTGCTGGTTAACCTGAATAGGGTTGGATCACACTTCTTCCTGATACTGCTGGTTCAGCAACTGCACAAGCAGCCCTTCACGGGTCACAATGTCGGCCATTAACGCAGCACTTATGGCCCGCCACACAGTTCGGAAGGCGGCAAGATCTGCCCCATCGTTAAACTGCTCTGCAATTTCACTGAGTTTTTCCAGAGACTCGCGCGTCTGCAGACTGGTACTCAGGGCATTCTTGATTTGTTCCCGAGGGTGCGGAATCCAGCTTCGGTCACTCCCATAGGAGCGCAGGCGCTCCCCGAATTCGAGCGCCCGTTTCCGCAGCTTGCCTGCCAAACCGATCTGGCCACTGCGCAAATCCCCCCAGACCGCCAGATCCATAAGCAGACCCCACTCTCGGCGCCAGCGGTCGCGCAAGTCGGCATCCAGACCCACTGCCGCATGCACTGCCGCCGGGTTAAAGTCCATGAGAAGTCGCCGCACAATCACGCCGGGCCGCCGACAACCGCTCTGGCGTGCCTACATCTATCCATTTTCCTTGGTACAAATTGCCCTCCACCAGACCCGCCGCAATCCATTGCCGCAACCAGGGAGCCAGAGGAGCCGACTGCTCAGGAAAGTCCCGAAACAACTCCGGATCAAGACGCGCGATGCCTGCGTAAGTATGACGTTCTTCGCCCGCCAACGCCACCATGCCGGCAGACAGGGCAAAATCTCCCTGCGGGTGCTGCATCGGGTTGGGCACCAGCACCAGATGCGCACGCGCCGGGGAAGGCTGACAGATCTGCGCCCAGGGAAAGTCCGTGCAAATATCACCATTCACCAGCAGAAAAGGACTGTTCCCCAATAAGGGCAGGGCGCGAACAAGGGCGCCACCCGTCTCCAGACGACCTGCGCGCTCGTCACTGTAATGGATGCGTAGCCCCTGCCAATCTGGACCCAGGGCCCGCATGATCGCGTCACCCAGATGCCCGATATTGATAACCACATCACGAATACCCGCCGCAGCCAGCGACTCCAGATGGCGCGCGATAAGGGATTTTCCAGCAACCTCCAATAGGGGCTTCGGGACATGATCGGTAAGAGGTCGGAGTCGCTCGCCCCGCCCCGCAGCCAGGATCATCGCCCGGGTAACGGCGG
>NZ_JAAZTY010000110.1 GCF_018854775.1 Acidithiobacillus ferriphilus | reverse complement strand
CCCGCCGCTGGGCGGCGATGGCCCAGGGCAGGTGCGGGTTGATCTGCCCGCCCCGTGCTTGTGGCAGGGAAATCTCTGCGCCGGTCACCACCCAGACTGCACAGCGACCACCTACCCGATGGGCGCCGAAAGGCTCCAGACATTCGGCCAAACGGGCCTCTCCCAATCCGTGTATTTCCAGATCCCAATCGTGGGCGACCACACCGAGTAGGGCATCCCGCGGTGTACCTCCCACCACCAGGACGCGCGCTCCTGCCCGCTGCAATGCCGTTAGAATGGGAGTCAGCGCAGCGGGCGGCGTAAGCAGCATGGGAGATCAGCCCTTGCCATTGCCCATTTGCGCCAGCAGTTCGGCGTAGTGTTCGGCGACGACGCGCCGTTTCACCTTTAGGGTGGGGGTTAGTTCGCCGTTGGCTTCGCTCAGTGCCTCTGACAGCAAGGCGAAACGCCGTACCTGTTCGTGGGAGGGCAGATCGGCGAGCGCTGTCGCGATGGCCGCATGGATGGCCTTGCGGGTTGCGGCTTCGTCCGCGTGGGCGCCGACGCGTTCTTTGAGGAGTTCCCGATTGGGAAAGATGAGGGCCACGAGATAGGGCATGCGATCGCCGAAGACGACGGCCTGGTCGATCAGCGCTTGCGCCATCAGCCGCATCTCAATTTTCTGCGGCGGGATGTTTTCGCCGGCGGAATTCACGATTAGATCTTTCTTACGGTCGCTGATATGCAGATAACCGTCCGGGTCCAGGCTGCCCACGTCGCCGGTATGCAACCAGCCGTCTACCAGCGTCTCGCGCGTGGCGCTCTCATTGTTCCAGTAGCCCTGCATGATGGACGGGCCGCGTACCAGAATTTCGCCATCAGCAGCTATGCGTCCTTCCAGATTGGGCAGAAACCGTCCCACGGTTCCCGGACGAATGGCCTCCAAAGGATTGGCGGCGATTACCGGGCTTGCTTCGGTCATGCCGTAGCCCTCAATAACAGGTAGCCCCAACTCAATAAAAAACCGGGCAATTTCAGCATCCAGCGGGGCGCCTCCGGAGACGAAGAAACGCAAGCGTCCACCCAGTTTCTTGCGGAGATTGCGGATCAGTAGGCGGCGGGTAAGAGAACGTTGCCAGCGTGCCGCCGGACGTCCCTGCGGATCAAGCCCCGCCCCCCGGCGCAGAAAACGGCCGAGCAGACCCGGTCGATCTTCAATGTTCCGTCGCACCCGGCTATAGAGCAGTTGGAAGACCCGCGGCACGGCGACCACGATATCCGGATGCGCGGTTTCCATGTCACGGAGTACCGTGTCCGGGCGTTCCGCGTAGGCGACTTCCAGCCCCAGCAGATAGGCGCCGAAATGCCCCGTGCCCCGTTCGAAAATGTGGGAGAGGGGCAGAATGGAGAGCAGGCGTTGTCCGGCATGTAATGGCACCAACGGTACGAACCCTTCGATATTGCTCAGGATGTTGCCGTGACTGAGCATGACCCCCTTGGGCCAACCCGTTGTCCCGGAGGTGTAGACGATGGTGGCCGTTTGTTGACGTTGCAGCGCCGTGAGACGTTCTTCCAATTCAACATCGCGCAAGGAGGCGTCCTCCCCTTTCAGCGCTCCCCAGTGCCCCAGGCCGACCTCTTGCGCAGCGTTTGCATCGCGCAGCAGGATACGGTCGCTGGGTACCCCCCAGCTTTGTATGTGCCGCCACTCACGGGCACTTTCCAGCAGTATCAGTCCGGCGCCGCTATCGCCCAGCACATAATGAATCTCGCGCGGGCTGAACGTCGGATAGAGAGGAACGGTAATGGCGCCAATGCTGAGGATGGCGAAATCCATGATCGCCCAATCCAGAGAGTTGGGGGCCATCAGAACCACTCGTTCCCCGCTGCGTACCCCTAGGCGCAGGAGTCCGCGGGCCCGTAAGCGGACGCGCTCGGCAAAGACCGCCGCCGTTACCGGCTGAAAAACATCTCCTTGCCGTTGCAAGGCAATGACGCCACCCTGGTCGCGCTTGCAGCGTGCAAAGAGTCCTTCCGGCAGACTTTGGAGGCGGGCAAGTTCCACACCCATGTCAGCGCATGGCCTTCTCGGCAGGGGTCAGGCAGCGTTTGAAGCTCTCCAGATTGAAGACGCGATCCATGTATCCTTGCGTTGCGCGGGCTGCCGCAGGTAGGCTGATTTCCAGAACCGGGAGGCGCCACAGCAGTGGGGCGATGGCGCAGTCGAGCACCGAAAGTTCATCGCCGAAGAGGTAACGCTGCTGGCTGAAGATGCTACTTAGTCCGGCAAGAGTGCTGCGGATCTGCTCTTTAGCCGTTTTGACCTGCTCGGCACTGTAGCCCGGCTGAAAGAGTGGAGCGAACCAGTCGCGGTCGAAACGCAAGAGACCCAGGCGCACCTTGGCGCGGGAGATGGGGTCCACAGGAATCAACGGAGGGTGCGGAAAGCGCTCATCTAGATATTCCATGATGAGGACAGATTCGTGGATGGCCAAGTCACGATCCACCAGGGTGGGCACCTGATTGTAGGGATTGAGTTCCGCGAGATCTTCTGGCTTGTTGGCGAGATCGACGTCGATGGTTTGGTACTCCATGGCTTTTTCCTCCAGAACGAAGCGGACGCGGTGTGCAAAAACACAATCGTTGCCGGAGTAAAGGGTCATCAGAGTTTTTTTGCTGCTGGGGGTCGCCATGATTATAGATCCTTGTATTGGAGAAGCGCGTTTCGGTGCGACCGCGGTGGTGCGGTCACCAGATGCCTTGGATTATACATAACTGGGTACGCCTTGGGGTGATGCGCCGTGCTCGCTCGCTAAAAAAGTCGGTCAGCGTATATTTAATGCGATGTCACTGGCCCTGACTGCTTGGTTAGTTGTATGGAGACAACAAAAGTTGTAAAGTGGGTCACACGGTATTTAGCGGGAGGGCGATCCCTAAGATCGCGGAAGGGAATAAAATCATGATCCGTCAGCGTACGCTCAAAAATATGATCTGGGGTACCGGTATCGGCTTGCACAGTGGCAAGAAGGTCTATATCGGCCTGCGCCCAGCGCCGATAAACACCGGAATCGTCTTCCACCGCAGTGATATCGATGGTGGCGCCTGGATTAAGGCGGACCCTCTGCATGTGGTGGATACCCGACTGTCTACCAATATCGGCGATGGCCAGATACGGGTTGGTACTATTGAGCACCTGATGTCGGCCTTGGCGGGTCTGGGTATTGATAATGCCTATGTAGATCTCGATGGACCGGAAGTGCCGATTATGGATGGCAGTGCCGCGCCCTTTGTATTCCTCATTCAGTGCGCCGGGATCGAAGAGCAAAACTCACCAAAGCGTTTTATCCGCATCACCAAGCCTCTCAAGGCAGAAGACGGTGATCGATGGGTGCAACTGGAGCCCTTTGAAGGTTTTAAGGTGAGTTTTACCATCGATTTCGACCATCCCGTGATGAAAAATGGTGGTCAGGAAGTGACGGTGGATTTCGCGCGGACCTCGTATCTCAAAGAAGTGGCGCGGGCACGCACCTTCGGCTTTATGCGTGAAGTCGAGACCTTGCGGAGCATGGGGCTCGCCTTGGGTGGCAATCTCGATAACGCTATTGTGGTCGATGATTATCGTGTACTCAATGAAGAAGGTCTGCGGTACACCAACGAGTTCGTGCGCCACAAGGTACTTGACTCCATTGGTGATCTCTATCTGCTTGGCCACCCGTTAGTAGGCCATTTTTCTGGTCACAAGGCGGGGCACGCCCTCAATAACAATTTGTTGCGGGCGCTGCTTGTCCGTCAGGATGCCTGGGAGTTTGTGGATTATTCCGAGAGGCGCGCGCCATTTTCCTTCGCTGATGCGCTGACGACAGCCTCCGCCTGAAGGTTGTCCAGGGTGGCCGCCAGGCGTATAAGCGCGACGGCTATGGCTTGTGGCAGACGATCGGCTTCTGCCCGCAGCGTTTCGGCCGCCCCTGCTGAAATATAAGGCGCTTTCGGGATTTTGGCGGGTTGCGGCAGCCGGTATGACCAAGGCCGCACCGAGGCGGTGATTTGCCGCGCCGGGGTTTTCGGGAAGCGATTATTCCATTGTTTCAGTATGTTTTTTTCATTTCTTCGTAACCATGAAATCCATACCGGGCTCTGACAGAGTACACTCAACACCCCCCCAGACCAATCAACCAGCCAGGTATGGTCCTGCGCCTCCAGTGCGAGTAACGCGTTCCAGTCAATTTGACGCTCACGCAGCAGCGCTCCGCGACGGCAGATTTCGCCGATCGGCCCGGAAGGGTTTTGCGTCATGGGGCGCCAGATGCGTCGTCGTTTATCATCCATAGGCTTTCATGCTACCCTGCTCGATATTTTTTACCTAGGCTTGCGTGCTCATGTTTGGAACCATCATCCGCCATGTCGTTGGCAGTCGCAATGACCGCCTGATCAAGAAGGCCCGTATTATTGTGGCGCAGATTAACCTCCTGGAGGATCGCTACAAATCCATGGACGATGTTACCCTCGCCGGGCAAACCGCACTCTTTAAAGAGCGGATAGCCCAGGGCGAATCGCTTGACGCGGTGCTGCCTGAGGCATTTGCGGTGGTGCGTGAGGTGACTCAGCGGGTGATGGGCATGCGCCAGTACGACGTACAGCTCATCGGTGGCTATATGCTCCATGAAGGTAAAATCGCGGAAATGCGCACCGGTGAGGGCAAGACCCTCGTCGCGACCTTGCCCGCCTACCTCAACGCCCTGCAGGGTAAGGGCGTGCATGTGGTTACGGTCAATGATTATCTGGCCAGCCGCGATGCCCAGTGGGTTGGTAAGATTCACGGTTTTCTGGGCCTGAGCGTGGGTACCATCATCTCGGAGATGTCCAGCGATGAGCGCCGCGCCGCTTATGCGGCCGACATCACCTACGGCACCAACAACGAGTTCGGTTTCGATTATCTGCGCGATAACATGGCGTTTTCTCCGGCTGAGCGGGTGCAGCGCGGCCTCCACTACGCCATCATCGACGAAGTGGATTCCATCCTCATTGACGAGGCGCGTACTCCGCTAATTATCAGCGGTCCTACTGAAGAGAATACCGACCTTTACTACCGGGTGGACAAACTCGTCGGAAATTTTGTCGTCGATGAGGACTATACGGTCGATGAAAAGGCCCGGCAGGTGATGCTCACGGAAGAGGGCATCGAAAAGGCGGAATGCCTGATGGCGGAAAGTGGCCTGCTTGACGATGGTAATCTCTATGATCTGGCCAATGTCACCCTGGTTCATCATCTCAACCAGGCGCTGCGTGCGCATGTGATCTACCGGCGGGAGACGGATTATATCGTCCGCGACGGAGAGGTTTGCATCGTTGATGAGTTCACCGGACGCATGATGTCCGGGCGCCGTTGGTCCGATGGTCTGCATCAGGCGGTGGAGGCCAAGGAAGGGGTGGCCGTTCAGAATGAAAACCAGACACTGGCCTCCATCACCTTCCAGAATTATTTCCGTATGTATGAAAAGCTTTCGGGCATGACTGGTACCGCGGACACCGAGGCCTTTGAGCTGAACCAGATTTACGGGCTGGAAGTGGTAATGATACCGACTCATAAGCCGGTGAAGCGGACGGACTTTGCCGATCTTATCTATCGCACCAGCCAGGAAAAGTGGGCGGCCATTGTTGAGGATATCCGCGATTGTCAGCAGCGTGGCCAGCCGGTACTGGTGGGTACCACCTCTATCGAGCATAACGAGTTCTTGTCTCACCAGCTCAAACAAGCACGGATTCCCCATGAAGTACTGAACGCCAAACAGCATCAGCGCGAGGCCGAGATTATTGCGCAGGCCGGTAAACCTGGAATGGTGACCATCGCAACCAATATGGCGGGGCGTGGTACCGATATTGTGTTGGGCGGCAATGTCGGACATCAGGTGGATATGGTGCTGGCTAATCCGGATCTGGGAGAAGAAGAAAAAAACCAACGGGTCGAATCCCTCAATAGCAGTTGGCAGGGGCTGCATGATGCGGCGATAGCGGCGGGCGGATTACATATTATTGGTACCGAACGGCATGAGTCGCGGCGGGTAGACAACCAGTTGCGAGGGCGCTCCGGTCGGCAGGGCGACCCCGGTACCACTCGTTTTTACCTTTCCCTGGATGATCCGTTGATGCGTATTTTCGGCAGCGACCGTCTGGGTGGCCTGATGCAGAAGCTGGGCATGAAAGAAGGTGAGGCGATTGAACATCCCTGGGTGACCAAATCCATCGAGAACGCCCAGCGCAAGGTGGAAAGTCGCAACTTCGATATCCGCAAGCAATTGCTGGAATATGATGACGTGGCCAATGAACAGCGCAAAATTATTTATCAGCAGCGCAATGCCTTCATGGATGCGGATGACGTCAGTTCGGAAATCAGGGCGCTGCGTGACGACGTCCTCGACGCAGTGTTGACCGACACCGCGCCCGAAGGCGTTATGGAGGAGCGCTGGGATCTGCCCGGCCTGGAAGCCGCACTGGAGCGGGTTTTTAGTCTGCGGGTTCCGGTCGGGCAATGGCTGGAGCAGGATAAAGGCCTCGCCTACCCCGTTTTACGGGAGCGAATCATGGCGATGGTGTTGTCCGCTTACGCGGCCAAGGAAGAGCTCCTGGGCAGTGAAATGATGCGCCACTTCGAGAAATCCATCATCCTGCAAGTTCTGGACAGTCAGTGGAAGGACCATCTGGCGAGCATGGATCATCTCCGTGAAGGTATTCATCTGCGGGGATATGCCCAGAAAAATCCCAAGCAGGAGTATAAAAAAGAATCCCTGGCCATGTTCAACGTCATGCTGGGGCGATTGCGCGAAGAGGTAATCAGTACGTTGTCGCGCTTACATGTGAGCCCCGCGCCCGCAGAGTCGGTGGATTGGGATGTCATCGCCCGAGCCGCTCAGCCCCAGCATTTGCAATTCTCTCATCCGGATTTTTCGGCGGCGGCAGTAGTGCCCGCCATAGAAAATGCAGGTCTTACTGCGGCGGGGCTCGGGGTCGTTGGTGAACAGGAAACTGGTCATAGTCCGGTA
>NZ_JAAZTY010000011.1 GCF_018854775.1 Acidithiobacillus ferriphilus | reverse complement strand
AGTCGGGGGCAGGCAAGGAACTGGTGGCCAGTGCTCTGCACCGGCACAGTCCCCGCGCGCGCGGGCCGTTCATCGCCATCAACACGGCGGCCATTCCCGCCGAGTTGCTGGAATCGGAACTTTTCGGCCATGAAAAGGGCGCTTTTACCGGGGCGGTGCAGACCCGGCAGGGTCGCTTTGAACAGGCCTCCGGAGGCACCCTCTTTCTCGATGAAATTGGCGATATGCCCGCAGCCCTGCAAACGCGTCTGCTGCGAGTACTCTCCGACGGCACCTTCTACCGGGTCGGTGGCCATGCGTCCCAACGTGCGGACGTCCGCGTTCTCGCCGCGACCCACCAGAATCTCGAAGCCAAGGTGCGCGACGGTAGTTTTCGGGAAGATCTCTACCACCGTCTCAATGTCATCCATATCCACCTCCCACCCATGCGGGAGCGGCGTGAAGACATCCCGCGCCTGGCCCGCCACTTTCTCCGTCGCAGCGCGGAGCAGTTGGATGTCGAGCGTAAGGTATTGAGTCCGGCGGCGGAGGCTGCCTTCATGAATTGGCGTTGGCCAGGCAATGTTCGCCAATTGGAAAACGTCTGTCGCTGGATTACCGTGATGGCACCCACCAGCGAGGTCCAGGTGACGGATTTGCCGCCGGAAATGGCCGCATCGCCACCGTCCGCCGCGCCGCTGGATTCGAACGCCCAGGATTGGCGCCTGCTGCTGGGGGCCGTGGTGCGGCAGTGCCTCGCCGGTGGCGAAGAGGCCTTGCTGGACAAGATTCAGCCGCAGTTCGAGCGCTGTCTGCTGGAAGCGGCCTTGCAACATACCCGTGGCCATAAGCAGGACGCCGCGCACAAGCTTGGGTGGGGGCGTAATACGCTTACCCGCAAGCTTAAAGAGCTGGGCATGGAAGATGCGTTTGGCAGTGGCCCTGGCGAATCCCAGGCTTTCGACTAAAATCCCCGCGTATGCTGGTATAAAGGGTATGCTTGGTCGAGCTTGAGGTGTCTATGCAAGACGTAATGTTACTGTTGGAAATCATTGTTGTCCTGCTGCTGCTGGTGGAGGTTTTCATCCGCTTGCGGGCGCGGCGCCGACGTTTGCAGAGTAAAAGCAACGCGCCGGTCTCCACGGCAGCGCATTCGGCACCCGCCACAGACGTGCCGCAGATTCGACCTGAAATATCCAGCGTAGATGCTGTTGCCCCATCCGTAACCACTGCTGGCGGTGCCGAGCAGCAAGCGCTCAGCATTAACGACCTTCTCAATGAAGCCGCTATTTATATGGAATATGGGCACTATGCTCAGGCGGCCACGGTTTTGCGCTGGTACGTAGACCTTAACCCTCATGAGACCAAGGCGATCAACAGACTTCTGGATGCCTACCTGGCGATGGCCGACATCGATAGTTATGCCGATCTGCTTGAAGCCCTGGGAGAGAAGCCGGGCGCGGCGCCCATGAATGAGGCGTGGTGGAAAGAACGCGTGGATACCGGGTTGGCGCAGGATCCCGGCAATCTCGAACTGCTGGTGCTGGCCGAGAAGGTGGGAATGGCGGTGCCGATACCTCAAGCGCAGACGCAGACCTCAGAAACGGCCATGACTGCAGAGATGGCGCTGGCGCTGGTGTCTCGCAACGCTGATCCTGCCTACGGTATGGCGGTATTGCAGCGGGCCATTGCGTATGAGCCGCAACGCCTGCCTCTTTATGCCGAACTTTTGCGTATTACTCACCAGCAAAGTCGTATCGAGGATTATCTCAACGCGTTGATCCTGCTGTTTCTCGCGGTGAGAAACGATGGTAAAACTTTGCGCGAGCGCATGCTGCGGGCCGGTGTCGATCTGGGGCCACACCCTTTGTGGAGCGTGCTGGCGCAGTGGAACGGTGACCCGGAGATTTTGCGGCGCTTGGCCCAATCACGCCATCTGGAGATTCCTGTCGGATTGTCCGACGCTGCCACAGACCGCCAATAACTGCGCTTGACAAGTTTATGCCGTGCTAACGACAATCGCCTGCGGTCGCAAGCTTGGCACCTTCCGGTGTGGAGCAGGTGCTGATGCAGGCAGACAGGGGGCAGCAGGGCATGGATTTGGAGGAAGTCAACCGCCTCGTGCGGTCCGATATGGCGGCGGTGAACAGCGTCATCCAAGAGCAATTGCGTTCCGGGGTGCCGACTATTCCGGCCATGGGTACTTACCTGATCAATGCCGGCGGCAAAAGGCTGCGGCCCATAGTTCTGCTATTGGCCGCGCGTATGGGCGGCGACTGCGGTCCGCGTCCGATCCCACTGGCCGCGATCGTGGAGTTCATCCATACGGCCACGTTGCTGCATGATGACGTAGTCGATGGTTCCGAGCTACGGCGCAGTAATGCGACGGCCAATCAACTCTGGGGTAACGCCGCCGCAGTGCTTGTCGGGGATTTTCTATACGCCCGGTCTTTCGAAATGATGGTACAGGACGGCGATATGCGTATCCTCGCCACCATGGCGGAGGCTACCAGCGTCATTTCCCAGGGTGAAGTCGCGCAACTGGAGAACGTCAACGACCCTGATCTGAGTCATGGGGCGTACTTCTCGGTCATCGAAGCCAAGACCGCCAAGCTTTTTGAGGCGGCAGCGCGTATCGGGGCCTTGGTAAACAACCTGGATGCTGCCGCGGAAAAGGCACTGGCGCAATACGGCTCCCTGCTCGGTATCGCTTTCCAGTTGATGGATGACGCCCTGGATTATTCCGCCAGTGCCGAGAAAATGGGTAAGAATCGGGGCGATGATCTTGCTGATGGCAAGGCGACCCTACCCTACATCCATGCCATGCAGTATGCCACGGCGGCAGAGCAGGCCATTCTGCGTGAGGCACTTGGCGGTGATGTGTCGGCCATCTTTGAACCTGTCTGGGAAATCATTGCCAGAACAGGGTCAATTGATTACACTTTGCGCGTCGCGGAGGAAAAGGCGGACCAGGCTATTGCTTGCTTGTCCGGGTTCCCAGACAGTGTGGAGAAAGAAGCCCTGGCTTTTTTGGCGGCATTTGCTGTGCGGCGTGATTTTTAAAGGTATGTTATCGGGGCGTGGCTCAGCCTGGTAGAGCGCCGCCTTCGGGAGGCGGATGTCGGAGGTTCGAATCCTCTCGCCCCGACCAATTTGAGGAAAGGCCCGCATTGTCGGGCCTTTTTCGTAGTCGTTGGTGATGGTCTTTTTGGCTTTCCTGGTCGATGCGCCTGTATAGAAAATAGGGGCGCCTTGGCATCACGCGGGTGTGCTTGCCGATGCTGAAGTGGCTTATTCTCGCAGCGTTTGCTGTGATCCTGTTTTATGGTTGGCGCCAGAAATGCCGGCGTCCGAAAGTTTCTGCTGTGGATCGTTTGGTGCGCTGCACGCGCTGCAGCCGACATCTTTCCATTCATGCGGCGGTCTGCCGGGGTGATGGTGATTACCGTTGTCCACAACATGTCGGAGACGATCAGTGAATCCTGCCGCACCCTCTTTTCGGGCCGGGCTCTATGCCGCCTTTGCTCTCATCGTTTATGGACTTTCCTGGTATTACAACGGGCAGTTGATTCCGCTACTGGCAATGGCCAGTATCGTTCTGATGATCTGGGGGGCCACGATTTGGTGGCCACGTTTGCGGAAGGGACTGCCCTGGCCCCGCGGCTTCCTACCGGTTTTTATGTCGCTCTGGCTAGTGTGGTTTGGGCTGACCCTGTTTTGGAGCGGATCGCCCTATAGCAGTTGGTTCTATTTTTGGGTGCTGGGTTCCTTGCCGCTGGTATTCCTCATCAGTGTGATGATTCCAGAATCTGTTGCGGAACAGTTCTGGCTGTGGCTATGGCGGGGTGTACTGGCCAGTGCCTGGATACTAAGCGGTATGGCCCTCTGGCAGTATTACCAATGGATGGGGCAAGGAGTTGCTCTGGTCAATTTGCGGCCGTATGGCCCGCTACTGGATACCAACAGTTTTGCCGCCTGGCTGAACCTGCTGTTTTTCCCGACCCTTGCCATCTATTTTGTGCAGGATGGCCGCCGCCGTACCCGCTTTTTGAGTGGTGGTGTCGATCCGGTAGCTTTGTTTTATCTGCTGACGCTGACGCTGCTGCTCCTCGCCTTCTTCTCTACCAATAGCCGCGGTGGCCTTCTGGCATGGGTTTGTACCATGCCCTTTGCCATCTGGGGTTTGTGGCGACAGCCTGCGGCGCGCTCGCGCTTCGTGTTGATTTTCGGACTCGCCTTCGTTGCACTACTGCTGATGGATTATGCCCATGGCTTTGATCTGATCGGGCACCTTGCTCCAGGCTATATATCAAGCAATATCAATACAATATCGCGCGGGCTGATGTGGGTGGCCACCTGGCATATGTTCCTGAGCCACCCCTGGTTGGGAACTGGTATCGGTAGCTATTTCCTTAACTACCCGGCCTATCGCTTGCCCGGCGAACTAGCGTCGGCGGGCACCTATGATCATAACGACTTTCTGGAATACCTGGCCGAGGGAGGACTCATCAATCTGGGCTTTCTCCTCGGCTTTGCCGGAGCGCTGATGTATGCGCTTTACCGTCTACTTTATCGGGCAGGCAGAGCTTTGCAGATCAGCGATGAACGCCGTCTGCAGGCATTGGGTTTGGTAATGGGGGTTTTTGCCATGACCGGTCATGCCCTGGGGAATTTTATTTTCTACAATCTGCCTCTGAGCCTGCTGGCTGGCCTCTTTCTGGCGCGTGCATGGCGTATCTACGGTGTCCAGGGCGAGACTGCGCCCTTGTTGCCACGGATCGGCATTAACCATGGATTCATTACACAGGCGCTCCTGGTGTTGGCGGTAGTGGTCGCTTCCTGGAATCTGATCGCTGACGGTGCGACTTTTGCCCTGCTGAGCGCCAATGGCTGGCTCAATCGGGTGATCACGAATCCGAACCAACGGGCCCTATTTTTGCTCAAGGCGGCGGATGTGCTGACCATGGCGCGTCCATTGGCGACACAACCCCATGTGTATTTGGCCAACACTTATCTGACGCTCGCGGACCATGAGACGCAGCCTGATGATGACGCACACCGCCGTACTCTGATAAAGGCAGCGCTCAGTCAATACCGACAGAGTCTGGTGGGGATTCCACAGCAGTCGGGGGTATGGAATTCCATCGGAACGCTCTATCTGATGCAGGGCGCCTTGTTAGATCTCGATAAAACGCACAGGGATCGGCAGGCTTTGCTGGCTTGGCGTAAGGGGCTGGCCATCAATCCCGAAAGTGTCGGCCTGCGCAATAAAATCGCTCAGTTGGCCTATGTGGATCAGGGGCATCTCAAAGAGGGGGTGGCCTTTTTAGGCGCGGGTTTGCAGCGACCACTTTTCCCCTACTCGCGCAGTAATCTGCAGATGGACATCGCCCTGACCCAATGGCGGGCAGGCGAAAAGCATGCAGCGGAGCTTACCTTATTGCAGTTGTTGCGAGACAACCAGGGCTATACCCCAGCTGTTTCCTGGCTGCAAGCGATCCATCGTCAGTCCGCGCATGGGGCGCTGCGCCACACTGAAGGCCGATGACCCAAGAACAATGCTGAGGAACTGCGCATGCCACCGGAACGACTAAGCCTGCAACGCATTTTGCCGCGCTGGCGGGCGACGCTGCTCCTTATCGTCATCCTGCTGGGGCTGGTGATGGTGCTGACACGCGATGCAGAATTGCAGTGGTGGCGAGCCCATGATTTGCGTGCCCAAGGGCGCATGCGTTATTTGCAGACGCGGCCGTTGCCCGCCGACCGGGGCGCGATCTATGGCAGCAACGGCGATGCGCTGGCGGCAAATGTGCCAGCGGTGACCATCTGGGCCGATCCGCGCCTCTTTGATGCCCACCGCAAGGATTGGGACAAGGTGGCGCAGGCTCTGGACCTCAGTCCGGAGACTCTGGCGGCGCGGGTGCGGTCGGGTGGGTCAGGCTTCGCCTATATCCTGCGTCAGGTGCAGCCGCAGTTGGGTAAGTCTCTGGACGCGTTGCATGTGCCCGGTATCTATGTGCAAAAAACCAGCCGCACCTATTATCCTCTGGGTGCGGTAACCACACCGCTGCTGGGCCTTGTGCATCTGGATCATCAGGGCGCCGCCGGGCTGGAGATGGGTTACAACCACTGGTTATCGGGTAAAGCGGGCCGTGAAAAGGTGCTGGTGGACGGGCAGGGCGAAGTGCTTCATGTTGTGGGCGCCCGGCAGACGCCAGCGCCCGGCCGCGACTTGCATTTGACTATCAACCCACAGATTCAGTATTGGGCCTACATGACGTTGTTGGCAGCGCAACAGCACTTCGGCGCCACAGAGGGCTCGGCGGTGGTAATGAATGCGCAAACCGGGCAGATTCTCGCCATGGCGAGCGTGCCCTCCTGTAATCCCAACGCGCGTGCCGGTTGCGGCGACCCTTCTGATTATGTGAATAATGCCGTGCATCAGGCCTTTGAGCCCGGTTCGGTCATGAAGCCGTTTATGGTGGCTGCGGCACTTGCAACGGGCAGCATCCAGCCGGACCAGAGCTTCAATGTCTCCCATTGCCTGCCGGTGGGTGGTTTCTGTATCCGCGACGATGTGGTACATCATGAATTGAACGTGGCGCATATTCTCAAGTACTCCAGCGACATTGGAGCGGCTAAAATTGCTTTGCGGACGCCCGCACAGGCTATTTATGACATGTATCTGGCGGCAGGTTACGGTCAGGAGGCGAATCTCGGCTTTGCGGGTGCCACGGGTGGCGTGCTTCCCCAGCCCCAGACCTGGGATAAGGCGCGCCACGCCACAATTGCGCTGGGCTACGGAGTGTCCGTGACGACCCTGCAATTGGCGGATGGATATGCGGCCATCGCCAACGGAGGCTATCATGTCACCCCGACGTTGATTGCCGGACAGTCGGGGCCGCGCGTGCGGATCATGTCCGCGGGCATCGCCGCTCACCTGCGGCACTGGCTGGAGGGCGTTTGTGCGGCCAATGGCACCGGTGTCCTCGCCGCCATTCCCGGCTACGCGGTGGCCGGCAAAACGGGAACCGCGAATATGGCCAATGGCAAGGACGGCTTTTTGAAGAACAAGACCAATGCCACTTTTGTCGGCTTTGCACCGGGCTTTGCGCCGAAGCTGGTGATGGCGGTGACTCTGCGCGGGAGTAGCCGGTACTGGAATTTCGGTGGGGTCGAGTCAGCACCGGTGTTCCGGGTAACCATGCGCCATGCCCTCGAAGAGTTGAATATTGCGCCACGCTGGTGCGGAGGTAAGGCTTGTGCCTCTAAGCATAATCATATTACGACCACCCAGGCAGAAATCTGGGCGGAGGGAGGCGGCAAATGAGCAGACTGGACAAATGGGTCGCGGGGGTGCTGACGACAGGTATCGCGGTGATCCTGCTGGGGGTGCTGGCGGCGGCAACTTTTGCCCGCATCCCGGTGGCGCATATTTATGTGGACGCAGCGGGCGCGCGCGCCATCATTGTCGGTGGGCATCAGGCAGCGGCGGCTCCCGATTGGCCGGGTGCTTATCGGGTAAGTCCGCGCTCGGCGGACACGGCCTTCTGGCCCAGTGCTGTCCTGGACTTCAAAAGCGGTGCCTCGGTGACCTTGCCGCGCAAAGATATTCTGTTGTGGGTGTACCGTGGCTGAGCCGCGCGACTGGTTGCAGTGGTTGCGCGGACTGATCAAAGGCGCGGGTATGGTGCTGCTCGTGCTACTGGCGGTGCTGGTGCTGCTGGCCGTGGATGGTCTGCTGCTGATTCCGGGGCTGATTATCGCTTATGACCTGACCGCGATAGCCTGGCAATGGCAGGGTTTTATCCCTGACCCGCAGGTGCCGCCCGGGCCCTGGATGAGCATGGCCGTGGGCCTGATCGCCACCCTGGTTCCGGCCATTATTGACGGTGTGCTGCTGCATTTTTTGCTGTACGACAAGGAGCGGGGCACATCGAAGTCTTCTTCCTAGGACTCCGCAGCCTGGGCCGCCGCCTTTCCTTCCAGCGCCTCCCAGCGCCCATAGGCTTTTGTTAAAGACGCACTGATGACATCGGCGCGGGCCTGGACCTCGCGCAGCCGCTCCGGATTCTGGTAGGTTTCGGGCAGGGCCAACGTGGCGGCGATTTCACCCTCTTCTTTCTCCAGCACTTCGATCTGCATGGGCAGGGTGACGAGTTCCTGAATTTCCTTGTAGCTCATGGCGGATTTCTTGCCCTTGCCGCCATCGCGTTTGCCAGAAGCCTTGCCACCGCCACTTTCTGCCGGTTTTGCTAAACGCCGGGACTCCGCCTGCCAACGGAGCCAGTCTTCATAGCCGCCCGCATTCTGGCTGATCTGCCCGTCCTCCCCGAAGGCGATTACCTGGGTGACCACGTTATCGAGAAAGTCCCGGTCATGGGAGACCAGAAAGAGGGTGCCGGCGTAACTCTGTAAACGCTCTTCCAGAACTTCCAGTGTCTCCAGGTCCAGATCATTGGTGGGCTCGTCCAGCACCAGGATGTTAGCCGGGCGGGCAAACAGTCGGGCGAGCAGCAGTCGTGCCCGCTCGCCGCCGGAGAGCGCCTTGATCAGCCCCCGCGCGCGGCTGGGTGGGAAGAGGAAATCCTGCAGATAGCTCAGCACATGACGGCGTTCACCATTGATTTCTATAAAATCATTGCCATCGGCGATGGCGTCCAACACGCGGCTCTCGGGGTTGAGAGTGGACCGCATCTGGTCGAAGTAGGCGACCTCCTGTTTGGTGCCGCGGCGGATCGTCCCCTCTTGTGGCTCCAGCTCGCCGAGGATCAGGCGCAGCAGTGTCGTCTTGCCCGCCCCATTGGGGCCGATGATGCCCACCCGGTCGCCGCGTTCAATGCGCGTGGAAAAATCGCGGATGACCGGACGCCCTTCATAGGCAAAAGAAACGTGATCCAGCTCGGCAATGAGTGCGCCGGAACGGTCCGCGGTGCTGATTTGCAGGGTGGCCTGCCCCTGCTGTTGGCGACGGCTGGCGCGCTCCTCACGCAGCCCCTCCAGACGGCGCAGGCGGCCCTGGTTGCGCTTGGCACGGGCCTTGACGCCCTGGCGCAGCCAGGCCTCCTCTTCCGCCAATTGCCCTTCCAGACGGCTATCGGCGGCCGCCTCAGCGGCGAGGACTTCGGCTTTGCGGCTTTGATAAGCCGCAAAGGTACCGGGAAAACTGCGCAGTATCCCGCGATCCAGTTCGATGATGCGGGTCGCCAGGCGGTCGAGAAAACGCCGGTCGTGGGTGACGAAGACCAGCGTGCCGCGATGGCGTAGCAGGGATTGCTCCAGTGCCAGGATCGCGGGCAGGTCGAGATGGTTGGTGGGTTCGTCGAGAAAGAGCAGGTCCGGCTCGGCGACGAGGGTGGCGGCAATGGCCACCCGCTTGCGCTGGCCGCCGGAAAGGGCGCTGACCATACCTTCAGTGGGCAGCCCCAGGCTGTCGCGCAGGGCCTCTGCCTTATAGTCGATCTGCCAGGCATCGTGATGGTCGGCGAGGGCATGGGCGTGGGCGTCGTCCGCATCGGCATTCTGCAAGTGCCGCCAGGCCGGATGCCCGGATTTGATGGCGGTGAGCAGGTCGTGCTCTCCGGCCAGCTCCGGCTCCTGCGCCAGGTAGGCGCGGCGCACACCGGGTGCCACCCACAGCGTCCCCGCATCCAAGGGACAGAGGCCCGCCAGCACTTGCAATAAGGTAGACTTGCCCTCGCCGTTGCGGCCGATAAGACCGACCCGCTCGCCCGCCTCCAGATTCAACTCGGCATGGTCCAGCAGCGCCCGGCCACCCCATTCCACTTGCCCTGCCTCCAGCCGCAGAATAGACATTCAGCCGACCCCATCCTTGTTATGCAAAATAAAGGCGTAGGGTACGGGGCGCGCTGCAGTGGCGCAAGCGGAAGCGTGTTCTCAGGTTCTGCGCATCAACTCAGCAAACGCAGGGTGAGTGGGTAGCGATAGACCTCGCCATTACTGGCTTTGATGGCCGCCAATACACAGAATATCAAATTCACTATGAAAATCAGTGGGAAAATCAAGATGCCGATCAACAGGGTACTCAGGATGCTGGCCACCACATAAGCAATCAGCACGGTGATCTGGAAATTCAGTGCTTCTTTGCTCTGCTGCACCAGCCAGGCGGAGCCACTGTCTTTTTTGAGGAGGTAGACGATGAGCGCCGGGATGAACCCGAACAAGATGCCGCCCGCATGAGTGAGTGCGGCGATGTTACGATCGTCCTTGCTGGCTACTTCGACGAGATTGCTGGTTTCCATGGTTACGCTCCCTGTAGGGTGATGGATTTCGTATCGGGTCGACCGGGTGATGCCTCACTCTGAGTGGCCTGTGCCCACTATCATACTGAATTTTTTGTTAAAGAATAGCCTTTTGATCAAACAGCCCGACGGTGCTGGAATAATCGAATTGCCTCAATTTGGGGTAGCCTGACAATAGTGGACAGTCCCGTTTCAAGCGGCCAACCGTGTGAAGGACTGTGCGAACACAGCGGGAGCCAGATAACCAATCCGTGAATGCCGACGTTGGCGGTTGTAAAAAATCTCGATGTGTTCCCGAATAGTCGATTCAGCCTGTGCCCGAGTCTCGAAGCGTTGGCGGCGCCAGCGGTGGCCGATATGAGGCGGCTCTGGGCGTTTCTTGGGGTGGAGTTGCGGATTCCGCTGAACGTCCCCCAGCCCCGTGGGGATGTTCAGATTTGGAATCAGGCTGTGGCGACAGGCCTTTAATAGAATTATTGACGAATATGCAATATATAATTATAATATCGCAAGGTTAATCGAATCTTGGCGGAAATCAGGATATTTAAGTGACAGACTGGATCGGATACCGCTGGCTGGCTGAGCGCTATAACGTCTCGGCGGTGCAACCATTTCGCGCCCAAAGCGCCATTGCCGGATCCAGAGCCACCGTGCGGGAGGGCGGCTACGTCCGTGAATTCTATACCCCGGTAGCCAGGCCTGCCAACACCTTGGCAGGCCATTTGGCCTTCGCGCTTAAGCACGAAGGCATCCATCTGGAGTTCCTGGCCAGGCTGTTCGAAGTGGCTCCGGCAGCCGACCTGGAAGCGTGGATTGCGGCCGAACCGACAGGCCAGTATGCGCGCCGCGCCGGTTTCCTTTATGAATACCTGACCGGGCGGCAACTGGCGTTTCCCGGCGTCGCAACCGGCAACTACGTCACCGCGCTGGACGAAAAGACCTACCTGACAGCCAGCCAGCCAGTTAATAACCCACGCTGGCGGGTGCGCGATAACCTGCCGGGCACTCGTGACTATTGCCCACTGGTGTTGCGCACCGCCCGGGTGCGGCAGGCTGAGCAGTACGATTGCGCTCAGCACCTGGCCGACTTGGGGGTCGAGTTCGGTGCCGACGTGCTGCAACGCAGTGCGATCTGGCTGACGATCAAGGAGAGCCGGGCGAGCTTTGCGATCGAGCACGAAGAGCAACATGTCGATCGTGTGCGGCGTTTCGCCGCCGTGATGGAGCAGCGCTGTGGGCAGTACGAAGAGCCGCTGTCGGAAGGCGCACTCGGCGCACTGCAAGCACAGATCCTCGGACCGCGGGCGACACGTTATGGCGTGCGCCGCTCGCCGGTATTCGTCGGCGAGGTCGACGGCTTTACCGAGGTGGTCCATTACATCGCGCCTCACTGGAATGACGCGCCAGCACTGCTGTCGGGCTTGCGTGAGTTCGCATCCCGCACGGCGGGCGTCTCGGCACTGGTGCGGGCCGCCGTGCTGTCCTTCGGTTTTGTGTACATACACCCGATGTCCGATGGTAATGGCCGTATCTCACGTTTCCTGATCAATGATGTGCTGCGCCGGGACCAGGCGATCCCGGCACCCTTCGTTTTGCCGGTGTCGGCCACAATCATCAGTTCAATCGTCAACCGGCGCGGCTATGACCAGGTACTGGAACTCTTCTCGCGACCGCTGATGCGCAAGTATGCAGAAGCCTGGCGCTTCGGCGCAGAGCAGGTCGCCGAGGACGGTGTGCACTACAACCTGCAGTTCGATGCCTACCAGGATGCGTTGCCGGCCTGGCGCTATCCCGATATGACCGACCATGTCGAGTACCTTGCAGAAGTGGTGCAAACAACCATCGAACAGGAAATGCGCAAGGAAGCAAACTATCTGCGCAACCTGCGCATGGCCCGCGAACGCATCAAGATGGTGATCGAAGGTCCGGATGGGGATATCGACCGCATCCTACGGTCCGTGCGTGATAACGGCGGCAAGGTGTCCAACAAGCTGCTCAGGGAGTTCCCGATATTGGCCGACAAGGCCCTGACCAACGAGGTGGAAGCCATTATCCAGGCCGTGTTTGTGCAACCATAAGCCCCATTTATTTCTGAGCGCGCATCATCATTTTTGGTTCACCAGATTGGCTTTATTCCGGTGTTGTGCCAGCAATGGCGAGTACGTCATTGAGCGTTGTTTATCCATTGACGGAGTAGGTGGTGATCGTCCGGCATCCTGTGGTGGGTTGTGTGTCTTTGTATGAAAAAGCGGGCGGCTTATCAGAAGACGGACTGTTTCTGACCCGGGCGCGTAGTGCGATGAGTCCTTTCCCAGTGGCAGAATGATTGCCACCGATGGGCCGGACCTTTAGCATAGACCCATGCCAGATACATTCACTGACGAACAACGTCAATTCCTGCAACTCCTGCGTCTACCCGTGCCCGGCGAAGCGCCGCCGGAGATGGCGCCGGTGAAACCGTCGGCAAAAGCCGTAAGCGCCGTGCCGAATCGGTCTGTATCCGCGCAAACGACGTCTGTCTCTGCCTTGATGCGCCCTGCAGAAACGCCCGTGATGCCGCCGGAGTCACTCCCCCGTCCTGTAGAAGAAGGGGTCTCCGTATTGCGCAACGCGGTGCCAGCGACTGCTACCTTATCCACAGCGGTGGCTCCGACTCCGGTACGCAGCACGTCTCCACTGTCCAAGGCCGAAGCCCTTCAAGCCCCAGTGCTTGCCACGCAGGCAAGCCCCTCTTCTGCGGACCCGCAACGGATAACACGCATCGCCACTCTGGACTGGCGTGACCTCAACAGCATGGTCAGCACCTGTCAGGCCTGCCCCCTCGGCGAAACCCGCAAACATGCCGTATTCGGTGCGGGTAACCCGCGCGGGTCCTGGCTGTTTGTCGGTGAGGCGCCGGGTGCGGAAGAAGACCGCCGCGGCGAAGCCTTTGTGGGTCGCGCCGGTCAACTCCTCGACAACATGCTCCGCGCCATGGGCCTGAGCCGCGAGAAAGACGTCTATATTGCCAATATCCTCAAATGCCGCCCTCCCAACAACCGTGATCCGCTGGGTCCGGAGGTGCAGGCGTGCATGCCTTACCTGCAGCGCCAGATCGACCTCTTGCAAACCCGCGTGATTGTCGCGCTGGGGCGCTTTGCGGCGCAGGGCTTGCTTCAGGTGGATACGCCGCTCAGCCAATTGCGCGGTACGACCCAGCACTACCAAGGCATTCCCCTGATTGTCACCTATCACCCCGCCTATCTGCTGCGTAACCCGATTGATAAGCGCAAAGTCTGGGAGGATCTGAAGCGGGCGTTGAGGGTGTTTGCGGAGTTGCAGAACTAACGGTGTCATTGATTTTACAAGATCCGCGAGGCTGATGATGTGTATTACCAGGCGGATGGCGTAGATCCAAACGCATCCGGCCAGAATGAGAAAGCCTGCCTGTCAATGGCACATTGAAGACGGTTTTGCTCACTGCCAGAACAATCCCGGAGAGACGTTGCCGGACACGGCAGGCAAGGGCAGAGGACAGCGGTTGACCAAGGCCTTGCCCGAGGCCTCTTGCGGGCAACCGAGGCGGTAGGCCAGGATGGGCACGGGAATGGCCTCGGCTGCCTTGCAGCGGGCGGCGTCGGCACCGCCGCAGTCCACATTGAAGCCAAGGATGCTCGCCGCCGCCCAGGCACGGAGAGCGGGCAGGTTTTGGGCAAGGGCCTGGGGATTGCGCACGAAGAGGGTGATGCGGGCGTTGGCATCCAGCTCCGGCCGGGTCTTGTCCCTGGGTAGGCCGAGATAAATGCCATCCACCGCGCCCAGCAACTGTACGGCACCCTGATGGTTGACCACGACCAGGGACTGGACGGTAGCGTTGTGCGGCTGGAAGCCCCAGACGAGGGTGTTGCCGTTAGGTAGTTCCATGTGGGGGAGGGGATAAATATCCATGCCCCGCTGAATGCGCTGCAGGAGCGGTGCCGACTTTTGGCCGGGGCTTTGGAAGATCGCACTGCCCGCAAAATGCTGCAAAGCGGCCGCTTCCAGGGGGGCCTGCTGGTGTTCGCTGATGTCGCGTAGTGCAAAACTACGTTTGCGCATGGTTTCGAGGACGCAGTCTCCATCACTGCCGCAGGCTCCGAGTTCCTTTTCGAAGACTTTTTGGCTTGCCAGCAGGTGGGTGCATTCGGGGGTGCCCACTCCGGCCGCGCGGAGCGCTTGCTTATAGGCATGCATTAACGAACTGTCCAACAACAGGAGGTTGTCGGTCCAATGCTTTGGCTTATAGTGGCAAATGGCCTTTTGCAGAGGAGTCTGTGGGTGACTGCAGGTAGGGGCAAAGGCGTCGGGGATCTTTGTGGCGATCGCCGGGCAGTTGAGGAGGGCATCCGCAGCGTCGGCGCTAAGGCTGACGCCCAGGACTGCACAGAAGCCGATACCGAGAAATATTTGTCGCCGCATTTTGTGATCTCCTGATTTGAAGTGAACGCGAAAAACTCAGGCCCAGCGCGGACGCCGTGGGTTTTCCCACCACGCCGAGCGATTGATGGCGGCAGGGGGCTTGGGTGTGCAGGGGTTCCCCTGTTTCGGTAGGGCGTTGTTTTTAATCGCAGCGGTCAACGTCTTTGCGCGCCGCAAGAAGCGGTCTTCAAACTTCGCCCACTTCGCCGTCTTTGAGAGCCGTCTGAATTCTTCTGCCGCTTTTTGCCATTCTCCCCGATAATAATACCTGGCCACGCTCTGGATATAAGCGTGGTACTTCATATCGGTGAGTGTGGTCTGCACGGCGGCCGGTAATGACCAGAAATTCATCTTCGGTTTGGAGTTTTTGTTGAAAAGAGCTGCTGCGTCTTCGGCGTAGCCATGTTTGACCGCAGAAGAAATAAACCCCGATTCTAATGAGCTAAGGTGCGGGTATTGACCATTATCTTTGTAATATTTATTGAGCGCAGAGACAGATTCATCTTTTCTCAATCCGATAAAAGGATTGATGCGCGTCATTAAAGATTCAATGTCTATATTTGATGGATTGCCATATTTGTGCGCTTCGATGTTCATATAATATTTTAGGCTGTCTACGGTTTGTTGTCCAAGGTCCACGCCCTGACCGACGGTGACCCCACTGGAAGCTATGGCCTTTTGTATCGGATTACCATTTTTATTTATTTTGAATTTTGGCCCCAAGTTCTTACCTGTTTTGACGTTGGTGCTGAAAGCTCCTGGCACGTAGAAATCAAGCATCGCACCCTCGTTCTTTTTTATAAAATCATAGTCCACCCGATCGATGATAGAACAAATTGCGGTCGGTTTTTGTGGTTTCTGGCCATGATGGTCAACTACAGGTTGTGTGATCGCTGTTGTAGGTCCTGGCTGGGAAGGTGTTTGATAAATGGGGCTATCATCGCGCGGATAACAGATCTTCCTCTGCAGAACCTCGAGGCGTTCCTCGTAGGCCGCTTTGACACAAGCGGCGTCCGCACCGCAGGCATTCCTCCTTTGAAGCCACTTCTTCTGTGTTGCCCTAGTTTCGGTGACGAGGTGGGTGTAGTGCCCTGTGTCGGAGAACACCTTCATGAATTTATTGTAAACAACCGTAAGATCGCGATCCAGGAGGAGAAGTTTTTTGTCTCCACAAATGGTTTGCTCGTTAAAGCTTGATACCCTACTACAATCAATAGCCTCAGCATCGCCGGGGAGCGTGGCACATATAGTCATCACCAGGACGCCTAACGGCATTGTGGCGAATAATTGGGGGTGGTGCCGCATCTTTCTGGTCTCCTGAATAGCCTATGGACCGCGTTTTAATTTAATGCACACAAAATTCCGGATCTGGGGGCGGCGTGTAGTCGCCAATGTCAGGAGCCGCTAAGGGTTTAAGCGAATCGACGTCCTCCGTGGATTCTGGGAAGTTGCCATTTTTGTCCTGCCCTTGCTCTACCGTCGCCTTGCTCGGCAACCCCTCCGCCAGCACCGGACTTTGCATCCGCATCACCGCCTCGGCCTGCATGGGAATCCCCCAGCGGGTTTTGCCATCAGCTCCTGTTACCGGACTCAGGCGGACGCCAAAAAGACTGGGTAGGCCTACATTCCCCAGTCCCTTATCCATCTGGTAGATGCCCCGACCAATCTGATCAATAAAGGGCACAATGAGCGGCTGGACGGCGGTGATCTGTACCTTCAGGAGGGTCGCGTCCTGCACGGACAGATGGCCGCCACTCCCCACGCTGGTACGGCGATAGCCGAGATGGTCCACCGGTATCGCCCTGACCCAGGCGCCTGACGCATCGCGAGTCTGCTCGGCAAAATCATCGAAGGCCTCGCGGGTAGGACTGAGTACCCGGATAATGGCCTGACCTGCCGCCACCTTGGCCGTGGCATAACCATGGGCGAGAGCAGATAAATTCTGGCCGTGGGTATAGAGCGGTGTCAGCCCGCGGGCCAGGGCATCGCGCATGGCCTCGACACGGGCTCCGTGTAAAGTCCCCGCCCGCACCGCCTCCTGGGTGGCGACTTCCAGTTGGGCATGGGCCTGATAGAGTAACGCAGCCTGAAAGGTGCCGAGCAGGGCGAGCAGCAAGGCGGGTGCGGCAATGGCGAATTCCACCGCGCTGGCACCCGCCTCCTGGCGGGCTGCCGCGTCCGGTAAGCCGCACCGCGGCCTGCGTGCCATCTGCTTTGTCCCAGTGCGGACTTTACGCTCCATGATGCATATCATCCTGCCCACGCAAGGGCTCCTCGGCCTGGAAGATGGACAAATCCACGGGCAAGCCGCGTTCGCGCATGACCTCGTAGAACTCCGGCACCGCACCTGTGGCACGGAAGATGCCGCGCACCCTGCTCTCGGCGTCATAACCCCGCTGCTTGTAAGTAAACAATTCCTGCAACTGGATGGTGCCGCTCTCGGTGCCGGTCACCTCACAAATGCTCGTCACCTTGCGCGAGCCGCAGGAAAAACGGGTGATCTGAACAATGATGTCCACGGCGGAGGCGATTTGCTCGCGGATGGCAGTGAGTGGTAAATCCATGCCCGCCATCAGCACCATGACTTCCAGCCGGGAGAGCATGTCACGGGCCGTGTTGGCGTGGGCGGTGGTAAGCGAGCCGTCATGGCCGGTGTTCATAGCCTGCAGCATGTCCAGGGCTTCGCCGCCGCGACACTCGCCTACCACGATGCGGTCGGGACGCATGCGCAGGGCGTTGCGCACCAGTTCGCGGATGGGAATCTGGCCTTTGCCCTCCATGTTGGCGGGGCGCGCCTCCAGTGTGACTAAATTGGGCTGATAGAGGCGCAGTTCTGCCGCGTCTTCAATGGTCACAATGCGCTCGTGATCGGGTATATAGTTGGAGAGCACGTTGAGCAGGGTGGTCTTGCCCGAACCGGTGCCACCGGAAATGATGATGTTCTTGCGCTGCTGCACGCAGACTTGGGTAAAATGAGCCATGCGCGCCTCAATGGATCCGTAGGCCATGAGGTCCTCCATTTGCAGACGCTTTTTGGAGAACTTGCGGATGGTGATACAGGCGCCTTTCAGGGACAGGGGCGGGATGACGGCATTGACGCGGGAGCCGTCGGCCAGGCGCGCGTCCACCAGCGGCGAGCTTTCATCAATACGGCGACCGATGGGGGCGACTATGCGGTCGATGATGTGCCGTACCGCCAGCTCACTGCTGAACAATGCCGGAGCCGCCAGCAACTTACCCTGCCGCTCGATAAAAACTTCATCAAAACGGTTGACCATGATTTCGGTGATTGTGGCATCGGCTAGGAAGTCCTCCAGAGGGCCGAGGCCCACCGCTTCGTCCAGCACCTCTTTGACGAGGCGTTGCCGGTCGAGCTCCGGGGGTGGGTTCATCCGCCAGACCACTTCTCGCACCAGTTCGCCCACCATGCGGCGGAGCTCTTCGGGAGACAGTACACCAAGATCGACACGGCGTAGATCCATCTGACTGCGCACCGTCTCATGGACCACCCGCACCAGCGCGAGCCAGCGGGCGTCGTAGAAGGGACGAACCAACTCTGGCGCAGTTTCTACTACCGCTTTGATGGGTGTAGTCGGCGACATGGGGATGCTGCGGTCATCCTCCGTGAAGATTGGAGTGTGCCGATCCTCGCTATCGAAACGCGGCAAAATTTGCAGACGATATCCGGCGACGACAATCTCGTCGTGGGCCTCCACCGGCCCATAGGCGCGCATGCGTTCGCCGTTGACCAGCACCGCGCCAAAGCCGCCCAGTCCCTCAATATAAACCCCACCCTGCTCGGCATATATCCGCGCATGTTCCTTACCAACATTCCAGCCTTCCATGCGCAGATGGACGTGCTCTGCTTTACCCAGCAGGCAGACACCATCGCTGGGCGTAATCTCCTGGGTTCCCGTTTTGGGATGTGACGCGCGGACCATAAACATGGGATTTTCTCCTAACGGATAATGCCTTTTTCGGAATTTCTTTTGTACATGTTTTCGAGATAACGGGCATGAGATTCCGCGTCGATATTTTCTAACGAGTTGGCAGTAATCACCTTGGGAGTGACCAGGAACACCAAATCTGATTCGTTATTCCTAAAGTCGTCTGATTTGAAAAGGTATCCAAGAATTGGAATGTTCTCCAGTCCGGGTATTTTATTGCTGTTTTGTGAAAGGTTATGATCCACCAATCCGGACATAATCAGCGTTTCCCCATCTTTCAGGTTGATTTCTTCCTGGGTACGGCTGGTAAAGAATCCAGGCACACCTCCAACGGTGAGAGAGGGATCAATATTACTTATTTCCGTGAATATTTTCAGGCTGACATTATTCCGGTCGTCTGCTACCGGAGAGAATTTAAGGCGAATACCAAAATCCTTGAAGATCACTGAGGTCTGGCCGAAACCAATGGCTAATGGAATCGGAATTTGCCCGCCCGCCAGAAATTCAGCAGGTTCTTTACTGCCGCTCTTGGCACTGAGCTTGGGGTTGGCGATCTCGTAGGCGTCCCCGTTTTGCAAGGCGAAGTTAATGCGCGAGGCAACAGAAGCGATGATGCCAAAGTTGGTTGCGAAGGGGGCAACCTTCAGGGGCAAATCCTGTAGCCCTGAGCTGGGGAAAGAGAAGTTGGCCAAGGGGCCCCCCGTGCCGTTGGTTGTCGGTACGCCCATGCGGAAATACGGGTTGGAGCTGAAGTCGCCGACAATACCCGCCTGTGGGCCAGCCATGGATTGATTCCAGTTCACTCCGAGGCTACGGAAAAAGTCCTTTTTCATTTTGAGAATCTTGACATCTAGGAGAACTACCTTTTCCATCCTCAATGGTTCTTTCTCCGCGAGGTTTATCACGTTTTGATAGACCGCTTTGAGTTTTTCTATCCTGCTCAAATCCTCTTCAGAAAGATTCTTGCCATCAATAATGACTTTGTCGCCAACGACGCGTACTTGGGTATTGGGGTTCTTGCCGAGAAGGCTGGAAATCTCTTCGGCAGCGCGTCCGACGTCCTTGGGCGCAATGACCACCCGTGCGGCGCTTTCTCCCCCATTTTTGTACCAAAGATGCAGGTTCGTCTCGCCCGCACCCTCGGCCAGCAAGAGTAATTCTTTGCCATCGACGAGGGTAACGCTGAGGATTTTTCCATTGCCGACGGCTACCCGTTTCACGGTATTCGTCGGAATGATTTTTACCTGGCCAGAATACATGGAAATACTCGACTGGTTATCTAATTCCAGGTCGCCTTTGGCGCAGGCCAAGGCGGGTAACATCAAGGTAAGTATGGCCGCAGCCAGGGATTTTTTAATCATCTTCATCGTGAACGATTTCCTGTCAGGGCTGTGGCAAGGGTGGGACGTAGGAGAACGGCAAGTACTTCATTTGGCTGGCTGGCGCATGGTCGGACAGCGCGTTGCCATTGCCGCCAGGGACAGAACTGTCCGTAGCGCTGGCTGAAGGTTGCGACGTGCCCGCGGTTTGCACATAGGCGATGCTCGGGCCGCCGGTGCCCGAAGATCCGCCGGCAATATATTCCACACCCGCCGCCGCATGCGGATAGCCGATAATGTCGTGCAGTGACACGGTGCGTTTGGGCCATGCGCCATTTTTGTCATTGCCGCGCAAATCCAGACGGATTTCTCCGCTCTTTTGCGCGACCAGAATCTTTTGCGCTTGCAGTGGCGTGACTTCGAGGGTGATTGTGCTATAGCCTTCGGCGCTGCTGTTGCCCCCGTTGGGGGATAAATCCTTTCCGGTCGCGATGACTTTCAGGTTTTGCCCCAAAAAGCGCACTAAAGCACCCTCCGGGGCTGCAGGCGTCATTTGCACGTTGGTGATGGAGCCTGCGGCGGCATTGCTGCGAACATCCGCTTGGGTAATCCACAACATGTCGACGCGGTCCCCCGGGCGGAGCATTTTGTCCATGGAGTTTTCGGAGTTCACGGAAATCGTCAGCGCGATATGGTGGCTGTCCAAAATGTCCGCAGGGCTCTCCGTGGAACTGAACATGGAGAGCGTTAGCGGTTTACCGCGCTCGGCAGGGAAAAGTAACCGTTTGTACTCAATTTTATTGAAATCGGTATCCATGACGACGCCGCCCGGCGCACTATCTGCAGGAATGTTGCGCCGCGCGACCATGGACAGGGTAAGCACCGTCTTGGCAGGCAGGTTTTCGATGGGCACTACCACCGGAATGGTGCTTTCCTTTTTAGAGGTCAACTCGCGGAGCAGTCGCTGCTTCAGGGCTGACTCTTGGGCATCCAGGGACTGCACGGCGAGGAAGGCCGCGCCCAATCCAGCCAAAATGGCGACGGCCAGCAAAATCCAGCCGGTAAGCGCACGGCTTTTCTTTTGCAGCACCGGTGGTGTGGACTCGGGTTTGATCGGAATCGACACGGGAACTCCTCAGAAGGGCAGGGTGGCGATGGAGGCAGCCCAAGAAAAATCGCTGGAAAATTTACGCAGCGCCTCCATGATCTGGGCAATGGGACTGGGGTCGCCGATAAACAGCAACCCGAGCGAGAAGACCGCAACAATGGCGTACTCAATACTGGACTGGCCTTTTTCGTCCATGGACGTGCTTCCTACCGTTGATCCAGGACGATGACTAAGCGGCTTTTACTGGTACCATCCTCGCCAATAACGATGTCGAGCCGACGATTGCCCTTATTCATGGAGATCACGAAACCGTTGTTACGCATGGCCGGTGCCGGTTGCCATTGTTGTGCGAGCAATGCTCTGTCCAGTGACGCGCGAAGGTTGGCGGCTGGTGTATCGACACGCACGTGTAGTACCCGTCCACGGATGCCAGCATCGCTGCTTTCCACGTCCTGAAGCACCTGGGCATTGGTGGGTAAGGGCAGATCGTCGGGCAGGGCGTCGCGTTTGGTTTTCTGATTCATGCGCAGACTGGTGAGTGTGCCGTAGGCCGAGTCTCCTTCAATATGCCATTGACTGGTCAGAGAATAAGGCGGAGTAATGCAGCCCTGAATATGCTCGTTGCGGAGCTGATTTTCGGTGTAGGAGCCTCCCAGTTTCGCGCAGGCTTCTACGAAATAGGAACGCAGCCGCTCCTCCTCCGCGCCCACATGGAATTGCACGGCCCTCATATCCACGCCATTAATTTTGAGGTGGCTGGACAATGGCTCCATGACGGCATTTTCGGGGGCGGGCAGGAGCGGCGCATTGTCGGTGGCGACCGCAATAGCCGGGCCGGTGAGGAAAAACGCCACGCACAGCATGCTAGCTTGAAGCTTCATCTATTTGCTTCCACTGGGGTAAGGTTGAAGGCGATCGCCATACTGCACCTCGGGGTCGATATGCCCGAACTCCAGGCGATTCAGCTCAGGGAACAAAAAACCGCCCACGGACTTGACGGTATTCGTTGCACCGTTATCCAGGTAAGCGGTGGGCAGGAGTTTTTTGACGATGCGCACTTCTTCGATGGGACCATTCGCGGTCCAGGCATCCGTGAGCACGGCTGCCTGCGCCGCAAATCGTGGTCCTCGAGCGAGCGGGTTGTCGGGCAGGTAGGCGTATCCCGGCAGCCCCTCCAGTTGAACCCCGACAGTGGCGACCGTCGGTCCCGTCATGCGCAGGGGGATGTCGGTCAGTTTTATGAGCGTTCCTAAAAACCTCATGGATACGCCCGTGGATATGGGCTCTTCGTGGGTAGCCACCTGGATATTGGCGAGGTCGCGCAACAGGAGCTGTCCATCATGTCGGGCCAGAATCGGATCCACGTTTTGCCCACTCCCCGTATTGGTATTCGATAAGCCCGCATTGTGCGGGCCAAAAAACCGCACGGCCGCCTCATTACGCAGGTCTGCGTCGCTCTTGATGGCCAACCATTCCCGTCCCTGTGGTGGCTGGTCCTGCCATACGGTGCGTTCCCACGCCACATAACGCGCAGCCTCAATCGTGCGTAATTGGGTGAAGCTCCATTTGTCGGTATAGATCACCAGAAAAAAGAGTGGGATGAGTGCAAAGGCCGCTACCACAACGAATTCGGTGAGGGATTGGCCGCGTTCGTCGGGCTGATTTCCCAATATGGTTACATGTTTTTTGTAAAATACCATGCAACCTTTTTCTGCTTTGGTAGCGACAGCGAAGCTAAGGCAGTTAATCACAGAAGCCGTTAGTAGCACATTACGTAACTTGAAAGATGTCTTTTCCATGAGCAAGTCCTCTTTACTACTGCAATCCCAGCAGGGCGGCATATCGCGAACGATCTGTTGAGGTTAAATCCACAAGACGTGCCTCCCAGAATGGGCTGAAGAGGTTTCCACGCTCGTAGTTGTGATCAGTGCGTTGCCATAACGAAGCTGGACGTCGAAAATAGACCTGAGCCTTGGCAATTGCGCGCACCTGCCCGCTTTGTGCGGTTTGCGGCAGCGCCAAATTCATCTCCTGCTGCGCTGCACTTTGTTGGATGCCTAAAGCGGTGCCAGAATCCCTGATGGTTCCTCGTGGGTGTTCTACGACCACCATGTAAAATGGCATGATATCCGCAGGGTCGCCGTTAGCTTTTTTCAGCGATGGGCTTACGTGATCAAAATCCTGATATCGGGTAATCCCATTGGCAGAAAAACGATCTGCATCTGCTCCGTTACCTACCATACCTTTCCCGTACGAATCTTGCTCATCAGGGTATTCAGATTTAGCCAAGCCGGACGCATCTGGGTTAGCGTTCCAGGATCCCTCGTAGGGAGGGATGTATTGAGTTCTGGTATGTGGTGGGAACTGCTCTTCCGTAGATGCGTCGATTTCACGGTAACGGTGCGCAGATTGAAAGTAGTGATATGGTGCGTCACCCGTTGTCTGCGCGGCACCCCAGCCAAGAGGCGCTTCGGGTAGGGGCTCCCATTCCCCAAAAATCGCAAACTTTCTCCGCCACATATGTAAAGAGAGTGTATCCATTCCTGACCAAACGTATTTTCTATTTTCTGGGTCGAGCGCAATTTGGGAGGCTCCTATGCGTGGGAGATCCCATTTAATTACCCATAAGTCGGGTGGCACTATGTCACTCAGAAGCTGCAAAGGAGTAGGGAGGTCAGAACGGTTGCTCGTAAACCCATCTCGGGAGGCATTGATCATATAGGCCATTCGTGCCTGCGCACTTTCTTTCTCCCCTCCCCACCGCTTGATGAGATCGCCGCGATTACTAAAGTACTGACCTAAATTCGTAGCCAGAACGATACCATTTAGCTTGGCCTCATGATCGTTTAGCTTGACCATCTGTTCGGCCACGGCGGTCATCGCGCCCCCGGGGTTGGTATTCCCACCACCAGGATCAAAAACACCGTTGGCCATGTGATAAGCCTCCTGCGAACCACTCAGCGCAGCATCGGCGATGTCCAGTGCAGGAAGAATTACTTTGGAAGCAGTATCGATGCCTTGATCTAATGCGTTGGTAGTTTGGGCAATTGCGTTGGCGATCGTTGCGATAGCCTGTCCGACCGCAGGTATCCAAGACACAAGAGTACCCAGGCGCTGGATATTCTGTCCGAGAGTTTTTACATAATGTGACCAGGAAACCAAACTAATCGTCTGCCCGATAGCAACCTGATTGGCGACCATTGCGCGGTTGGTGTAGGAGATAAAGTTGAGTTCCCTCGCCTCCATTTGCATGGCAGAGAAGGCAGCGGCGTCGGCGGCATTTTGAGCTTTGAGTTTGGTGGCGGTGAGTTGCCCGGTGTTAAAGACGAAGAGGCCCGCGAGTAATACTACAGGGATCAGGACGGCGGCGAATAAGGCGGCTTGTCCGGATTCTGTATGCTTTTCTGCGGTAGGAGAACCGCGTTGTGGTTCAATATTATGCAATACTACATCCCCTTAATGTGTGAGCTGGCATGACCTGAAATTACTTTTATAAAATTGTTTCAGGTCATGGACGGGGCGAACCCCGCAAACAGCTAATTACTTGCCCATATCCGATTTGTAATCACTCATGTTTTTCTGCAGGCCTGCATTAATTGTGGCCTGTCCAGCTGTACCTTGGGCTGCTGTAATATCAGAATCTGCTTTTTTGCCCGACAGCTCCTGAGAAATACCTGCCATCTGATGACGCAGTGTTTGCCCAAAGAAAGAAAACACTGCAATACCAGTGATCGCAATAAGTGCGACAATTATCAGATACTCGGTCATGCCCTGACCGCGTTCTGCGTGGGACTTCGGAATAGCTAAATAATGTTTCATTGGTCCTCCAGAAGTTGGTGGAATTTCGTCTACCACAGAAACATTAAAACATGGGCAAAAGCATTGCACAATATGGCCAAAAATCACTGGTATGATGTCATAATAATATGAAAAATAATATTAATAGCGGCGCTCCAATTTTGTTATAAAAATGATACAGTTTCGGGGCGCGGCATTGCTGGTAATTTAGCGACGAGCGGGTAACGGTAACTTTAGATGAAACATGTTTGTGCGCTATTTTCCACCTATATATGTGCCTGATGATATTGTGTATAAAGACAAAAAACAGCGCCGGAACAGATTGTTCGGCGCGCTTGATGATGATCTAGGCTTGGTGATCAGTTACCAAATATGCCCTGTGCCAGGCTACGCACACCCTGCTGTATCCGGTAGTTGGTCTCGCTGCGAACGGCGTCTGCAGCGGTGTTGGCCAGTTCGACTGCAGGGGTATTGGCTGCAGATCTACCGGTGATTGGGGGGGGCGTTGCGGTGATAGACGCCGTTTCGTATGGTGGGTGCGCTATTCATTGCGGGCGCATGGGTGATGGTCGGCGTGATGGCGGCATTTGCAGGCCGGAGCCCGGCGATGGCACCAGGGCTGAGATCAACTACTTCAACCCGGCGGTTTTGTGCGCGCCCCTCATCGGTATCATTGCCGGCTATCGGGCGTGTGGCACCCAATCCGGTAACCTCAATACGTTGCCCAACTATGCCTTGCGCTGTTAAAGCCGATTTTACGGCCAAGGCACGATTTAGCGACAGCTTCTTATTGTATGCAGCAGAGCCCACTTGATCTGTGTGCCCCTCCAGACGTATGCGGAGGGAGGGGTGCTGCTCCATAAGCTGGGACAGCGCCGTCAGAGTCGACTGCGCATCCGGCCGTAGGGTCGCCTGATTGAAATCGAAGGGTAAGTGCATAGCGAAATGTCCCTGCTGAATTAGGGCGTCAGCCATGCTTTCGCTGGTCAACTGTCCGGCATCGCTGCTGACCATGCCGCTTTGCATGGGTTTGATTTGCACGGCGTACACGGAGGCGTCCTGAGAATGGCCAAACAGGGTGTTGTCGTTGATAAATACAATAGTGCGTACACCATCCGTGGCGCGATGTTCGGCACTGAGCATGCGGCCATTCTCAAAGTTGAAAATTTCCGCGCCGCCGGTGTAGCGGGTTGGAGCGCCCCGCCAAAGTGTTGCTGCCACATCTGCGTCCGGGGTTCTGCAGCCATGATCGGCACATTGCCACAAGACGTGGAACCCCGCGCGCTGTAATGCCTGTTGGTAGTTGCGGATGAACTCCAGCGGCGAGCGATCTTCAGGTACTTTGTAACGAATGTACGTCACCTGACCCTCTACGGTCTCCGATTTGGTGAACCCCCTTTTGCCTAAAATCCCGAGGGGAATGGTGGCCTCGTCGTAATGAGCGGTTTTATAACTGTCAATGACGCTGCCAGGGTAGCGCCCCAGAAAGGGTAAATCCTGTCCGGGTTCGTCCAGTGCAAAGGCGGGGCCAGTGGTCAGAAGCAACAGTAAGCTGATTCGCAGAGTAAAAGTGCGCATGTTCTTCACTCCGATCGTGATGATTGGTGAGGGAAGGATCGCTTGCTGCCGGGTCTTTTGTTTTGGATGGTTTTGAGCAGGCGTGCCAGGAGCATCCGCCGGTTGGGTACTCCATGCCGTCTACACATGACGGCGATCCGGGAGCGGATAGTACTTTCACTTTGGCCAATCTGGGTCGCAATCTCGTTTTGACCGATACCCTCCACGAGCATTTGTGCAATACGCAAGTCAGTTGGGGTGAGCTCTGGATGAAAAGGTTCTTCGGTTTCGAGAGCTGTGTAGAGAATAAGCAACTCTGCCTGAATATTCTTGAGTTCCGTATTGCTCAGCTCCCTGGTGATTTCCAGGTGGAATAACGCGATCTGGGTAGGAGTGGGGTTGCAGAGGAGGCTCATCGCGAGTTGCGAGGACGTCGTGATGCAGTAGGGGTGTGGATTCCCGGATGTTGCCTCGCGCTGCGCCCGGACGATCAATTCTCTGGGCGGGGCAGGCCAGCGTCCCGTAGGGTAGCGCCACCAGGACGTGGTCCGCCAGCCTTTGCAGTGGCGGTGCAGGCGATAGACCTTGATTTGTCGGAACCAGCCTTGTTCCCGCCATCCTCTGGAGATATCAGAAGGTGATCTTCCCAACGCGTAGCACTTTAGTGCCTGGCCCGCACCGCACGCCGCGGGCTGGGCTAGTAGGTTCAGCCACATATTCGCTCCCTCCAATATGGAGAATTATATAATCTATGCTATGGCACGATGTTACCGCGCTCCGTGCTGATGTCAATATGTGGCGATGCTGTTCACTATAATTGCTCGTGTTGAAGTCATCATGCCGATTTTTTAGTGAAAATAATTAATAAATACAATATATTATTGTTTATTGTGTGTGATTGTTGAATGCCTTTTTCTGATTCGTGGATTATGTTTTAATGTTATGAACACGTTATTCCCAGAGTTAATGTGCAGAGTCTAACGTAAGATGCAGGGTGTTAGTACGATTTCTCTATGAATCGATAATCAGCCCAGAAAAATGGGTGGGGGGAGCGGATGATAAGCCATAATGTACTCGGTATTCTGGTATTCGCTGCAGTGGTCGGGCTTACTTTTGTGGCCCTGCTGGCAACCCGGCAGGCTTTGGTGACGGGGCGGACAACCTTCGCCCGCGACGGACAGGTCAGGTTGTCGGAGTTGTTCATCTTCGCGGACTCTGATCTGTTGTGGAAACTGAACGTGGCGGCGGTGCTGGTTTTGCCACTTATGGTCTGGCTGCTGCTGGACTTGCCAGTATTGGCCGTTGCGACGGCCATTGTCATCGCTTTGTTGCCCCGTTTTGTGCTGCGCTGGTTGCAGAAGCGGCGTCTGGATCGTCTGCATGCACAACTGCCGGATGCCCTCCTGATGCTGGCCAGCGGCTTGCGCAGCGGCGCCAATTTGCAGCAAGCCATGGAAGGGCTCTCCCGCGATCTGAGTCCACCCATCAGCCAGGAGTTGGCGCTGATCGTGCGGGAGCAACGTCTGGGGGTCGCCTTCGAGGACGCCATAGACCATCTGGCGCAACGGGTGCCGTCGCAGGATGTGCAACTGGTGTCTTCCGCTTTGCGTATTAGCCGGGAGGTGGGAGGTAATCTCGCCGACACGGTGGCGCGATTGGGGGACACCATCCGCAAGCGACTGATGATGGAGCAGAAGATCAAAGCGCTGACCTCACAGGGTCGACTTCAGGGTATGGTGATGACGGTTCTGCCAGCGTTGATCATCTTTGCACTCTTGCAGATTGAGCCACAGGCTATGGGGGCGCTATTTAATACGACGCGCGGCTGGGCGGTGCTGGCTATGGCCATTTTGTTTGAAGTGCTCGGCTATTTCTGGATCCGTAAAATCGTGAGCATTGAAGTATGAGCGCGTTATGGTGGGCATTAATAGCGCTTGTCATCGGGGTCTCCACTGGACTTTTTGTCTATGGATTGGGTGTGCTGGCGCGGCAGATGGAGCCATCACCGCGGGATTATATGGATCCATTGCCCAAAGGGTTGCGCCCGTTCTGGCCCTTGGTGCAGTTCATCCGTTCCACGTTGATTATCTTCATTCCAGACCGCCTTTTACTGCGTGTCCACCATCGATTACAAAGAGCCGGTATGAATTATTTGCTCAGTGCTAGAGAGTTTGTAGCGCTCAAGGTAATCAGCATGCTGGTCCCGCTGATTTTTGCCTTTTTATTCTATGCGGCATTTGGGCTTTTTAATCTCTGGCTGAGCTTGCTGGCCACGCTGGTGGGTGGTTTTTACCCCGATCTTTGGCTTGTTGAGCAGGCGAAGCGGCGGGGACGGCTGATTCTCAAGGAGTTACCCGTTTATCTCGACTTTATCACCCTGATGATTGAGGGTGGGCTGAATTTGACCAGCGCCTTGCAGGTGGCGGTGGACAAGGGGCCGCTGGGACCGCTGCGCAATGAGTTTGGCATTATGATCCGCGATTTGCGCGCGGGGACGCCGAAGATGGATATTTTCCGACGCTTTGGGGAGCGGGTTCCGTTGCCGGAAGTGCGGAGCTTGGTCAGCGCCCTGATTCAATCGGAAGAGCGGGGTGGTGATCTGGGGCCGGTATTGCGGGCGCAAGCGGAACAGCGACGTGAGGAGCGTTTCCTGCGCGCCGAAAAGCTGGCGCTGGAGGCACCGGTCAAGTTACTGGCGCCATTGGTTGTCTTCATTTTCCCTATCACCTTTTTGATGCTGGCTTTTGTCATCTACATGAAGTTTCTTCAGGAAGGCGGCTTTTGACACAACAAGGCGTAGTTTGTCGGGGTGATCAGGTGCTCTGGTCTGAGGTGCAGATGGCGGGCAGCTTTCTCGACCGTTTGCAGGGCTTGCTGGGCAAGGCCGGGCTCTCTGATCAGCAGGGGTTGTTGCTGACTGCCTGCGGGAGTGTACACACCGTGGGTATGCGTTTCCCCATCGATGTCATTTTCTTGGATGCCGATCTGAGGATATTGGCTTGTCACCCAGAGGTCAGCGCATGGCGCATGAAATCCTGCCGGGGTGCCCGCACGACGCTGGAGGTGGCGGCAGGCGGCGTTGCGCGTCACGGGGTGGTTCCCGGACAGCGTTTGACGTGGCGGACAGCACAATCACGGTCTTGACCATTTTAATTAGCCAGACTAGACTAACTCCATTTTATGGAGAATGCGATTACGATGCAGTCTGTCAATATGTTACAAGCCAAGTCCTCTCTGTCCCGCTTGGTGGAAGCCATCGAGCAAGGACAGGAGCGCGAGATCGTGATCGCCAGGAATGGCCGTCCCGCCGCCAAATTGGTGCCGATAGATACGGTCCTGTCTGGAAAGCGGATTGGTGTGGCGAAAGGCCGGTTCGTTGTGCCCGACAATATCGATGCGCATAACGATGCCGTGGCGCGCTTATTCATGGGCGAGGTGCAGTCCTGAACTTGCTGCTGGATACGCAAGTTGCCCTGTGGGCCATCACGGACAGTCCGAATTTGCCGCAGAAGGCGCGTGACATGATTCAGTCGCCCAGAACGACCGTTTGGGTCAGCGCGGCGAACGTCTGGGAAATTGCGATCAAGCATGCATTGGGGCGAGGCGATATGCCCGTATCAAGCCAAGACGCTGTGCGCTATTTTCAGGAGTCGGGTTATCGGTTTCTTCCTATCGAGGCAGAGCACGCGGTTGCCGTGGAAGAGTTGCCCGCGCACCATCAAGACCCGTTTGACCGCATTCTTGTGGCACAAGCGCTCGCGGAACCGATGCGGTTAATGACCCACGACCCGCTGGTGGCACTTTACAGCGACACAATCATTAAAGTTTAACCAGAGCTTGCAGGTGTGGGCATTGGGCAGACCGCAAATGTTAACAAGCAATAGGGTTTCATCCAAACTGGCCGGGTCAGGCTGAAATCGGTCATTCGCATTCGCATATGAAGATTCCACAGAAGCCAGCTGTCTGATACGCTGGAGCCATACCTGCTATGGCTCACAACGGAGCACCGATCCCTTTATGCAGAACAGTCAATCTCGAGAAGGTCTACCAAGATCACTTCATTCGCTCTTACACCATGTTACTTTTCGACAATTGCAGATATTTATGGCAGTTAGTCGTCATAAAAGTTTCACCAAAGCTGCAGATGAACTATTTCTGGCTCAACCCACTATTTCTCTCCAAATGAAGAAATTGGTAGAGGCTGTAGGCCTTCCATTATTTGAACAGATCGGGAAAGAGATTCGGCCAACTGATGGTGGGCAGGATCTTTATGCTGCTTGTCGTGACTTATTCCGCACTTTTGAGAATCTTGAAACACAGATCGCAGATCGAAAAGGAATCCGACGGGGTAAGCTGCGGCTAGGCGTTGTCACTACGGCCAAATATATTGCCCCAGAGTTGCTCGCCGCCTTTGGGGAAAAGTTTCCAGGCATTGAGTTCAGTATGAAGGTCAGCAATCGAGATGAGATCATCCAACGCATCAAGAATACTGAAGATGATCTCTACGTCATGGGCCAAGTGCCTACGGGTGAAGTGGATGTGGAGGCCATTCCCTTTGCGTGGAATCCACTCACGGTCATGGCACCCCGTGGCCACCCCCTTACGATGGCGGAAAAGCCCGTGCCACTTCATGCTGTCGCGGAAACTCCTTTTCTCATTCGGGAGCCTGGTTCCGGGACTCGCCACGCTTACTTGCGCCTTTTTGCTGAAAAAGGCCTAAAACCCAATGTAGCCATGGAGCTGAGTAGCAACGAAGCGATTAAACATGCAGTGGCCAGTGGTTTGGGGATATCCATCCTTTCCATTCATTCTCTTGCGTTGGAGGGAACCAAAGGACCTATAGAAATCCTTGAAGTGGAAGATTTTCCTATTCTGCGAAAATGGTATCTGGTCTATCCTCGCGGCAGATTTTTGTCGCTGACCGCTCAAAAGTTTGTGGAGTTCTCCGCATCGCAAGAGCAGTTTATTACAGACCGGCTCGTGAAGTTGTGGCCAGACTTGGCCAAATACCTCTGATACCACCGCACACGAACCCCCCAAGTGGGGCTGATCACCTTCTGGTCAAGCATGGCATTTATAATAATAAATAGGTATGATTTATAAATGCAATTTGAATAAATCCTATCGCGGCGTTACAGTCCTTCCCGGTCCTTTCATCCGAGGAGGCAGCAATGAATACCATAATCTCCATACCGTGGCTTACGGGCACATTTCTGGCGTTGATGCCGGCAGGGCTCCTCGTGGCGGCGTTGCCCGCCGTGCGGGCGACCCGCCATTCAGCCTTGGGTACCCGTTACCGTGTTCGCTGGGCAGCGATTGGGGCGCTGTTGGCGGCCCTGGCTGGCGATATCAGCTTTTTTCTGGGCGCACAAGGCGGTCTTGAAATTGCAATGCTGCCCCTTCCAGGCTTGTCTTTTGATCTCCCTTTTTCCATTGCAGTCAACGGGCTGACGTTGGTATTGGCCACACTTGTTTCCTTTGTCATTCTCATGATTGCCCAATACAGTGTGGAGTACCTGGATGGTGATCCCCATCAGGCCCGTTTTTTTCGCCTGTTGGCTTTCACCGGGGGCTTTTTCCTATTGGTGGTGGTTTCGGGGAACATTGGGTTATTCACGCTCGGGATTATTGCCACAGGCTTTAGCCTGCACAAGCTCCTCAAGTTTTATAGCGAACGGCCCAAAGCCATTATGGCGGCCCACAAGAAGTCTATCTTTAGCCGTACGGCTGACATTTTTTTGGTGGCGGCCACCGTGCTGATCGGTCAACAGGTCGGGAGCCTTCAGTTCAGCGCTATTCGGCACTTCGCTGAGCAAGCTGGGAATATGCCCTCAGTCTTGCAGCTGGCCGCTTGGTTGATTGTTGGTGCGGTCATTTTGAAAAGTGCCCACTTTCCTTTTCAGGGCTGGTTGATACAAGTCATGGAAGCACCCACGCCTGTCTCGGCTCTGATGCACGCCGGGGTCGTTTACAGTGGCGCAATTATTGCCCTGCGTACCAGCCCCCTTTTGGTCCGAGTCCCGGATGCGCTGCTTTTCTTGGGACTGGTTGGCCTGGCAACCGTCGTTATCGCCTCGTTGGTTATGACCACACAAACGGCGGTCAAATCCATGTTGGCATGGTCGACCACAGCCCAGCTGGGCTTCATGTCACTGGAGTTGGGGCTCGGGCTTTTCCCCTTGGCTTTGTTGCACTTAATTGGACACTCCTTGTACAAGGCCCACGCATTTCTTTCTTCAGGTAGTGTTACGGACCAACTGCGGCAGGTGCCGCCTGGAGGAAAGAAGATTCCCTCTATGACCTCGTGGTTGGCGGCGATCATCTTTGGGCTGATTATCTCTGGGGGCGGAGCCTGGGCTTTTGCGGAGAATCCACTACGAGATCCTACCTGGATCGCCTTGGTGGTGATCGTGGCCGTGGCAGTGTCGCAAATTTTGGTGAAAGGC
This sequence comes from Acidithiobacillus ferriphilus, assembly GCF_018854775.1. Classification (GTDB taxonomy): domain Bacteria; phylum Pseudomonadota; class Gammaproteobacteria; order Acidithiobacillales; family Acidithiobacillaceae; genus Acidithiobacillus; species Acidithiobacillus ferriphilus. The sequence continues at coordinate 4,981 of NZ_JAAZTY010000011.1, read as the reverse complement.
TTTCAGTTTGATGCACTGCCTGATCGCTTTATAGCACTGCTGGTGGCTGCAAGCATGGGATTCACCTACCTGATTCTGCACACGCTATTCGTCTGGGGTTTTACGTCAGATATGACCAGATCCATGGTATCCGTCAGCACCCTGTATCTGTGGCTCGTGGGACTGGCGGCAGTGAGTTTCCTGATCTTGAGTTGGCTGCAGGGTCCGGGCCGAGCACTGCTGCCCCAAAAACTCCAACTGGTCCTTTTTACGCATCTATACAATGGGCTATATGCAGATGTTTGGGTTGAACAGTTCTCGCATCGGTTTTGGTCAGAAAGAGTGGGTGTGGAGTTGCCACGCAAAAATCTCGCTGTGGAATCGCTTCAATCTATTGCTCGTAATCAAGATGTTATAGGCCGTAATCAAGATGTTATAGGTCATTCCGGAGGTGTCCAATGAGTACGGTAGCTGCAGAAAACGCACAGCAACTTCTTGATCGGGTGATTCACCGGATTGCGCCGGTATGGCCGCTGGACAGCTTTGTGGCCGTCAATCCCTACTGGGGCTTCGCGGACCGGTCCTTCTCCGAGGTGGCTGCGCAACTGCAGGGGACGGTCGGAGAGCGGGTTATCATGGATCGGCGCTGGTACGCTGATCTTCTCCAAAATGGCAAGCTCAACATGGTCGACATCCTTCAAGCGACGGAGGATCTTGGTCTGGATGTCGATGAGGAGGGCTGGAGAGAGTATCTCCGTGAATCTTCTGAGTTACCCATGCGTTTGCCGCGTTTGCCGGAGCTGATGGATCTCCGTGGCCATGCCTCAGTTTCCCGATACGTGGTGGAGCAGATCAGCCACTTCCTTGCGGCGTATTATGATCGTGGGCAGTCGTTGTGGTCCATTCCCAAGGATCCCAAGACCGGCCTCTTTGGAACCTGGCGTCAATACACCCTCGCTGACCGAAGCCTTGGCCCTATGGGCCTCAGGCCCGTGCGGTCACAACTTCTCGCGTTGTCTTCCAATGGCGCAGCGGCCAGGCAGTGGGCGTTACGAACGATGGGGATCCCCCAGCCTGCGGAGGAGGCCTATCTCTTAGTGCTTCTCAAATCCATCGGTGGCTGGGCCAGCTGGTGCAGGTATCTGCTGTGGCAGGCAGAATTACAGGGAGGTAGTGATGAGGATCTGCTTGATCTTTTGACGATTCGCATGGTTTGGGAAGCGCTCTTACGGCAAACGGCTCAGTCGAAGGTGTTGGAACGCTGGCATCGCCAAATCCAGGCTTGGATCGTCGATGATAAAAGTGCGGATATGGAGGACGCCCGACGTGGAGAGGTGCTCCTGCGCGCCTCTGAAATCGCCTATCGTCGACAAGTAGCGACCAGCATCCGCCGCCAACCGGCAAAGAAAAAGAATTCAACCGCCCCTTTGGTACAGGCTGCTTTTTGTATTGACGTTCGTTCCGAGGTGTTCCGTCGCCACCTGGAAGGCGTTATGCCAACCCTTGATACCATCGGCTTCGCGGGATTTTTTGGTGTGCTGTTGGATTATCGCCGACAGGGGGATTATGCCCCAAGAACCCAAACGCCGGTTCTTCTCAATCCCGGGGTACATGTGATGGAACAGGGGACCAAGGCCATCATCGAGAGACGATTTCGGCGGCTACGAAGGGGGGCGGAGTGGAAGCATTTCAAGCTTTCGGCGGCGTCTTGTTTTTCTTTTGTCGAAACGGCTGGACTGTCGTATGTGGGCCGCCTTTTGGCGGACACCATGGGATGGCACCGACCTTCCATTCCTCCCGACGAAGCAGGGCTTTCGGCAGCGGAACGGGCCACGTTACAGTGTGTCCTGCCGGAATCCCTAACCCTGCAGGAACGTGTGGCCATGGCGGAATTCATTCTCACCGGTTTGGGTTTGAACCGCGGTGTGGCTCCCATCGTTCTCCTGGCCGGCCACGGAAGTTCCAACACCAATAACCCGCACCGGGCAGGACTGGACTGTGGCGCATGCGCCGGGCAGACCGGAGAGGTGAATGCAAAGGCGGCCGCCGGCCTCCTCAATGATCCACAGGTGCGTAAGTCTCTGGTAGACAAAGGTTGGGATCTGGATCCACGCTGTTGCTTCCTGCCCGCACTCCACGACACGACAACTGATCGGGTCGAAATCCTGGGTGGGATGGATGATCCCCGCTTGGATGCCGGACTCCTTGCCGAGTTGCGACAAGCTTTGGAAAAGGCGGCCAATCTCACCCGCTTGGAAAGGATGTTGCGTCTGGAGCCCGATGTACGGGACCCGGAGGCAGTGGCTCGAAACATGGCCTATCGCGGACGAGATTGGTCTCAGGTGCGTCCAGAATGGGCTTTGGCGGGGAACGCTGCTTTTATTGCCGCGCCTCGTTGGCGTACCCGCGAGATGAATCTTGCCGGCCGAGCGTTCCTCCACGACTACGATGTAGGGAAGGATCCGGACTTTGCGGTTTTAACCCTGATCATGACCGCGCCTCTAGTGGTGGCCAACTGGATCAACATGCAGTACTACGGCTCCATTGTCGATAACCAACGGCAAGGTTGTGGTAACAAGGTATTGCACAACGTGGTTGGCGGAACCATTGGTGTCCTGGAGGGTAACGGGGGTGACCTGCGCATTGGGCTGTCGGAGCAGTCCCTACGGGATAGTAACAGCGGGTTACAGCACGAGCCTCTGCGATTATCTGCCTTTGTTGAAGCACCCATAGAAGCCATGGATCGCATCATTGATGGTAACGGAGCCCTTGGCCAGTTAGTGAACAACCGCTGGTTAACAGTCATCCAAATCGCCCCCGACGGCAGTCTTTTTGAACGGCGGGCCGCAGGAAACTGGGTAAAGATGTAGTGGAGACCCCGACTGCTTTTCTCATATGGAGAGAATACATCATGGACACAATCAACGAAGAAATACGATCAGAAATCGAACAGATCGCTTCCGGCAAACTGGGTACCAAGGATCATCTTTCCAGTGTGGTCACCCGCCAAAGGGAACGACTCATGCAACTGCTGTACGCGCCCATGCAAAGGATAGCGGCACTAACCAGCCAGACAACTCACGCAAGTGAACAATCTCTTGCAAATGCCGATCAGTTGTCTCAATGGGCTACAGATATCCCTGAGATGACTTGGTTCCTTGCGGAGCGTTTATGGCCCAGTCCATTTGCCAGATCTTAAGACGTTCTAATCACGTATCTACGGTTATTGCGGGCGGGCAAGATACCGTTGGTCTGCAAGTACCTAACCACCCTGCAGAACATGGTTCCGACTATATATTCCATGATATCTATAGAACCTGATCAGACATTCAAAGTGGTGACTAGTTTGACAAGGAAGTTCTATTGGAAAACGGGGAAACATGGGTCTGAGCATTCAGAGCTAAACTTTCGCCAGGCCCGCAAGGGGGTGATAATTGAAAGGATCTTTGTTTTAAGTACGAAAAATGAACCTGGCGAGTTTGCAGAAATAATTGAGGAACAGACGCGAGCTGGAATTCATGTTTATTACATCTTTAAATAATCTATAGAAAATATTCTGCCTTATGCAAGCTTTGCTATTCCGCTTACACTGCCTTTCTGATCTGGAAAACCAGGATTGGACCGCTCCTATTCTGGTATGTATGGAGCCGACCAAGGCATCAGCCCAATCCTCTGCCGGTGCGGCGGGAGGAATGATGTCACGCATTGCGCGACCGCCTCATACAGTCCAAAATCCACCCTACACGAGGGGGACCCATGTTTGACAATCTGACCCAGAAACTGACCCAGACCTTCAAGAACTTGCGCGGCCAGGGACGGCTGAGCGAGGATAATATCCGCGACGCCCTGCGCGATGTGCGGCTGGCGCTGCTGGAGGCCGACGTAGCCCTGCCGGTGGTCAAGGACTTCATTAATAACGTCCGCGAAGAGGCCATGGGCGAAGCCGTGATCAAGAGCCTCACGCCGGGGCAGGTCTTCGTCAAGATCGTCCATGATGAACTGGTGAAGTTGATGGGCGCGCACAATGATCGCCTCGATCTCAGCGCGCGTCCCCCGGCGGTGATCCTGCTCGCCGGCTTGCAGGGCTCAGGTAAGACCACCACCAGCGCCAAACTCGCCCTGTGGCTCAAGGACAAGGAAAAGAAGCGTGTGCTGATGGTCAGTACCGACGTCTATCGTCCTGCCGCCATGGAGCAGTTGGCGCATCTCGGTAAAGATATTGCGGTGGATGTATTCCCCTCCAGCCCCGATCAGCAGCCGGTGCGCATCGCCCAGGATGCGGTGGAAGCGGCGCAGCGCGGCGTCTACGACGTGCTCATCGTCGACACGGCGGGGCGTCTGCACGTGGACAGCGAAATGATGGCCGAGGCGCAGGCCCTGACCGCGGCGGTCAAACCGGTGGAATTGCTTTTCGTGGTCGATGCCATGACCGGTCAGGATGCGGTGAATACCGCCAAGGCCTTTAACGACGCCCTGCCGCTGACCGGCGTGATCCTCACCAAGGCGGATGGTGACGCCCGCGGTGGCGCGGCCCTGTCGGTGCGGGCCATTACCGGCAAGCCCATCAAGTTCATCGGGATCGGTGAAAAGATTCGCAAGGGCCTGGAACCTTTCTATCCGGATCGTATGGCCTCGCGCATTCTGGGCATGGGCGACATTGTCAGTCTGGTGGAGCAGGTCCAGCAGGACGTGGACCAGGATCAGGCCCGGAAAATGACCGACAAGCTGCGCAGCGGCAAGGGCTTCGATCTGGAAGATTTCCGCGAGCAGCTGCGTCAGCTTGAGCGCATGGGCGGTATGGCCAGTATCATGGATAAGCTGCCCGGCATGGGCGAGTTGCCCGCCGAGGCGCAGAGCGCCATGCAGGATGGCAAGTCGATGCGCCGTCTGGAGGCCATCATCAACTCCATGACGCCCGGCGAACGACGTCATCCGGACATCATCAAAGCCTCGCGGCGGCGGCGGATTGCGGCGGGTTCCGGCACGACCGTCACCGAGGTCA
>NZ_JAAZTY010000109.1 GCF_018854775.1 Acidithiobacillus ferriphilus | reverse complement strand
GCCGGTGAAGGCATCAATGGCCAGAACCTCAATGCCAACGGTCCCATCGGCGGGGGCAACAGTGGCCTGACCGCCGCTGAATTGGCCGCCTTGCCGCAGCATTTGCGGGTGCATTTTGAATTCAATAGTGGCTCTATGGATGCGCAGGCCCAGCAGATTGCCACCCAGAATGCGCAATTCATGGTCGCTCATCCCCATATTCAGGTTCGTCTGGAGGGGAATACCGATGATCGCGGTACCCAGGAGTACAATCTGGCCCTCGGTGAACAGCGCGCCGAGACCGTGAAACAGTTCCTGGAATCCCAGGGCGTCAGCGTGGCACGGGTCAGCACCGTTAGCTTTGGCAAGGACAATCCCTTGTGTACCACGAACGACTCTGCCTGCTGGGCAAAAAATCGTCGTGTGGACTTCGTTTACAGCGGTGGCTATAAGGGCTGAACGCCAAGGAGAGTTTGCTGATGAAGCGCTGGCATCTTTTTCCCGTCCTTTCCTTACTATGCCTGAGCCCCTTTGCACAGGCCGAGTCAACCGGCGAGAAAGTGCTGCAGTTGCAACAGCAGATGGCGGTCATGCAGGGCGAACTGAGCAGCCTGGTGGCGGTTCAGCAGGCCAGCAAAGGCAGCCAGAGCGCGCTGGCTGACCTCCTCGCCCGGACCCAGCGTCTGGAACAGGAGGTCCACGATCTGCGCGGCGAACTGGACACCAAAACCCACGCCCTGCAGACTCAGCAGCAGGCATTGACCGCACAACTGGCGAATCTGACTTCTGCTACAACCAGTACCAGCAGCACGGCTATCACCGCCAGTAACGCGGCGCTTATCAATTCCGCTGCGGTCATTGCCAGCGCCGCAAGTAACACCTCGGCGCCCACGATCCAAGGCTTGGGGCAGTCTGATTACCAGCAGGCTTTCGATCTGCTGCGCCAAGGCCGGTACGGCTCCGCCGTAACCGCTCTGCAGGGCTTCATCCAGAGGCATCCGCAAAGCAGTCTGGTTCCCGATGCGTATTACTGGTTGGGGCAGGCGCAATATGTGCTGGGCCAGAATGACGCGGCGCTGAAAAGTCTTGATACCGTGCAGACCCGCTTCTCCCAAAGCAGCAAGGCGCCGGAAGCCATGTTGCGCATGGCGGAAATCTATCAGGCCATCGGCCAGTCCGGCAAAGCCCGCGTCGTCCTCGACAAGATCATCAAGCGATACTCGAGCACGCCATCGGCACAGAAGGCTGAGGCGCAGTTGCAGGCATTACCCGCCCAAAAGTGATGGAGGGGCGGCTCCGCATCACGGAAATTTTCCACAGCCTGCAAGGGGAAACCCGCAGTGTCGGGCGCCCCGCGACTTTTGTGCGCCTCACGGGCTGCCCCTTGCGTTGCCATTATTGCGATACGGCCTACGCGTTTCATGGCGGCGAATGGCAGCAAATTGCCGGGATTTTGGAGGCCGTTCGCGCTGGCGGCAATCGCTTGGTGGTGGTGACGGGTGGCGAACCGCTGGCACAGGCCGATGTGCTGCCGCTGATGACGCAGCTTTGCGATGCGGGCTATGAAGTCTTTCTGGAAACCAGCGGCGCTCTTTCCGTGGCGGGGGTGGACGCCCGGGTGGTGAAGGTGCTCGACCTCAAAAGCCCTGACTCCGGGGAGTGCGAACGCAATCTCTGGGAAAATCTGCCCTTACTTAACCCGCAGGACCAGATTAAATTCGTGCTTTGCAGTCGCGCCGATTACGATTGGGCCAAAGATGTACTCGCGCGGGAGGCATTGGCGGAGCGCTGTGAAATACTCTTTTCTCCCAGCCATGGTGCGCTTGCCTTGCGCGATCTCGCCGAATGGATACTCGCTGACCATCTGCCGGTACGCTTGCAGATTCAGTTGCACAAACTGATCTGGGGCGATCTGCCCGGACATTGACCATGCCAACGCCTGCCGTCGTACTCCTCTCCGGCGGACTGGATTCCGCCACCGTGCTGGCGCTCATGCGCCGGGACGGCTTTGCAGTCCACGCCATCTCTTTTGATTATGGGCAACGCCATAAGGAAGAATTGCACTACGCGGGATTGCTGGCACAGGCCATGGGCGCCGCCAGCCATCGGGTGGTCAATATTGATCTGGCGGCCTTTGGCGGCTCCGCACTCACCGATCCGGAAATCAGCGTCCCCGAGACCGGATTGACGCCGGGCATACCCATCACGTATGTGCCGGCGCGCAACACCGTCTTTCTGGCGTTGGCGCTGGCGTTGGCGGAAGTGCTGCGAGCCAGAGATATCTTTCTGGGAGTGAACAGCCAGGATTACAGCGGTTATCCGGACTGTCGCCCCGAATTCGTACAGGCTTTTGAGGCGCTGGCGCAGGTGGCCACCCGTCTCGGGGACGAAGCCCGCGGACCACGTATTCATGCGCCCCTGCAGTTTCTCAACAAGAGCGAGATCATTCGTCTCGGCAGCCGTTTGGGTGTGGATTACGGCATGACCCGCTCCTGCTACCAGCTCGATGCCGAAGGTCGGTCCTGTGGTCGCTGTGACAGTTGCCGTCTGCGTCGGGAAGGCTTTCAAAAGGCGGGGATTGCCGATCCCACGCCTTATCAGGGTTCCTGAGCGCCGCGTCGGTTAATGGGACCAGGCCGGCTGGCTATCCTCCCCCGCATTACTGTGCAGAATGGCCATGGTCTTGCCGTCCAGACTGACCTCCGCCAGCACTTTGTGCCCGCCGCGCTGGGTGCCGTAGAGGATCATCTGGCCGTTACCGGCGAAGCTCGGATGATCGCAATTGCCCTGGGCATCCAGCACGCGCACACCGCTGCCATCCGGCTTCATCACGGCGAGGGCATAGACGCCAGCGGTGCGGTGAATGAAGGCGATCGCATTGCCCGCGGGCGAATAGACCGGACCGGCATTGTAGTTGCCGTCGTAGCTCAGGCGATGCACGCCGCCGCCGCTCGCGTTCATTTCATAGATCTGCGGACCACCGGCGCGGTCGGAGACAAATATGATCCGACTGCCGTCCGCTGACCAGGTCGGGGAAGTATTGATAGCGTCATCGTTGGTGAGCTTGCGGCGCTGTCCGGTGCGCAAATTCGCCACGTAGAGTTCCGTATGGCCGCCGGAGGAGCGGGCATACGCCAATTCTTCGCCGTTGGGCGAAAAAGCCGGAGCACTGACAATCTCGCCGCCGGGGGCGATGGACTGGCGCCGTCCGGTAGCCAGATCCTGTACATAAATCACGGCCCGGGCATTGGCGTAGGTCGTATAGGCCAGGCGGTGATTATCCGGCGACCAGACCGGTGAAAACACCGGCATGATACCGCGCACGATGGGGTGCGGATTCCAGCCATCGGATTCAGCCACCAGCAGTTCGTAATTTTCGCCGGTCTGCCGGACATAGGCGATCCGGCTGGCGAAGGGGCCGGGTTTGCCGGTAAAGGCCTGGTAGATGACATCCGCGACGTGGTGCGCGGTCATGTGCAATTCAGCGGCGGAGCAGGTGAAACGTTTGGCGACGAGTTCCTGCCCCGTGCTGACGTTGTAGACATAGACATTGACCACATACCCGCCGTTCAGCGGTTCCACAGAACCCACGGCAAGGCCGGTGGCGCCCACCGTTGTCCAATCGGTCGCCTTCACGCCGCTGGGCGAGCGCGGGTCGCCGGGGTAGCCCGCCGGGTCAATGACCCGGAACAAGCCGCTGTGGCGCAGGTCATTACGGACCACATCGGCGACGGTTGGCTGCCCGGCTATGCCCGGACCAAAGGAAGGAATGGCGATAGGCAGAGCCGAGGCAACACTTTTGGTGATTTGCACCGTGAGCGCTGCCTGGGCGGGAAGTGCAACAGTCCATGTTATAAGCGATAGCAGCCAAATAAATATTAACTTTTTAGCCATTGCTGAGCTCCTTAGCGCTGAAGACGATATTCACGACTTTAAATTCCGAGTAAGACAACCCAATGGGTGGTGGAAACGGTGCCGCCGCTTCAATCGCAGCAATCACCGCTGAATCAAATTGCGCATTTCCACTGGACTGGGTAATTGCCGGGTCGCCTTCCAGCTGCCCTTGCGGTGAAAGCTTAATTCTTACCTGACAATGAAGGTTGGGCGCAAAAACGGGCTGCCAATGTCTCTTCACGCGTTCTGCAATTTCGCTACCGAAAATAGCGGACAATCGCTGATTTTCCGCCGCCTGCTTAGCCAGCGCCGCCGCCATGTTGGCCTCGGCCTGCAGTTTGGCCCTGGCTTCCATCCGCTGCTGCAGTGCCTTGGCCCGCGCCGCCTCTGCGGCCTTGGCCTGTTGCTTGGCGAGTTGCTGCTTCAGCGCCGCAGCGCGTTGTGCGGCAGCCGCTTTTTGCGCCGCCTGTTTTTCGGCGGCGGCCTTTTCTGCCGCCGCTTTCTGCGCGGCGGCTTTGGCGGCCGCCCGTTGCGCAGCTTTCTCATGCGCTGCGCGCGCCGCCAGTTCCTCAGCCCGCTTCTCGGCGGCCTGTTTTTCGGCGGTGATCTGCGCGGTCTTCTGCTCCGCGGCCTTTTCTTGCGCCGCTTTTTCTGCGGCCTTCTGCGCGGCGCTGGGTGGCGGTGGAGTGGATGGCTTGGGTTTTGGCACCGGCACCGGTTTTGGTGCGGGCGGTGGTACCGGCGCGGGCTTCGGCGCGGGCTTCGGTTGCGGCGCCGGTGCCGCAACCGGGGGCATGCCGCTACTCAGTTGCGCCTGCATCGGGGTGTCTCCGGCACTCGGCACCTCCATATGAAAACTCCAGAACAAGGCCGCCAGTATCGCGCTATTGAGCGCGATGGCCAGTGCCAGCGGCCAGAACGATTTGCGTTCTTTCAATGGCCCTCCTGGCGGGTCAGCAGGCCGACATGGGAAATACCTGCCTCCTGCAAACGCGCCATGACCGCCATGACCTTGCCGTAATCCACATGCGCATCACCGCCCACCAGCACTTGCACCTGATCATGGCTGGCGGCGG
>NZ_JAAZTY010000108.1 GCF_018854775.1 Acidithiobacillus ferriphilus | reverse complement strand
CCCCCCCCGCCAGCACGACTCACAGCCGGGTCGGTTCTGAGGCGCGGGCAGCGGCGGGGATTGGCGATGGTCTGCTGCGGATCAGTGTCGGACTGGAGCATGCTGACGACCTGCGCGATGATCTGGAGCGCGGCTTTGCCGCCATTGCGGTCCGCTGATTTGCGCTCTCCTTGGACAGAGGCGAGTTTCCCAGCCACTTTTTCAACTGCGGAGATAATGAAATGACAAGATTCCGTGCATTACAACGTCATGGACTCAAGCCGGACACGCGTATCTGTATGTTTGATGACGGGATGTCATTGACAGTGACGCCCAGCGACATGGCGATCAAAAGCATGACCGACCTCGGTCGGGTACCCGCTGTGGCGACGAAGCCGGAAAGCACCATCGATCAGGCCCTGCAACGCATGATTCATGCGGGTGTCCGAATGCTTTTTGTGCTGGATGACTTCGGTATGCTGGTCGGCTTGGTCACCGCCCGTGATCTCATGGGTGAAAAACCCGTCAAACTGGCAGCTGAAAACCACGTCGTGCGGGACTCCATCAAGGTGCAAGATATCATGGTGCCTCGGGGGCAGATTGATGTACTCGACTTCGCTGAAGTGGAGCGGTCTACCGTGGGAGATATCGTTCTCACCCTGCGCAAGGCAGGGCGTCAGCATGCCCTGGTGCGTGAGGAAACACTCCGCGGTGAAGAGATTCGCGGTGTTTTTTCCATCAGTCAGATAGCGCGACAACTGGGGGTGGCCATACAGACCAACGATGTGGTACAGAGTTTTGCCGAGTTGGAGCAACTCATCACCAGTGATGACTGAACGACACCCCCGCCACGCGCGGGCGGGAGTGCCCTCCCATGCATGAGATCAACGGGCTGCTGCTGGCAGTCCTGCTGATTCTGCTGAATGGTTTTTTTGTTGCGGCAGAATTTGCGCTGGTGCGATTACGCAGTACCCATGCCCGTACCCTGGCCCAGGAGCATGGGTTGCGCGGGCGCATTTTGATGCGGATGCATCGGCGGCTGGATGCTTATCTCTCTGCCACACAACTCGGTATTACTATTGCGTCGTTGGGTATCGGTTGGGTTGGCGAACCCACTGTAGCGCGTTTGCTCCAACCTCTTTTCCGGGCTGCTGGGGTGAGTGATCCAACGGCGTTGCGATCAGTTTCTTTTGCCGTCGGCTTCGCCCTGATCTCCTTCATCGTCATTGTGATCGGCGAGCTGGTACCCAAGTCGCTAGCCATCCGCAAGGTGGAGGCAGTGTCCCTGTGGACCGGTGCGCCCCTCTACGCCTTTTACTGGCTCATGTACCCGGCGATCTGGGTACTCAATGGCGCGACCCGCATCGTGTTGCGCCTCTTTGCGCTGCGGGTGGATCAGCATGCCGGCGAAGCACCCCATTCCCGCGACGAACTGGCGATGATCCTGGCCCTCAGTCAGGCGCAGGGCACCCTCGGCCAGCGCACCGGAGATATTCTCGACCGCACCCTCGATTTTACGGAGCTGACGGCCGGGGACCTGATGCGTCCCGCCGCCGAGATGGTTTGTCTGATGTCGGAAGACAGCCCGGAAGAGATCCGCCAAGTGATGATGCGCCATCGCTTTACTCGCTATCCGGTGTGCGAAGGGGACCGCCAGCATGTGGTCGGCTTGCTCCACGTCAAGGATGCTTTTGCGGCCCTGTCAAAGCGCCCGGACCTGGGTGACCTGAAAACACTCCTGCGCCCGCTACCTTCCGTAGGCAAGGCGTTACCGGCCATGGACTTGCTCAGCCATTTTCGTTCCGGCCACCCGCATTTTGCGTTGGTGGTGGATGATTTGGGCACCATCACCGGCTTTGTCACCTTGGATCATGTACTGGAAAGCCTGCTTGGAGTTATCCCCGACGAGTTCCGCCACCAGCGGCGGGAGTGGCGACGGCGCCTCGATGGCAGTTGGGTGGGCTCGGGCAGTCTCTCGCTGTATTCCCTGGAGCGCAGCCTCCACATCGACATCGAGGAGGAGACCGCAGATACCATCGGTGGGCTGATCATGCGCCAACTCGAAAGAGTTCCGGAAGAGGGCGAGCGGGTCGCTTTTGCCAATTTCGACGTGGTAGTCTTGCGTAAAAAGGGCCCACGCATCACACTGGTGCAGGTGATCCCGCACCCTGACCAACCTGAATCCGACTGGTTTTCCTGACACTAACTCCATGCAAAAAAGTGATTTTTATTATGAATTGCCCGACGCACTGATCGCTCAGGTCCCACTCGCGGAACGCGGGGCGGCGCGCATGCTTATCGTCGATGGCCGTCAGGGCAGCTGGGAAGATGCGCGGATACGCGATCTACCCAATCTGCTTCAGCCCGGAGACCTGCTGGTACTCAATGATACCCGTGTGCTTCCTGCGCGTTTGCAGGCCTGCAAAGCAACGGGCGGCACGGTAGAACTACTGCTCGACCGACTGCTCGATGTTCAGGAGGGTTGGTTTCTGGCGAAATCCTCGAAAGCTCTGCGGCCGGGTATGGCCATTCATTTGTCGGGTGGTGCCGTTGCCATGGTAGAGGAAAAGGATGGCATGGAAGTTCGTCTGCGACTGTCTGCGGACGCCCAGTGGTTACCCATTCTTGAAACTGAAGGGAGCGTGCCTTTGCCGCCCTACATCAGGCGCGCACCGGAGGCCTGTGATCGGGAGCGCTATCAGACCATCTATGCGGCCCATCCCGGTGCGGTGGCCGCACCCACCGCCGGGTTGCATTTCGATGTGCAGCTACTGGATGCCCTCGCGGCGCGCGGTATTGAACGGACCTTCGTGACCCTCCACGTCGGCGCCGGGACTTTCCTCCCGGTACGCAGTGACGATATTACCGAGCACCCCATGCATGCCGAAACCATGGAAGTCAGCGCGGCGACTGTAGCCGCCGTTGCCGCTGCGAAGGCGCGGGGCAAGCGGGTGATCGCCGTAGGTACCACGGCCTGCCGCGCGTTGGAGACAGCGGCACAGGATGGGACCTTGCGCCCTTACACGGGGGAGACCCGCCTGTTCATCTATCCCGGTAAGACCTTTCAGGTGATAGATGGGCTGTTGACCAATTTTCACCTCCCGGAATCCACCCTGCTTATGCTGGTCTGTGCTTTTGCTGGCACGGAGTGCATGCTCGCTGCCTATCGCCACGCGGTGGCAGAGGGCTATCGGTTTTTCAGCTACGGAGATGCGATGCTGATTTCCCCTCAGGTCGGACAGCGGTGAGTATTTATCAGTTGTTGGCCCGTGATGGCGCAGCCCGGCGCGGCGTTCTGCGTCTGCCCCGCGGTAATATTCAGACGCCTGCCTTTATGCCGGTGGGTACCTATGGCACCGTCAAGGCCATGTCTCCCGAGGAGTTGAAGACGCTGGGGGCTGAAATTATCCTCGGCAACACCTTTCATCTCTTTCTGCGTCCCGGTCTGGAGGTCATCAGCGCGGTCGGCGGCCTGCATAAGATGATGCATTGGGATCGGCCCATCCTCACCGATTCGGGCGGTTTCCAGGTCTTCAGTCTGGGCGCGCTGCGTAGGCTGACGGAGGCAGGGGTGCAATTCCGTGCGCCCACCGATGGCCACAAGGTTTTTCTGGGGCCGGAAGAGTCCATGCAGATTCAGGCGGCGCTGGGTTCGGACATCGCTATGGTCTTCGATGAATGTACGCCCCACCCTGCCACCTACGAAGAAGCCCGTGTCAGCATGGAGCTTTCTTTGCGCTGGGCGGCGCGCTCCCGTGCCTCTTACGCCGGGCCGGGTCAGCTCTTCGGCATCGTCCAGGGTGGAATGTATGGAGATTTACGTCAGCGTTCCTTAGCGGGATTGCAGCGACTGGATTTCCCCGGTCTTGCTATCGGTGGACTTTCGGTAGGGGAGAGCAAGGCGGAGATGAGGCAGGTGCTGGAAGATCTCATGCCGCAGATGCCCGAGGATCGGCCTCGCTACCTTATGGGCGTCGGGACGCCCGAGGATCTGGTGGAGGGTGTGTGTCGCGGTGTAGATATGTTCGATTGTGTCATGCCGACCCGCAATGCCCGCAATGGCTGGCTTTTTACCCGTGATGGCATTCTCAGGCTGCGCAATGCTCGTTATGAGAAAGATGCCCTGCCGCCGGACCCGCAATGCGCCTGCTACACCTGTCAGAACTACAGCAGGGCCTATCTGCGTCACTTACAGCGTAGTCATGAAATCCTCGGCGCACGCCTGAACACGCTGCATAATCTGCACTACTATCAGGAGCTGATGGCGGGGCTGCGGGAGGCCATTGCTGCCGGTCACCTGGATGCTTTTGCAGATGATTTCTATCGCCGCCGTCGTGCTGGTTCCCTAGTCGATGCCTAAAGGCTACAATAGCGGCCCGCAGACCTGATCTGGAGTAGATAATGAATTTTTCGCCTATCGCCAATGCTTATGCCGGAACTGCGGTGGGGGAGGGTGGTCCAGATTCCATTTTTATGCAGATCGTCCCGCTGGTTATCATTTTCGCCATTTTCTATTTTCTGCTGATTCGTCCGCAGATGAAAAAAGCGAAAGAGCAACGCCAGTTGATTGCGGCGATTTCCAAGGGTGATGAAGTGGTTACCCAGGGTGGTCTGGCCGGGCGGGTCATGCAGGTGGGTGAGGATTATCTGCAACTTGAAATTGCTGAAGGGGTCATTGTAAAAGTTCAGCGGGCCTCAGTGACGTTACTGTTGCCCAAAGGGACATTGAAAAAACTGTAAAGGCTCGTTCATGACCCGTTATCCATGGTGGAAGTACCTGATTATCCTAGCGGTTGTATTGCCCTCCCTGTTTTACGCACTGCCCAACTTCTATGGCTGGCACTCTGCCGTAGAGGTGCGCGCGCCCGCGGGGACTCTCCTGCCGCCGGTGGCTACGATGCGGGGCTGGCTGCAAGCGGCCAATGTTCCGGTCACCCGCGTCAACTCGGATGGGACGGGCAGCACCTTCTTTTTCCCCAACAATGATGCCCAGGGTCTGGCCGAAACGTTGCTGCAAAGTAAACTCCCTGGCAATGCTCAGGTCATTCTTTCGCAGATGTCTGCAGAGCCGGACTGGTTAAGCAGTCTCGGCGGCAAACCCGTCAATCTGGGTCTTGATCTGCGCGGCGGTGTGTACCTCCTGCTGCGCGTCGACACCGATGCCGTTATCAAACATGCTCTGGAACAGGACAGCGGCAGCTTGCGTACCTTCCTCCGCCACCAGAATCTGCAATATCTGGCGGTCAATGTAACCGGACCGCAAAATCTTGCCGTCGAGATGGAAAACGCGGCAGTCGCGGCGCAGGCGCAAAAGGTTATTGCCGGGCATTATCCCGATTATGCCATCACCCTGCAGCCTAATGCGGTGTTAGACGTAAGCCTCACCCCCGATGCCGCCAGGAAAATGAAGGATGACGCGCTGCAACAGGCCATTGTCGTCATTCGCAATCGTATTGATGAATTGGGTGTTTCCGAGCCGGTCATCCAGCGTCAGGGTGCTGCGCATATCGCTGTGCAATTGCCGGGTGTGCAGGACACCCAGCGCGCTAAATCCATTATCGGTTCCACTGCCCAACTTGAATTCAAGATGGTGGATGAGCAGGCCAACATGGCGGCCGCGCTCAAAGGTGACCTGCCCCCCGGTACCGCCCTGTTTTACGGCGCTCATGGCGCGCCTTACGTACTTTATACGAATACGGTGCTCACGGGCCGCTATCTCAGCAACGCCAGCGCGGGGGTAGACAACAGTAGCGGTCAGGCCATTGTCAATGTCAGTTTCAACAATGCGGGAACCCGTATCTTCGGTGATCTGACTACCAAAAATGTGGGTAAGCGTATGGCTATTCTGCTGGATAACAAGGTGGTGACCGCGCCGGTGATACGTGAAGCCATTACGGGAGGCCGGGCCCAGATTACCGGATTCTCCGGTCTGAAAGACGCCAGTAATGCCGCGATTGAATTGCGGGCCGGCGCGTTACCCGCGCCCGTTCATATTTCGGAAGAGCGCACCGTTGGTCCGACTCTGGGCCAGGACTCCATCCACGACGGGGTGATGGCAGTGGTCTTCGGCATGCTCTTCGTCGTGCTCTTCATGACGTTTTATTACCGGGCTTTTGGTCTGATTGCCGATCTCGCTATCCTGGTGAACGTTCTGGCCATTCTGGCGGTGCTCTCGATAATGGGTGGTACCCTGACTCTGCCGGGTATTGCCGGTATCGTACTGAAGATCGGCCTGGCGGTGGATGCCAACGTGCTGGTATTCGAGCGCATCCGCGAGGAATTACGGCATGGCATGAGTACCCGTGCCGCTATTGATGCCGGCTTTAAGAAGGCCTTTGCCACCATTGTGGACTCCAATGTCACGGTACTTATCGCCGCGCTGGTGCTCTTCCAGTTTGGCACCGGAGCCATCAAGGGTTTCGCGTTGGTGCTGACTATCGGAGTGATCACGTCCATGTTTACCGCGACTATGATGAGTCGTGGCATCATCGAACTCGCCCTCGGTAAGCGGCGCGTGCAAAAGCTATATATCTGAGGCCGCGATGGAACTCTTTAGAACCCGTACCCATGTTGATTTCATGTCCAGACGCTGGATTTTTCTGGGCGTGTCCGCTTTGCTGATCGTTGCCTCAATCGCCGTTTTTCTGGTACGCGGGCTGAACTACAGCATCGACTTCACCGGCGGCACGCTGGTGGAGCTGGCCTTCAGCAAGACTCCGGACTTGGGGACCGTGCGTGGGACGCTCGCGCAGGCGGGTTTTCACGATGCGGTGGTGCAGACCTTCGGTGGGGATCGTGATCTGCTGATTCGTTTGCGCACCGTGCCTGGCGAGAGCAGCGCGGTGGGTAACAAGATTTTGCAGGTGTTTCAGAAAGATCAGATGAAGTACCCGGACGTGCAGTTGCGCCGCACCGAATATGTCGGCCCGGAGGTGGGTAAGGAATTGCGGAATAAGGGGGTCATGGCGCTCATCATCGTGACTCTGGGCATCCTGATTTATGTGGGGTTTCGCTTCGAGTGGCGCTTTGCCGTGGGCGGTGTGCTTGCCATGCTTCACGACCCCATTCTGGTGGTGGGCTTTTTCGCCATCAGCCAGGAAGAGTTTTCCCTGACCGTGATTGCGGCTTTGCTGGTCATCATGGGCTATTCGCTCAACGATACGGTGGTGGTTTTCGACCGCATGCGTGAAGACCTGCGGGCGTCCCGCAGCGGCGATGTGGCGCAGATTTTCAACGTCGCTATCAATGAGACCCTGTCACGAACGGTGATTACCAGTTTCATCACCTTCATGGTCGCCCTGTCGCTCTTCCTCTTCGGCGGGCCGGTGATTCACGGCTTTGCCACGGCGCTGCTTATCGGTGTGGTGGTGGGTACTTATTCCTCAATTTTCGTCGCGAGCCCGATTGCCCTGTGGTTGGGGCTCAAGCGGGAGCACGTCCTCAAACGCCAGTTTATCAGTGCCAAGGATCGTAACGACGGCGCCACCTTGTAGCGCTGTACTGCGTTTGCCGGCGCGGCGCACTTGCCGTTGGCGTCAGGAAAGATTAAGGTATGCCCCCACGGAGAGGTACCGAAGTGGCCATAACGGCGCCGACTCGAAATCGGATGGGGGGCAACCCCACGTGGGTTCGAATCCCACCCTCTCCGCCAACACCATGCAAATTCCTGATAACTTGAAAATAAATTTTAAACTCAATATATTACTCGCAATAATTAGTATGTTCTGTTAAAGTGCACCCGCCGTCATGCCTCAGTCTGTATGATGTGCGTCGCACTGGTCTCCACCTTGATGAAGCGTCTGCCATAGACTGGCGCCCCTGTGGCGAGGCCGGTGTTTTCGGAGTAAAAATTATGTCATCTTTTGAATCCCTTGGGCTTTCTGAGCCCATTTGGCGTGCGGCTGCCGAGCGCGGTTACACTACCCCCACCCCCATTCAGGAGCAGGCCATCCCCGTGGTCATGTCCGGCGTCGACCTGTTGGCCGGCGCGCAGACGGGTACCGGCAAGACCGCTGCCTTTGCCATGCCCATTCTGCACAAACTGTCCGCTACCGCAGATACCGCGGCGCGTGCTTCCTCCAGTGTGCGCGCGCTGATTCTGGTTCCCACCCGTGAACTGGCGGCGCAGGTAGAGGAGAGCGTGCAGTTATACGGGCGCTATCTTTCCCTGCGTTCGCTGGTGCTCATCGGTGGTGTCAAGATCAATCCGCAGATGCAGAAACTACGCCGCAGTGTGGACGTATTGGTCGCTACCCCCGGTCGCCTGCTGGATCATATCCAGCAGCGCAGCGTCGACCTCTCTCACGTCGAAATTTTGGTGCTCGACGAAGCCGACCGCATGCTCGACATGGGCTTTATCCGTGATATCCGACGCATCCTTGCGGTATTGCCGAAAAAACGCCAAAACCTGCTGTTCTCGGCGACGTTTTCACCGGAAATCCGCAGTCTGGCCGATGGCCTGCTGAACAACCCGGCCAGCGTCGAGGTCGCGACGCGCAATGCCACTGCCGACAACGTCGCGCAGCGGGTTTTTGCCGTCGATCAGGATCGCAAGCGCGAACTCCTCGCGCACTTGATTGAAGAACATCAATGGGGGCAGGTGCTGGTCTTCACCCGCACCAAACATGGCGCCGATCGACTTGCCAAGCATTTGTCCCAGGATGGTATGCAGGCCATGGCCATTCACGGCGACAAGAGTCAGGGCGCACGTACCCGCGCCCTGGCGGAGTTCAAGGAAGGTAAAGTACGGGTATTGGTCGCGACGGATATCGCCGCCCGCGGTATCGATATCAGTGAGTTGCCCCATGTGGTTAATTTTGAGCTCCCCCATGTGCCAGAGGATTATGTCCATCGCATCGGACGAACCGGTCGCGCTGGCAACAATGGCCAGGCGGTATCGCTGGTGAGCGGTGAGGAGCGTAAGCAGTTGCAGGATGTGGAAAAACTGCTGCGCCGCTCCTTTGACCGGGAGATCGTCGTCGGTTTCGAGCCGCGCCACCCCTTCTCCAGTCATGCGCCATCATCGGTTTCGCGCCGTCCGCCTCAAGCCGCAGGGCGGGGTCGACCCGGTTCAGGGGCAGCGCCTTCGGGCCGTGCCCGCCGCACCTACTAAGGTATGGTCCTTCCCATCCTGCACTGACCGGGTTACCTTTGTCGCAATGCCCTGGCATCCCGCCAGGGCTTGCGTCACAATAAGCAGATGATGAGCGCGTCTGAGCGAAAGGCAGGTATGGACGAAGACAAGGCATCCTCCCGCATCCTGGTGGTTGAAGATGAGGAAGGTATTCAGGAACTTCTGCGCGTCACCCTGCAGCGTCAGGGCTTTGAGGTGCGCTGTGAGGGGAGTGTCGAATCTGCGGAAGCGGTACTTCTGACCTGGGGGCCGCAGTTACTCGTTCTTGACTGGATGCTTCCTGGTGAGAACGGCCTGGTATGGTGTCGTACCCTGCGCCGTCGTGAAGAGACCCGGAAGCTGCCCATCATTTTGCTTACTGCACGCGGTGAGGAGGGCGACCGGGTGCATGGTCTTGAATCAGGTGCGGACGATTATCTGGCCAAACCTTTTTCTCCGCGGGAGTTGGTGGCACGGGTCAATGCCTTGTTACGGCGCAGTTATGGTGGTACGGCAGCCAGCCGGGTACGGCTCGGTGATCTGCAGGTGGACCTGCGCGCGCATCGGGTGTACGCCGGTGAGGTGCAAATCCATCTCGGCCCTACCGAGTTTCGCCTTTTGCGTCTTTTTGTGACCAACCCGGAACGAGTTTTTTCGCGGGACATGCTACTCGATCAGATATGGGGGCGGCAGAGCTTCATCGAAGAGCGGACGGTCGATGTTCACATCCGCCGCTTGCGGCGGGAGTTGGACCACCATGGTTACGCTCATATCATCGAAACAGTAAGAGGTGAAGGCTATCGCTGTAGTGCCCTGGGTTTGCAGCGAGAAGCGGTGGACGAACGATGACTGGCACGGTAGCCTTTGAGCGTTCGGGCTGTCGTCATGCGCGTTGTTACCCTTTTCCGGCGTGAAATACCTCCGTGCCTGGTTTTATCCCGTAGCACTCTGGGCGCTGATTCCGATTTTTTTGGTCGCCGATGATTTGCGGCGTGCTTGGTCCTTCCTCCCATTGATGATCATCGCGCTCTTGCTGGCGCTCTGGGTCGGCTGGCATCGTCAGCAATCCCAGAGTTTCAGCGCCTGGTTCCGCAACCCGGACACCTTGCTGCCCCCGCTGGCGGGGGGGATGTGGGAGGAGACTTTTGCCGAGGGCTACCACTGGCGGCGTGATCAGGAAGCACAACATCGCCTGCTCAGCGCCCAAATTGTCCAATTGCGCGACGCCTTGCAGGCCATGCCTGACGTTGTGGTGCTCATGGATGCGCGCGGCCAGCTACTTTGGGTGAATCCTTCCGGTATCCGCTTACTGCAGTTGCAATGGCCGGAGGATGCTGGTAAACCGCTGGCGTTCTGGTTGCGAACCCCTAATTTGCGCGCCTTTTTGGCCGGTGAAGGGCCGCCCAGTCTGCAACTCCCCGCCCCGGCGGATGCCCAGCAGATACTGGAGGGGATGCGCTATCCTCTTGCCGATGCCGGTGCCTTGGTCATCTTCCGGGACGTGACTCGTATCCGTCAACTCGAACAGGTCCGTCAAGACTTCGTGGCTAATGTCTCTCACGAACTGCGCAGCCCGCTGACAGTGGTGCGCGGTTTCCTGGAAAACATGTTGGACAGTTCCATCGCCGCCGACGATGAGGTGAGCAGTCAACTCCGTCTCATGGAACAGCAGACGCTGCGCATGCAGTCTTTGGTCGAAGACCTGCTGTCTCTGGCGCGCATGGAAGCTGCCGAAGCGAATCCGGAACACTGCGAAACGCTGAGGATCGCAGATATGATACACAACATGTTGGACACCCTGGCACCGGCGATAGCGCAAAAACGCTTGCAGATCAATACGGCGCTGGATGGCGACTTGGGTTTTTTCGCAGAAACCATCGATCTGACCAGTATCATTCGCAACTTATTAGAAAACGCCATCAAATACACCCCGGCAAACCGCACCGTCAATGTACGTTGGGAGCGCCGCCCCGGCGAACTGCTTTTTGTGGTGCAAGATACCGGCGATGGTATCGCTGTCGAGCATTTGCAGCGTATCACCGAGCGCTTTTACCGGGTGGACAAAGGCCGATCCCGACGCATAGGTGGGACGGGGCTGGGATTGGCTATTGTCCGTCACGCCGTCGAGCGCTATCAGGGGCATCTGGAAGTAGCCAGTGAAGTAGGCAAAGGAACCACTTTTACTGCGCATTTTCCCCTCCACCTCGCCCGTAGTGTTGTGCCTGATTCCGCAGTGTCATAAAATTGTAACAAGGTCTTGCTATAGTTTCTGTGCAGGATCTGAGCTAAAGCGGTTGGGCTTGTCCTCCAGTACTATGCGTAAGATGGTCCTGTCTTGTTGGGGGCACCCAACTGGAGGGCAATTCTTCTAAGGTGACTTATCTTCAGCACGAATCTGGACAAGCCGATCGCCTATGCCCCCGCCGTTATTTTTCAATTTGTCATGAGTCATTATCCGGAATGGCAGCATTTGCCTGGGCCGGCGCGTTGATAGCTGCCATGGCTGTGCTAGTCTTGAGCCTTGTTTCCCGCTTTCTTATCAAAGACAGGAGTCCGTGTTGATGTCGGAGCCTCAGAAAACCAAAATATCTGTCCGCCACCTGGATTTTTTTTACGGGAGCAACAAGGCCCTCATAGATATCAACCTGGAAATGCCAGAAAACCAGGTGACAGCGTTCATCGGGCCATCTGGTTGTGGTAAGTCGACACTCCTGCGGGTATTTAATCGCATGTATTCTCTGTACCCTGGACAGAGGGCGACCGGCGAGGTACTGCTGGATGGAGAAAATGTGCTGGCCCCCGGCATGGATGTAAATATGCTGCGCGCTAAAATTGGTATGGTATTTCAGAAGCCGACGCCTTTTCCCATGTCCATCTATGACAACATTGCCTTTGGCATCAAGCTCTATGAAAAATTGCGCAAGGTAGAGATGGACGAGCGGGTGGAACAGGCGTTGCGTCAGGCGGCCCTTTGGGAAGAGGTGAAGGATAAGCTCAAGACGAGTGGGCTGGGGTTGTCCGGTGGCCAGCAGCAACGCCTGTGTATTGCGCGTGCGGTTGCGGTGCAACCAGAAGTGATCTTGCTGGATGAGCCGACCTCGGCGCTGGACCCTATCGCCACCCTCAAGATTGAAGAGCTGGTGAGTGAATTGCGGAATCAGTTTACGATTCTGATCGTCACTCACAACATGCAGCAAGCGGCGCGTGTCTCTGATTATACGGCATTTATGTATATCGGAGAAATGGTGGAGTTCGGGTCTACCAATCAGTTGTTCACCAATCCCAGTAAAAAACAGACGGAAGACTACATCACGGGTCGCTACGGTTAAGGAGTGCAGCTATGGACAAAGAACCACATATTTCCCGGCGTTTTGAGGATGAACTTCATGAGGTCCACGCTTTAGTGCTCGCCATGGGGGGCGTGGTGGAAGAGCAGATCACGAATGCCGTCAAGGCACTGCAGGAGTCCGATGCCGAATTGGCCCGTGAAGTGATTGGCCGTGACCATGAGGTGAATGGTTATGAGGTGCGTATTGAGGAGGAGTGTATCAATATACTGGCTATGCGTCAGCCTGCCGCCAGTGATCTGCGTTTGGTGATGACCCTGATCAAGACTATCGCGGATCTGGAACGTATGGGAGACAAAGCCAGTAAAATTGCCGACATGGCCCTGGCCATGGGACACGGTGCGCGTAACGCCAATCCAGCCTTTCTCAGAGATGTGGGCGTTATGGCCGACTATGCCCTGAATATGTTGCGCCGTGCCATGGATGCTCTGGCCCGTGCGGATGCGGAGGAAGCCATCGCCGTCGCCAAAGGCGATGAAGTGCTCAATCAGGAATACCGTTCTGCCCTGCGCCGCCTGATCACTTACATGATGGAGGATCCGCGCACCATCACCCCAGCCATTGATGCCCTTTTTATTGCCAAGGCGATTGAGCGTATAGGTGACCATGCCCGGAACATCTGCGAATATGTTATTTACCTTGCCAAAGGAAAAAATGTCCGACATCTTCCGCTAGACGAGGTAGAACAAAGCATCCAGGGGAAATAGCCATGGCGGAACCCACAGCCACAGCAGAACTCACCAATTTTCTGGCGGCGGTGGATTTGGGTTCCAACTCCTTTCATATGGTTGTTGCGGAAGAGATTGGCTCTGATATCCGTCTGCATGATCGTTTGCGCGAAGGCGTTCGTTTGGCAGCGGGCTTGCGCGATGACGGTAGTCTTGATCCTGCGGTGGAGCAGCGCGCACTGGATTGCCTGGCTCGCTTCGGGCAGCGTCTGCGTGGTATCCGCCCGGAGCGGGTGCGGGTGATCGGCACGAATACCTTGCGCCATGCAAAGGCTGCAGAAGGCTTTGTGCATGCCATTGAAGCGACGCTCGGATACCCGTTGGAAATCGTGGCCGGTCGTGAAGAAGCCCGTCTGGTCTACCTGGGCGTTGCGCATAGCCTCGCGGTAGATGCGAATGAGCGGCGCCTGGTTGCGGATATCGGGGGGGGGAGTACCGAATTGATTGCGGGCCGGGGTTTCACCCCCAATCTGCGGGAGAGCCTGCACTTTGGCTGTGTGGCTTCTACCCGTGCCTATTTTCCCGAAGAGCTGATTACGGTGGCTGCTTGTGAGCGTCTCGAAAAGCGGGTGCGCATGGCGCTAGAACCCATGCTCGATGATTTTCTCCGCCACGGTTGGGATCAGGCGGTGGGTTCTTCGGGTACCATTAAGGCAATTGCTCGTATCCTCGCGGAGAATGGTCAGGGTTCGCGCATCACCCATGTCGGCATGCACTGGCTGCGTGAGCAAATGATACGCCTCGGTTCAGTGTCTGCGCTGACTCAGCTTAGAGGCCTGAAGGCGGATCGTGCCGCCGTTTTTCCGGGTGGCTTCATCATTCTCTTCGCGCTCTTCGAGTCCTTGCGTCTGCAGGAAATACGTTTTTCTGAGGGTGCTTTGCGCGAGGGGGCTATTTATGACCTGCTCGGGCGCATCCATCAGGAAGACACCCGGGAGATGAGCATCCGTGGTCTCCAGGAACGCTTTCACAGCCAGGTGCAGCGTAATCAGGGTGTGGCCCGGTGGGCAGAACACTTCTTTATGACAGCAGCCGCATCCTGGCCACTCCATGACGGGCATCGGCAATGGTTGCATTGGGCGGCTCTGACCCATGATATTGGCCTCGACATCGCCCATTCTGGATTTCACAAGCATGGTGAATATGTCTGGCGGAATGCCGATATTGCGGGATTTTCCCGTCGTGAGCAGGGTGTTGTTGCCGCACTTGTGCGTACTCAGCGCAAACGCTTGCCGAGCCTTGTCCAATTGCGTGCCCTGGGCATCGCGGCTGAAGATGTGGTGGCGTTGCAGCAACTGGCGGTCCTGCTACGCTTGGCTATCCTTTTTCATCGGGGCACGGCGCCGCTGGCGACACCTCCGGGTTTGACCGTGTCTGGTAAAAAACTGCTGCTGGCGTTGCCGCCGCAATGGTCGACAGAAATGCCGCTGATGGCTGCCGATCTGGAGCAGGAGCAGGAATGGGTCACGCCGGATTTTCATCTGCAATGGTAATCCGTTAAACCATTTTTTTAGCGACGCGAGGCGCGGGGTACGCATGTCAGAAGGTTTTGCTCACCTGGCCCTCATTACGGAAACCTATCCGCCAGAGGTGAACGGCGTAGCCCATACGCTGCAGCACATGGTAGAGAATCTCCGCGAGCGCGGTTATCGGGTCACCGTGTTACGCCCGCAGCAGGCGGGTGAAAGGGCAGGGAGTGATCTGTTGCGAGCCCTGTCTTTACCCTTCTATCCGCAGGTACGGGTGGGATACTGCCGACCTGGCTATATCGCTCAGCGGTTGCGAGTCTTGCGCCCAGATCTGGTACATATTGCTACGGAAGGCCCACTGGGTCTCGCCGGACTGTGGGCGGCCCGGCACCTTAAAATTCCCGTGGTGAGCAGTTTTCACACAAATTTTGACGGCTATGCCCGGTATTACCGTCTGCAATTTCTGCAGGGGCTGGTGTTGCGCTATCTCCGTAGTTTCCACAATGCCACCCGCAAAACCCTGGTACCCAGTCGGGGGACTTTCGTCCATCTGCGGGCGCAAGGGTTTCTGAACCTTGCCATGTGGCGACGCGGCGTGGATACGGTGCTCTTCAATCCGCGCTGGCGCAGCACAGAGCTACGCGCGCAACTTGGGTTGGATGGGGACGATGCGCTGTTGATTTATGTTGGGCGTCTGGCTCATGAAAAAAATATACCTGTTTTAATGAACGCTTACGAACACTTGCGGGAAACTTGGCGGGGGCCGGGCAGATTGCATCTCGCCCTGATCGGAGACGGGCCTCTGGCGGCCAGTCTCACCCGGCTGCGCCTCGCTGGTTTTTCCCTAGAGGGCATACAAAAAGGTGAGAATCTGGCGCGATGGTATGCCAGTGCGGACTTGTTCTGTTTCCCTTCCTGTAGTGAGACTTTTGGTAACGTCGTGCTGGAAGCTATGGCCAGTGCCCTGCCGGTACTGGCCTATGACACCTCCGGCGTCAATGAACATTTCCGTTCGCCAGATGAAGGTGTTCTGCTGCCCTTGGAGAGTGATTTTGCCGGCGCCATAAGTAATCTGCTTATGGATCGCGTGCGTTTACGGGAAATGGGCCAGCGTGCCCGGCAACGCGCAGAAGGACAAACCTGGACACATATTTTCGATGCGCTCCTCGGAGAGTACCGGAATAGCCTGGAGAAAATTTCTTGAGCCGCCCTAAAACCCAATTTGTGTCTGCAGCACCTTTGCTATCGTTGCGCAGCTCGGAAACGCTTCTGGCAGAAAGGGGGAGGATGCAATCATTGATGTGATCAACGAGGTGCTGAGCTGGTTGCATCTTCAACCCATTACGTTAGCGGTGATTATTGCCTTCCTGCGCCAGTATGGTTACTGGATCCTCTTTGTTGGCACCCTGCTGGAAGGGGAGGCTGTGGTGATTGTTGCCGGTGCCCTGGCGCATGCCGGCGTCCTGGATCTTCGCATGGTGATATTCATCTCCTGGTTGGGCAGTACCCTCAACGATCAGGTGCTTTACCAGCTCGGTTATCGTTATGGTGAACACCTGCTGAATATTCTGCCGCGCTTTCTGCGCCGCCATATAAATCAGGCTGAAATCTTGATTCGTCGCTTCGGTGACTGGGTGACATTGTTGTTCCGCTTCATTTATGGCACACGTACCATCACTCCCATCCTCTTGGGAGTGCACCGCTACCCGGTACGCCGCTATTTATGGATGAATCCGCTGGCGGCAGCGGTATGGGCGGCGGCCATCGCCGGGGTCGGTTATGTCCTCGGCGCCTCACTGCAGAGCTTGTTGCAAGGCGTTCAGCATGTGCAGATCATGCTGCTGCTGTTATTGATTGCGGGGGTGGGGGGGTATTGGTGGTGGCATCGGCATGGTGAATAACGTGCTGTGGCCACATCATGGCGGG
>NZ_JAAZTY010000107.1 GCF_018854775.1 Acidithiobacillus ferriphilus | reverse complement strand
CCACCGCCGATGTCCACTAGGCAGACGCCCAGTTCCTTCTCATCGGCGGTGAGGACAGCGTCGGCGGAGGCGAGCTGTTCGAGGACCAGATCCTGTACCTGCAAGCCGCAGCGTTCGACACATTTGGTGATGTTTTGCGCGGCGCTGACGGCACCGGTGACGATATGCACCCGGGCCTCCAGGCGCACGCCGGACATGCCGACGGGCTCACGGACGCCTTCCTGGCTGTCAATCATGAATTCCTGGGGCAGGATATGAATGACGTTCTGATCCTGGGGAATGACGATGGCACGGGCGGCGTCCATGACCCGGCCAACGTCCTCATGGCTGACTTCCTTGTTCTTGATGGCGACGATGCCGTGGCTGTTGTAGCCGCGGATGTGGCCGCCGGCGATGCCGACCACCGCACCGTGAATCTGCACACCGGCCATCAGTTCCGCTTCCTGCACGGCGCGGGTGATGGCCTGCACGGTGGATTCGATGTCGACGACCACACCCTTTTTGAGGCCGCGGGAGGGATGTTGACCGACGCCGATGATCTCCGCCTCACGGCCGCCCCTGGACTGGGCGACGATGCAGGCGACCTTGGAGGTGCCGATGTCCAAACCGACGATGAGTTCAGGATTGCTGCGTTTCATTTCATCTTGCTCCTTCGGATCGGTGATCCGTTACTGACTGCTGATGGTGGCCGCCGTGGGCATGGCGACCGCAAAGCCGTTGGTGTAGCGCAAGTCCATGGTGGCCCCTGGCACGAGGTATTCTTTGACTTGGGGGACAATAGTCACCCACCGTGTTAAAGCGGGAAGGATGTTTTCACTGCCCAGCAGCAGGCGCACCTTATTGCTGAGAATGCAACGCCAGCCGCCGCGTTGATCTTCTTGCAAATCCAGCACCTTGACGCCCAGAGGGGTGAGGATCTGATTGAATTTGGCCATCTGTGCAATCAGCCTGGCGCCGCTATCCGCCGGTCCTTCGAGATTCGCCAGATTATCGGGGACCTGACCGGGAGGAACACTGAACACCTGACCTTGGGCATTCACCATTTGTCCGGCGCCGCCCAGCCAGCGGGCCACGGGCACTTCGGGTTTGATATCGATCTGCAAGCGATTGGGCCAGACCCTGCGGACTTCGGTATCGGCGACCCAAGGCAGTGCATCGAGGGCGTTGCGTACCTGCTTCGGGTTTACCCAGAGAAAACCCTGAGCAATGTAAGGTTTGAGGATGGTATTGACCGTGGGCAGCGGAATTCTCGCGGAGCTGCCGATAATGGTCAGGGTGCTGATGGGCATGAGTTGCGGTTCGCGCGCCCAGTTCCAGCCTATCCAGCCCCCCCAGGCGAGGGCACTGAGGCTGACGCCGCCGATCAGCATGCGACCGTAAAGTCGCCATGGGATGGGTTGGTGTGCTTTGGGTGGAGCCGCCGCTTCGGCCTTGCGTTTGGGTGGCACCTTGATAGTGGCGGCAGGCCGTTGCGGGTTCCGCCCATGACGGTAATCGCGCATGACGCTAACCATGTTTCACTCTCCTCTGCGCAGTACGCAGTATGGCGTTACATAATTCCGGGAAATCCATGCCGCTCGCTTGGGCGGCCATGGGAACCAGGCTGTGGCTGGTCATGCCGGGTACACTGTTCACTTCCAGCAGATGGGCCTGACCGCCGCTGCTGATCATGAAGTCGACCCGTCCCCAGTCGCGGCCGCCCAGTTCGGCAAAGGCCTTGAGCGCAAGTGTCTGCAATTGCTGATCCAGTGTGGCGCCGAGGCCGGAGGGCAAGAGGTAGCGGGTATCGTCGGCGAGATACTTGGCGGTGTAGTCGTAGAAGGCGCGGGGTGTTTCGATGACAATGGGCGGCAGTGCACGGCCGTCGAGGATGCCAACGGTGGCTTCGTGGCCGATGACGGCACCCTCGCAGAGGACTTCGTCTTCCATCGCAAAGGCGCACTGCAAGGCCGCATCCAGTTCTGCCGGACCCGTAACTTTGCTGACGCCAAGGCTGGAACCGCCGTGGTTCGGCTTGATGTACAGGGGCCAGCCGAAGCGGGCGCCGAGATCATGTGCATTCTCGCCGCGGCGCAGCAGGATGCCGTCGGTCACCGGTAAACCGGCTGCCCGCCAGAGCTGCTTGCAGCGCCATTTATCCATGGCGAGGGCGGAAGCGAGGACGCCGCTGCCGGTATAGGGCATGTCGAGAGTCTCCAGACAGGCCTGCAACAGGCCGTCTTCGCCTACCGCGCCATGGCAGACGTTGAAGACGATGTGCGCCTTGCTGTCTGCCACTTGCTGCTGAAGGGCGGCCGGCTGGATGTCAATGCCGACGGCATCCAGGCCCAATCCCCGCAGCGCCTGCAATACGGCGCGACCGCTGTCGAGGGAAACTTCGCGCTCGCCGGAGGGACCCCCATAAAGTACGGCTATGCGGAGCAAATCAGACATCGGCCACCTCCCCGATAACGCGCATCTCCGGCTGGAGTTCGATACCAAAGCGGCTGAGAACCTCTTGTTGCACGTTGGCCACCAGTGCTTCAATCTCCTCGGCGCGGGCAGCACCGCGGTTGATGATGAAATTGGCGTGCTGGATACTTACTTCGGCATCGCCATAGCGTATGCCCTTGAGTTCCGCCGCTTCAATGAGCCGGGCGGCATGATCGCCGGGTGGGTTGCGGAAGACGGAACCGCAGCTCGGCCATTCCAGAGGCTGGGTGGCGGCGCGGCGTTCTTGCCAGGTACGCAGGCGCTGCATGACGGTGTCGCGGTCTTCTGGGGTCAGGCGTAATCCTGCAGCGACGAAGCAGGCCGCGCCCTGACCCAGAACTTCCCGGTAACCAATCTGAAACTCGGCGCGAGACAGGCGTTGCAGTTGGCCATCGGGATGTAATACCTCGACCCATTCCACCAGGCTCCAGGTGTCGCCACCGTGGGCGCCGGCATTCATACTGAGACAGCCGCCCAGGGTGCCGGGAATGCCGGCCAGAAATTCGGCGCCGGCGAGCCCGGCTTTGGCGGCGAAATGGGCGATCTTCACTGCGCCCGCGCCCGCTCCGGCACGGACCAGACCGGACGCGTCGAGGGTGGTTTCATCCATGGTGTTGGCGAGGCAAATGACGGTGCCGCGCAGGCCGCCATCGCGCACCAGCACGTTGCTGCCCAGCCCGAGCCAGGTGAGGGGGGCGACGGCGAAACCCTGCAGGAAAGCCTGCAGATCTTCCAGCGTGCCGGGCAGGTAGAAACGATCGGCCGGACCGCCGACCCGCCAGCTGGTGTGGCGGTGCATGGGTTCTCCCAAGCGTAGACGACCCCCGATGGCGGGCATCATGCGGGATCCTCCGCGAAGACCTGGGACCATTGCGCCGCCAGACTGGCGATGCTGCCCGCGCCGAGAGTCAGCAGTACGGCCCCGGCGGGGAGTTCAGCGCGGATGTGTCGCGGCGCCGTGAGTAAATCAGGCAGGAAGCGGACAGACACCCCTTGCGCGGCCATGGCCGTAGCGAGGGCGCGGCTGCTGACGCCGGGTAAGGCCTTTTCGCCAGCACTGTAAATGTCCGTCAGGATCACCCGATCCGCCGCCGCCAGGCTGCTGACGAAATCACCGAAGAGTGCTTGCGTGCGGCTGTGGCGATGGGGCTGAAAGGCCACCACCAGCGGTCGCTCCGGCCATACGGAGCGGGCTGCGGCGATAGTGGCGGCGATTTCCCGGGGGTGATGGCCGTAATCGTCCACCACGGTGATTCCGTCGAATGTACCGACCAGCTCAAAGCGGCGGCCGACCCCACGGAAGTCGGCCAGAGCGTTGGCAATAGTGGATTCCTGTATGCCCACCTTGCTGGCGATGCCGATGGCGGCAAGGGCATTGAGGACGTTGTGGCGGCCGGGGATGCCCAGTTCTACGTCCAGCCAGTGGACATAGTCGCTGTCCACCCGCCGCCACACGGCATCGGCAGTCGC
>NZ_JAAZTY010000106.1 GCF_018854775.1 Acidithiobacillus ferriphilus | reverse complement strand
TCCAGGTTTTGCCGGTGCCGGCGCTGGCCTCGATGAGGCGGCTGCCGTGCAGGGGCAGGTGCAGGGGGTCGAGGATCGTGGTCATGGGTGCGCCCGCCATTCCAGGGTTTCCAGCCAGTCGGCGAAGGGGCGGTAGAGGGCTTCGGCATAGTCAGCGAAGCCGCGCTGCCGGGACCCAATGCGGGCGCTGCTGAGGGTGGCGAAGTCGGGGTAATCGCGGAACAGGCTGAGGTCTTTCTGGACTTCGCCGGGCAGGCGGTCACTGCCGTCGTAAATCAGAGCCGGATTTTTACCCTGCAGGCTGACGAGGGCGGTTTTGAGGGTGACCGGCAGGGGTTGGCAAAGACCTTCCTGCCAGAGATCCAGCAGATCGTCCAGTGCGGCAATGGCATCCAGTTGCAGCGGCGCGGCGCGGATAAGTACATCCCGGCCCACAACAATGCCAGCGCAGCGCAGGCCGATGGCGCTGGCCAGCAATTGCTGGAGCCAGAGGGCTGCGAGTTTATCCCCTTCCGGTTTTTTGCTGTCTTTATTCAGCAGGCGGCTGGCGCGGAGCTGGATGCAGGCGCGGTCTCCCGCGTTGTTTTGGTGCAGGGCAGGTAACCAGTCCTCCAGCAATACCTGGCCGTGGGCATGGGTAATAGCCCGTCGTTGTGGCGCCGCAGTCCACTCCGCGCTGACCCCCCGCCAGGCGGTAAGGATGGGGGTGACGTCGTCGAGCAGCGCGGTCGCGGTTCTCGCCGCCATGCCGGCGAGGGGATACCGACCACTGCGCCGCTGTGCCCGCACCCTTTCGGCAATGCGGTCAGGGCCGTTTCTTTCCGCGGCGCTGAGCAGGTCTTCGAGCAGGTGATAGGTTTCAAGGCCGTTGAGGGTGAAGGGTTCGTCGTCCTCTTCCGCCAGGTCTTCTTCGTTGAAGTCCGTGCGCAGGCGTTGCCGGTAAAAGGCGCGTGCGGGCCGACGGAAAAACTCCAGCAGTTCGCGGATGCTGCGGGGGGCGGGCTCGGCAGGGTTGGGGAGCGCGGTGTCTTCCGCGGCGCTGTGCGGAGATGGATACCACTCGCGGGCCCAGGTGCGTAGTCCAGGTTTGCCGAGCAGATATTCCAGGCTGAAGGGCTGTAAGGGATGCGCGAAAGTGCGCTTTTCCAGGGACAGCGGCCAGCCATCGCGAATGGCATCCCGCAACTGCGCCACCAGCAGAGAGGGCGCCCTATCGTGGTTGTTGCGCTGATCTTTTCCGGCCCAACTGATGTAGAGCTCCTGTCGGGCGGCAAGGAGGGCTTCCAGCATCAGGTAGCGATCGTCATCGCGGCGGGAGCGGTCGCCGGGGCGGGCCATGCCGGGCAGGGCCATGAGATCGAAGTCCAGGCGGGGACTACGCCGGGGGTAGTCGCCCTCGTTCATGCCGAGCAGGCAGACCAGCGGGTAGGGCACCGCGCGCATAGGCAGGAGGGTGCAAAAGGTGA
>NZ_JAAZTY010000105.1 GCF_018854775.1 Acidithiobacillus ferriphilus | reverse complement strand
GCCGATGGCGGTTGTGCCATAGAGGTTGCCGCTGGCGTCCATCACCAAGCCTCCGTTAGGGTTCCTCCCATCGTGGACGTTTCCGGTGCCAAAAGAATACAGCACGGACTCAACTCCGGACGGAGTGATCTTGAACACAGTACCGAAGTGATCAGTACCGCCGATGGCGGTTGTGCCATAGAGGTTGCCGCTGGCGTCCATCACCAAGCCTCCGTTAGGGCTCTTCCCATCGTGGACGTTTCCCGTGCCAAAAGAGTACAGCACGGACTCTGTGGGTGATGTTCTCTCGCATGCAGCAAGCGCGATCGTCAGCGCCGCAACGGCAGCCAGACGGCCAAAGGCAGCGACTCTGCGCCGCAGGGCAAGGAATGTTGCGCGCTGATGAACAGTAACCTGAGACTGGACTATGCTGAAATTTTCCCTGATGTGAATCTGATGACGTGTTGGCAGAAGGCACATGATAGTGAACCCCCTATGTCGAGACAGGAAGTGGGTTAGTTTAAGTGGTACGGGCGTCCACAGCCGCAGCGGTTTGTAGTGGACAATTTGCGTCATTCTGTCGGGTTGATTATGTTACTGCCCGTCAACCCCTGGGGTAGGCTCGGGGGCGATGATTCCGATGGTGATGCTGGCGTTATGGCCAAATGGCGTCGGTGGCAAAGGGGAAGCATTGTGAACGGCTTCCAACATAACCTTGCCGAGCGCCTCAGAGGCACATTGGGCGAGGTCTGCCCGCACCACGGTTCCATTGGCCAAAATTACCGCCACGGCACGACAGGCTCCAGTTGGTAACGCGACGGGATGCCCTGCCTTTTTCATGGCGATGCGTTCCTGTCTTTCACGGATTATGCGGACATGACCGGCGACGATCTGGTTCACCTGCATCATATACGAATGCAGGATACGATCCTGTGGCGTAACGACAGAGGCATTCTGTACGGCTTGGGCCGACGGTCCTGGGGACGTATTCACGTTACTGACGGCACAACCGGAAAGAAGTGTTATCAGGCTGAGTGCAGCGACAGATCTACGGGACATCGTGGCATATTCCTTTTCTGCAGTTGTTATGATGTGTTCTCTGAGGTGTCGCTGAACCATATATGGCAAAAGTCACATAAAACTGGGTCTTTTTCACCCCCCAGTAAATTTGAAGCAACTTTAAGCCTATTCAAACGTCCGCTAGCAGTCTTTAAGAGTCATCTTAGTGCGAAAAAACTTCTGTGGCGCTCCCTTTAGATTATGCCGCGCGAATGCTTTGGTTTGGAGCGTAGTGCAGCGGTATGAGGTGATCCTCCGCCACCGCTAGGGTGATATAGTCGTCGCCCACAAGAAACTCAACTTCCACGTAACCAGGGTCCAACTCTTCCACGACGGTTCCGACCTGGCCACGCAGAAGGTGTTGCTCTGGTATGGGTTCCAAAAGCGCTACAACGTCGAGTAGTTTCATGATGTCCTCACATAGCAACTTGTCAGCCTGGGAACGTCTTCTCCAGTCCTGATGATCCAACCCGTGCGAACGATCACGGACTTTCCCGGGTGCTGCATGACAAAATCCACCTGGTAACGCTTGCCATGACTGTCGGCCACCTTCTCGGTGGCCTCATTGCTCAGTGTGGCACGGAGGCATACTGAGCGCAGCAATTCGGCATCTTGTTGGCCTATCCCCAGGCACGAGGCGAACACCCTGGCCTTGTTGCCTCCGGCAAGGTGACCGGGATTCAGGGTGTATTCTCGTAGCTTGCGAATGTCCAGGATCGCCCTTTCTGCGTTGGGTAGCATCATATCTGTCAGGGGCAAGCCTTCGATTACAAACGAATACCAGACAAGATCATAGTGCATTTCCTGCAGATGGACCATATCTATGCCAATCAGCCCCGTCGATCCTCAGTCTCACGCGCCTGCGTTAGGTGTAGCAAGTTTTGCCATTCATCTGAAGTTTCCCGGATTGGTCCCGACGCCGACCATGGAGTTCCGGAGCACCGGGTGGCGCGATCTGGGCGCTGTGGAATGGTCAGTGATGCAGCATAAGCAGTCGTCCAGCAGGAGGCTGACCGTCATGTTCTCGAAACTCGTCACCATGGCTTAAACCGTGGATGTCTTTATGAGAATGGTTTTCGAGAATTGCAACCCATTGATTTACTGCGCGGCAATCATCATCATTTGAAGCCTCTCAAAAACGGTCGGTTGTGAGAGTGCCATTCGGCATGAGCCAAATTCCTTAACGGGTTTTATATTCCGAATTCTCAAGGGACCCCGTGAAGGCCTCTACCAGATTTGGTGAAGGCGCTGTATCGGTGTATAAACACATATTGTATCTACTATATCAGGAGCGTTCGTCATGGACACGACCCGCTGGAATGTTGCCGTTTCTGCCGAAACTGATCAATCGGTGCGCCTGTTTTTGGCTACCCAAGGGAAGAGCAAGAAAGGATCGCTGTCGCATTTTATTGAGGAGTCGGTACGCGCGCACATTCTGGAGTTGACCACAGCCCAGTCGAAAGCGGCTCTGGCCGCTTTGAACACGGCGGAGGTGGATGATTTGATCGATGATGCCCTGTCTTGGGCGCGTGAGCATTGATGCGGGTCGTACTGGACACCAACATTCTGTTCAGTGCCCTGATTTCTCCCCACAGTCCACCAGACACCATCTACCGCGCATGGCGCCTCAAGCGGTTTGATCTAGTGACCTCGCAGGCACAGCTCGAAGAGATCCGCCGTGCGAGTCGATACCCAAAGCTCCAGGCGATTCTGCAGCCTGCTGCGGTAGGCACCATGATCAACCATCTGCAGGGCGCGATCATCCTGGGGAAGCTGTCCATTACCGTGGAAGCTGATGATCCAGACGATTCATTTCTGCTGTCCATGGCGCTGGCCAGTCAGGCCGACTATCTCGTTACAGGAGATCGGCGCGCTGGGTTGTTACAGCGTGGAAGCATAGAGCGCACCCGTATTCTGACGCCCACCGTTTTTTGTGCTCAAGTGCTTAGCTGAGGTGGGACGTTTTTCGGACGCTGAAAACTAGATGAGTTGATCGACACTTTCAGGGCCGGATTTGACCAAAAAAGTGTCCAGAAACAGACTGTCTATTAAACCTTCATTTTCCGGAAGTAACAGAAATGTCTACAACCTCGCTCCAGTACACCCCGACATCCTTGCTATCAGTTGATTCTGCCGGTCCGATAGAGAGTTCTGTGTCACCATTTATTTTCACCTGAAAGCCAGATGGTCCGCCCCAATTTATGCCAATAAATATAAGTTTGTAGTTACCCGTTGAAAGAATAGATGGTGGGGAAAACTTGCAACCATCTTTATAATAATAACCTGACTTAATGTGGCATAGCTCAATACTTTCGTTTTCATTTGACGCTATGATATATAATTCGTTGTCAACGGACCCAACGATAATTTCTTTTACATTCTCTACCGATTTGCTAGACATTATATTCTCCAAAATTCGTCAAATAAATAACAGGTGAAATTAAATATCAATTATAAACTCGCTTATAATTTCACAAAATACTGACAGCGGCTATAAAAAATATTTTGCGAGGCGGTCATAAGCCATGCTACAGAACTGAGACCGCAACGCGATGTGAAATTCTTTTGTGCGTGATTCGCCAAGTTATCGCTTTCCGCTAGATGTGAGTTCTGCCGCGTTAAATGTCAATGGCCCAGGATTCGTTGCTTTCGATAGTACGAGATTATCGACAGCTACTAATGTTGCTGGGCGAACGTGATCTTTGTCAGGTCCAGCCGAAGCGACCGATATATTGAAACCAACACCTATAGTCCAAAGGCCTTCGGTGATGCCCTCTTTTTGCATCAGTAATGATGCGACATCTGAAAGTGAAAACTTGTATTGCGATATTTCTGACATTTAACCCTCCGAATTCATTGTACGACAACCGGATTATTGGTTCCAGTAATACTGGATATTTCTTGTTGATTATAATCATTGTTAGGAGCCACATTAGAAATTTTAAAGAAACCATATTCAGAAGATAGAAGCGCAACGATTTGATTCTCAGTAACCGAGTAAGGTGTTTGCGGGCAATAGAAAAATTCAAGAAATTTATTTTCTCTATTGCGTTCAGAAACTGAAAAACCAGCGCTTATGCGAGCCGAAATAGCCTCGACAATCCATAAATTGAGGCTTACAGCCTCCTGGTCTGCTAGCATGCTCGCTTTAGCATGCAATGATTTGCTCATGCGAAGCGTGACACGTCCACTAAATTCGTTAAGTGTTTTTGAAGGTAGCGGATCAGGGAAAGGTCTCCCTTGCTCTAGTGCAGCCTCTCGCAGTGTTTCGATAGAATCTATCGCTAGAGAATACGCTTGGTCTAAGTTCTCTCCGTACTCAACAATGTCAGGGAGTTCGGCGACCATAGCTTCAAAGTAGTCGCCCTCATCAAGATTCACCAACTTGACCGTGATTGTGTAGCGATTTGGGTTGAAGTCAGCCATTTTCATACCTATCCCAATGATTGGAGGTCTTCTCTATACTTTCTGAGGACCTTGATAATATTCACGATATACGCAGGAAGAATTGTCTGGTTTTTGCCGTGACCGCAGTTCCAGGATGACCCATAGAAATCAGGTAGGCTGGGGTGTGAGTATTTCTTATGCCCTTTAGTCTTGCCCGATCTCACATCGAATCCAAGTGACTTGAGGCCAGCGATGATCTCTTCGCATCGTAACGCTGCCTTACGGCTACCCCAGTCTTCTATTAGTTCATCTAGTTCATCGACACTTGCCATTATGCCTCTTATGACACCACTGGCGGTGTCACCAGTTTGGTGATCATATCACAAAGATCGGATTCTGCGTCAAGGGGGCATGGATGGAGAATCTGTTGAGAAACGAGGACCAGTCTCAAGTGAGGGGAGTAAAGCTGAACGAAGAGAAGGGGTTGATTGTTCTTTTATAAAAATCAGACCTTTTGCATCATACTGTCCCATCTGGCGCCTTCAATGCGAGGCATACATGCTTGTATTTGTAATCTTTTTTATGGCAAGCCCACACAAGACAAAACAATGAAATTCTCCCTCTCAGACCCCGCCAAGCATGAGGCAACTCTAGCCTATTCATACGTCCGCTTCCAGTCTTCTGCTGTCCTCGCGCGGCCTTGACAGAGAAGCGAATGCCAACGTCAAACTCTACCGCGCACTGAGTCACTTGATCCTAGAGATCGTGCCCTTAGATCCGGGGCTGGATGAGTACCGACAGGACAATACAATGGGCCAGGATTACCGTCACTGGCGCCGAGTCAAGATTGGGCGCAGGTTCCGGCTGTTCTTTCGCTATGACTCCAGAACGCGAATTATTGTCTATGCGTGGGTCAATGATGAACAGACCATGCGCTCCGCCGGCAGCAAGTCCGGTCCCTACGCTGTATTTCGGAAAATGCTGGAACAAGGGAGGCCCGCCTGATGACTGGGCATCCCTACTCACGGCAAGCCAGTCAGCTTGGCCATGAGCAATGCTGATTGGTTAGCAACATGTGCAACAGTCGGTTCCATACTGAGATACATACCAGTGATCGGTACAAGGTTCGCGCCCGCTGGTTTTGTTCCAGAACAGTCAGATGAATATACCGCAAATCATCGGGGCAGTTTTATTACGACCAGCGAGATGATCATAACTGGTGTTCTTTAATCTGAGTGTTTACTGTTTCTCTCCGGGCACACCGTAATGCCGCCCCTTCCACGCGCCACCCCGGCCACCATAATGACGACGGGCAGAATCCAACGTCATGAGTGTATAGAGCAGGGCGGCAAGGGGCAGGCTGAACATCCACAACGGATTCAGCGCATAAAGACGCAGGGAGGGCAGATAGGCCGTCAACATCAGCAGGCAGGCCAGCAGCGCGGGCAACACCAACCAGATATTTCCCGTCCAAAGACCAAACAGCAGCACCCCTACCGGCCAGACATAAAGAAAAATCATCCCTAATGTCGCCCCCAGCAAGCGCCAGGGGCTGAACTGCAGTTGCACATAGGCGGAACGCGCCACCATCCGCCATATTTCGCCAAGCCGCTGGTAATCACGCAGGCTGTAGCTCTCCGTTCCCAGACCCAGCCAGATAGCTCCATGGGGCTTCACTAAAGCCGCTAACGTGCAGTCATCTATGAGCGCCCCGCGCATGGCAGCGAACCCACCCGCCTTTTCGAGGCTCTCCCGCCGCAGCAGCATACACCCCCCGGCAGCGCCAGCCAGCGCCCGGCGCGGGTTATTGACCCAGGGAAAGGGATACAGCATCTGGAAGAAGAAGATGAAGGGCGGAATCAGCAGACGCTCCCAAAAACTGCGACAAGAGAGCATCACCATCAGAGAGACCAGTGACCGGTTTTGATCCTCCGCCTGTATGACGAGGCGTTGCAGAACATCCGGCCCATGAACAATGTCACCGTCGGTGAACCAGAGCAGCGGCACCAGGCCTGCCGCATTCACCCCCTGGGCCATGGCCCAGACTTTACCCGCCCAGTTTTCCGGCAGCGGCGCGCCTCGCAACACCTCCAAACGGGAAGCAGCACCCAGCCGGGACGCCGCTTCCCGTGCACGCTCCGCGGTGCCGTCGCTGCTCTGGTCGTCCACCACGATGACGTGCAGCACACCGGGGTAATCCTGCCTTAATAGAGCACTTACACAGTCACCAATACCCTCCGCTTCATTACGCGCAGGCACCACAGCGGTAACTTCCGGCCAAGTGCGCTGCGCGCCGTTTTCGCTAGGGGGAAGGCGCTGATCCGCCCGCCAAAAGGCGCCCCGTCCAAAGAGCAGTATCAACCAGGCCAGCAAGGCTGACCACGCGGTCGGCAGAACCCACCAGCCGTTCAAGGCTGAATGCGCCACTGTCCTTCTGCAGAAGTGCTTACACCAGGGTCCTCTACGCCACGCCGCATGCACTCCTGCTTGATGGCAAGGCGCAGGTCATTCTGCGAATCGGCTCCGCGCAGGGCGTCTTCATATTCCACCAGCCCATCCATAAACAGTTGCCGCAGGCTCTGATCAAACGTCTGCATACCCACATCATTCGTCCGCGCCATGGCGTCTTTCAGCAAGCCCACTTCACCCTTATAGATCAAATCGGCAATGGCCGGGGTATTGATCAGCACCTCTATCGCGGCGACGCGCCCGCCCTGCCCCTTGATCGGCAACAGGCGTTGTGAGACCACGGCACGCAAATTGAGTGAAAGATCCATCAACAACTGTTTTTTACGGTCCTCCGGGAAAAAATTGATGATACGTTCAATGGCCTGATTCGCATTGTTCGCATGTAAGGTCGACATACACAGATGTCCGGTTTCTGCATACGCCATGGCATGATCCATGGTATCACGACTGCGCACTTCGCCGATCAGAATAACGTCTGGCGCCTCACGCAAGGCGTTCTCCAGCGCTCGCTCGTAATTCAGGGTATCAATACCCACTTCGCGTTGATTAACGATAGACATCGCATTCTTGTGAAGAAATTCGATGGGGTCCTCAATCGTGAGAATATGGCCCGCCGCATTCTGATTGCGATACTGAATCATCGACGCCAGAGAGGTACTTTTACCAGAGCCGGTAGCCCCGACGAAGAGCACCAGACCTCGGGAAGTCATGGCCAAGTCTTTCAGTATGGGCGGCAGCCTGAGCTGTTCCAGGCTGGGAATTTGCGTCTTGATGGCGCGCAAGACAAAGCTCAGTTCACCGCGCTGAAAAAAGCCATTGACCCGGAAACGCCCAATCCCGGGCGCAGAGATGGCCATATTAATTTCTTTTTCCCGCTGGAATTCCTGCAAGCGCTCCATGCCCAGAATTTCTTTGGCCAGATTCAGCACCTGACTCGGCTTCAGCATCTCGGTCCCTAACGAAACCGCCTTCCCGTCAATTTTCATGACCGGCGGCGAGCCTACGGTGAGGTAAAGGTCAGAGCCATTTTTTTCCACCATCAAGACCAGCAGATCATCCAGCACAGACATAAATCATCCTCAGGCCACATTCATAAAGCTGTCTTTGTTCTGAACCCTACGCAAGGCATCTTCGCGGGTTACTTTGTGGGCACGCACCAGGTCGGCAAGGCACTGGTCGAGAGTTTGCATACCCTGATTTTGTCCGGTCTGGATCACCGAGTACATCTGCGCCACCTTATTTTCGCGAATGAGGTTTCGGATGGCCGGTGTGGCAATCATAATTTCATGCGCGGCGACTCGGCCTTTACCATCGGCCGTTTTGAGCAGGGTCTGAGAAATAACCGCGCGCAGGGATTCTGACAGCATCGCGCGAACCATATCCTTTTCCCCCCCAGGAAAGGAGTCGACAATACGGTCGATGGTTTTCGGCGCCGAACTGGTATGCAGCGTCGCAAACACGATATGGCCCGTTTCCGCCGCAGTCAGAGCCAGGCGCATGGTCTCCAAGTCACGTAATTCGCCCACCAGAATAATATCCGGATCTTCACGTAAGGCTGAGCGCAGGGCATGTTCAAAGGAATGGGTGTTGGCGCCTACCTCGCGCTGGTTGACGAGACACTTCTTGGGAGTGTGCAAAAACTCGATGGGATCTTCAATGGTGATAATATGGTCGGCGCGGTTCGCATTGATATGATCCACCATCGCTGCCAGCGTCGTTGATTTACCCGACCCCGTCGGCCCGGTGACCAGCACCAGTCCGCGCGGTACGTTGATGATCTCCATAAAAGACTTGGGTGCATTGAGATCTTCCAGACTCAGCACCTTGGCGGGAATCGTCCGGAACGCCGCCGCGGGCCCACGGTCCTGGTTGAAGGCGTTAACCCGAAAACGCGCCACGCCGGGCAGTTCATAGGCAAAGTCGATTTCCAGATTTTCCTCATACCCCTTCCGCTGGGAATCATTCATGATGTCGTAAATCATGCCATGTACGGCCTTTCTGTCCTGCGCCTCGACATTGAGAGGGCGGATATCGCCGTTGATCCGCAGCATGGGCGACAAACCCGCCGAGATATGCGTGTCCGAAGCATTGTTTTTCACCGCGAAAGCAAGCAGTTCTGAAATGTCCATCATGCAGCTCCCAAAGAAACGGCCCGTGATTTGGGACCAAAGGCTATTGCGCGTTACTATAGTCGACATTGACCATTTCGCCCACCTCTGCCGGAGACCGATGCCCCTCGCCGAACGCCTAGCCCATGTGCAACGTGAGATTACCAATCGTCCGCCGCAACGTCTGCTCGCCGCCAGCAAGGGTGTCGCGGCAGAGACACTGCGTCGCGCTTATGTACTCGGCCTCCGTCACTTCGGCGAAAACTATCTGCAGGAAGCCCTGGACAAGCAAATGGCGCTGAAAGATCTGGATGGCATCGTCTGGCACTTCATCGGCCGCATCCAGCGCAACAAGACTACCGCATTGGCTCGGCATTTTGACTGGGTGGAGAGTGTAGACCGCCCGCTCATCGCTGAACGACTCAATACCGCGCGCACGGGCATGGTGGCGCCGTTAAACGTGCTTATTGAAGTCGCCATCAGCGCGGAAGACAGCAAAGGGGGTTGCGCCCCGGAAGAAGTTCCCGAATTGGCCCTCGCCATTTCCCGATTATCCCATCTACGGCTGCGCGGCCTGATGGCCCTGGTTCACCCACAACCGGGGCAGGCAGACGCCGACTTCCGCCGGATGGCAGAACTTTTCCTCACGCTGCAACAAACCCCGGTCCATGCCGATCTGGACACCCTCTCCATGGGCACTTCGGCAGACTACCCCCAAGCCCTGCGACACGGCGCCACCGAGATCCGTCTTGGGACCATCCTCTTCGGGGCACGTACCCAGGAGTCCTTATGATTACTCAGAATATCGTCTTCATTGGTGCCGGCAACATGGCACGCGCGCTCATCGCCGGCCTGCGGCTTCAAGGCGTTACGGGTGAGCAGATTCAAGTTCACGCCCCCAGCACCGTGCACCGTGATGCGCTTGCGGAAGAGTTCGGCATTCGCAGCCTGCCGGCGGCAGCGCAGCGTTTGCCGACCAACAGCGTGGTCATCTATGCCGCCAAGCCGAAGCAAATCTCGTCGGTGCTTGCGCTGTGGCGACAGGCCTTTGCCGATGCCGGGGTGCTCTTTCTCTCCGTCGCCGCGGGCGTCGGCAGTGCGCGCATCGCCGCCGAGCTGGATGCCGGGAGCGCCATCGTACGCAGCATGCCCAACACCCCGGCGCAGGTGGGTGCCGGAGCAACCGCCCTTTACGCCCGCGATTCGGTGAACACCGCACAACGTCAGACCGCCGCAACCATCATGTCCAGCGTGGGCCAGATTTACTGGCTGAGTGATGAGTCACTGATGGATGCCGTTACCGCACTTTCCGGAAGCGGCCCCGCCTACGTCTTGCTGTTTCTGGAGGCGCTCGAAGATGCCGCCGTGCTGCAGGGCCTGGACCGGCCCACCGCCCGCGCCCTCGCCTTACAGACCGTGCTCGGGACCGCGCAAATGGCTGCTGCCAGCGTGCTCAGCCCAACCGAGTTACGCCATCAGGTCACCAGTCCGGGTGGCACCACGGCAGCGGGTTTAGCCGCCTGGGAAGAGCATCTGCGGCCACTGGCGCAGCGGGCCCTGGCCGCCGCGGCCGAGCGCAGCCGCGCTCTGGGCGGCGCCAAAAAGGATGTACCATGATCGAACTGAGTATTATAGCAGCACGCCTTACCAGCCTTGTCCTGACCCTGCTGTTCTGGGCCATTCTCATCCGCGCCGTCCTGTCCTGGGTACAGCCCGATCCGCGCAAGCCGATCGTCCAGTTCCTCGAGCGGGTAACCGGCCCCATTCTTTATCCGCTACAACGGATCATACCGCCACTGGGGGGCATTGATCTCAGTCCGTTGGTGGCCATGCTCCTCATCGAGTTGCTCAAAGGTCTGCTGGTCAATGCCATCCTCAATTTGGGCGGCTAACCCATTTCCAGCAGGCTGCGGCGGCATATGACACCCATAGAAGCACCACCCCCATACCTGCGCGTACAGGGTGGCGATCTGTATCTACGCGTCCGGGTACAGCCGGGTGCCAAAACCGATGCCATCAGCGGATGCCACGGCGATGCCCTCAGGATCCGTCTGCGCGCCCGGCCCGTGGAGGGCGCTGCCAACACTGCCCTTTCCGCCTTCCTCTGTGCTACCCTACGCCTCAAAGGATCGCAGATTACCTTGGTGCAGGGCGAGAGCGCGCGAGACAAAACACTGCGCATCCGCGCGGCGTCTGCCGATGTTCAGGCCCAACTCAGAAAATACGCGGAATCCTCTCACCCACCTGCTCTCAACCGGGACGACCGATGAACACCACCGCACCATCCCAGACTCTTGATGCCATCCTCGAAATCTATGCCAGCCCCTTCAACGATCTGATTTTTGAGGCGCAAAAGGTGCATCGGCTACACTTTGATCCAAATGCCATCCAGTGCTCCACCCTCCTGTCCATCAAGACAGGTGGTTGCCCTGAGGATTGTGGCTACTGTTCACAAAGCGCCCATCACCAGACGGCGCTCAAGGCAGAAGCCCTCATGGACCTCGAGCAGGTTCGCGCGGCCGCACAGGAGGCCAAGGCCAACGGGGCCCAACGCCTGTGCATGGGGGCCGCCTGGCGCGCGCCTCACGACAAGGACATCGAAAAAGTCGCCGCCATGATTGGCGTGGTCAAAGAATATGGCCTGGAAAGCTGCGTCACGCTGGGCATGCTCAAGCCCGGGCAGGCAGAACGCTTACAGGATGCCGGCCTCGACTACTACAACCACAATCTCGACACCTCACCCGAGTTTTACGGCGAGGTCATCCACACCCGCAGCTATCAGGATCGCCTCGATACACTGGAGACGGTGCGTAGCGCCGGCATCAAGATTTGCAGCGGCGGCATCCTCGGCATGGGTGAATCCCGCCGTGATCGGGCACGTATGCTGCAGATACTGGCACATCTGCCGCAAGCCCCGGAGAGCATCCCTATCAACGCCCTGGTTCCCGTTCCCGGCACTCCGCTGGAAGCGGCC
Organism: Acidithiobacillus ferriphilus; assembly: GCF_018854775.1. Classification (GTDB taxonomy): domain Bacteria; phylum Pseudomonadota; class Gammaproteobacteria; order Acidithiobacillales; family Acidithiobacillaceae; genus Acidithiobacillus; species Acidithiobacillus ferriphilus. Next base: position 11,017 of record NZ_JAAZTY010000105.1, on the reverse strand, counting down.
GAACCCATCGATGGCTTCGAGTTTGTGCGCACTATTGCCGTCGCTCGCATACTCTTTCCCAAGGCCTATGTACGACTCTCCGCCGGGCGCGGGGCCATGAGCGATGAATTGCAAGCGCTCGCCTTCCTGGCTGGTGCCAACAGTATTTTCCTTGGAGATCGCCTGCTGACGACAGATAACGCCAGCATGGGCCACGATCAGTCGCTGTTCAACCGACTGGGGCTGCACAGGAGCGACACCTGATCACCCACGCCAAGACGAGCCCGGGCAGACCCTGCTTTATCTCAGGAGGAGTGGTCGCCAAAAGACAAGGGGATAGAGTAATCCAGCATGATCTCATCTTCACCAGGGTCCTCCTGGGCGATATATGCGTTTGAAATATGGGCGATTTTAAGCCCAAATCGTGATTGATTCGCAAACTGATAGGCCAGACTCAACTCCAGGCGGAACTGGAAGACGCCATCCAGATATTTGCCCCGCCCCCGATTATACCCGCCTATGCCGAGCACTGGCGTCAGCACCCAGTGATTCCAGGCGACATCCGAGTACAAGCCGGTATAACCCATGAAGCCGCCATTGGTATTAGCGACAATCCCCCACAACGCACCGATACCAAATAATTTGGAGGCAGACTGGTACTCCAGATCGAGTTCGGGAAGGGTCGCATTACCGCGATGTCCGGGACCGGGTTTAACACCCGCCGCATTAAAGGCACCAATGCCGGCACTGAAATAAGCAGGACCGCCCTGAATCACATGCAATCCTGTATCACTTGCCTGCGCTGCCCCGGTCACCAACACACCCAGTGCAGCGCTACCCATAATCCCTACCCAGACTCTCATATCTTGCTTCATGACCACTCCTATTAGAGATACATCGACCGCCTTGCCGACAGGAATCGTTTGCGTTATGGTATAAACCGAACGGTCAGTATGCGTTCGCTCGGCGTACGTGTCAAAAAATATGGCCGCTCTGAGTCACACAGATATTACGCGCAAGACCTTATGTTAAATGAGTTCTTCGCATGAATCGACTTTCGGAAACAGGTCCGGAGGGTCACTCGGCTGCCTGAATTGCAACAAGGAATACATATGCGCTGGCTCAAACGCCTTCCGGTTCTGATCATCATCGTCGTCGTTGCTTTTAGCGCCTACGCCTACTTCCAGATTGCTGATTACTACCCCAACACGGACGATGCTTATGTACATGCCCATGTCGTGGACATTGCACCGCGGGTAACAGGGCATATCGTCGCTATTTTTGTACATGATAATCAAGTCGTGCAGGCTGGACAGCCTCTGGTCAAAGTGGACCCGCGGGCTTATCGCTACGCTCTGCAGAAGGCAGAGGCTGAATTGACGCAGGCGGAAAGGCAGACCGCCGCCATTCGGGCCGACATTGCCGGAGCGCAGGCCAATATCAGCGCCGACCAGGTCAATTATCAGAATGCCCTGCGCAACGCACAACGCGCGGCGGCATTGGCGGCGCAGAAATACCTGTCTGCGCAACAGGCGGATAATCAGTTGACCGCCGCGCAAAGTGCCGGAGCGCGCTTGGCCGCTGATCAGGCTGCCCTGGCGGAAAGACGGGCGCAGCAAGAACTCAACGCCGCTCGGATCACAGCCGCCAAGGCGGCGGTGAGCACCGCGAAGATGTACCTTTCCGAAACCACTCTCTACGCGCCCATCACCGGGGTCGTCAGTAAAGTGGATAATATCCATGTGGGCGACGTGGTCAATGTCAATCAAGATTTGTTCCCCCTGATTGGCAATGCGGAATACTGGGTTGAGGCCAACTACAAGGAAACCGATCTCCACCGGGTACATCCTGGCCAGACTGCAGAAGTCACCATTGATATGTACCCTAACCATCGCTTCAAAGGAAAGGTAGTGAGCCTGAGTGGCGGCGCGGGCAACGCCTTCTCTCTGCTTCCCCCGGAAAATGCTACGGGTAACTGGGTCAAGGTGACGCAACGCGTGCCCGTGCGGATCCTCATCACCAACCCGGATCCCAAGTTCCCGCTCCGGATCGGTACCAGCGTGTCGGTAACGGTGGATACGGGCGGAGCACCGCGTTGGGTCAAAGCACTGCGGCCATTCCTCTGAAAACAGATATTAATCAGAGATCAACGTGCCCACACCCGCGTCGGTGAATATCTCCAGCAACAGTGCATGAGGTACCCGACCATCAATGATATGCGCGGCGTGGACCCCGGCGACCACCGCATCCAGACAGCACTGAATCTTGGGTAACATGCCGCCATAAATATGGCCATCGGCAATCATCCGATCCACCTCAGCGGCTTCCAAATGCGTGCGCAGCCGTCCGTCCTGATCCAGCACTCCGGCGACATTGGTCATCAGAATCAGTTTCTCGGCCTTCAGCGTCGCGGCGAGAGCGCCTGCCACCAAATCTGCATTGATATTGTAGGATTCCCCCTGGGCGCCTACACCAATCGGCGCCACCACCGGAATGAATTCGCCCTGATCCAGCAGTCGGATAACATCCGGGTTCACCCGTGCCACCTCACCCACCAAACCGAGATCAACACCGTTGCGACGCAAAGGACAAGCGTGCAGCAATCCACCATCCTTTCCCGTCAACCCCACCGCCCGTCCGCCCGCCCGATTGATGGCCTGCACGATCTCCTTGTTAACGCGCCCGCCGAGCACCATTTCCACTACCTCCATGGTGGCCGCATCAGTCACGCGCATGCCATCCACAAAATGAGTCTGCACCCCGAGCCGCCCCAACATGGCGCCGATCTGCGGTCCACCGCCATGTACCACCACTGGATTCATACCCACCTGTTTCATCAGGGTCACATCGTAAGCAAACTGCTCCTGAAGCTGGGTTTCGGTCATGGCATTGCCGCCATATTTGATGACGATGGTACGACCATGGAAACGCTGCATGTAAGGCAACGCCTCTACCAATATATGCGCCTGCAAGTGGGGATCATTGTGCATAGGGTTCATCGTGTACTCGTCGTATCTACCGAAGACACCGGAATCAGTCCACGCAAAAGAATTTCCACAATTCCAGCGTCATATCCTGCAGGATCGTCGGCAAAGGTGACGTGTGGATAATGACGGAGGATATCGCGGGACTGGAAAAAGAAAACATTCGCCCCCAACAGCAGGGTTGCCACTAGCGCCGGGTCAAAATCCACCCGCAGTTCACCCCGGGATTGACCGGCCTCGAGCACTGCGACCAGTGCCGAAAATACATCAGCAAAGCCCTGTTCGGCGAACTCCTGTGCTCTGGACGCCCCTTTTTCGAGAATTTCCCGCCATACCAGACGCACCCATTCCGGTCGGTCTAACAATGCCTGGAGATGGCAGCGCGCGAAATGCCGGAGCACATCCACCACGGCTCCGTGGGCGTCGACCGCATCATTGAGCAATGTCCGCAAACTTTGGCTGGCCGCACGCAATACCGCAAGATAGAGCGCATCCTTGTTGGGAAAATAATGATAGATATTGGCTTTGCTGATACCCGCCTGCAAAGCGATGGCGTTCATGGAGACGGCATCAAATGCCTTATCGGAGAAAAGTTTTTCAGCGGCCGCTAAAATTCGCTGTCGTCCCTCCCCTTCGATTACCAGTGGCAAATCCCCCATGAGCTCTCCGCCTCCAATCTGCATATGGCGACTACAGTTGCACAATGCCCGACCAATCGGTCAATATTAGGGCAGTGTAGCACCACCCATGGTAATTGTCCCCCTATGGACAAGGGCCGATAGTTATCCACCATCCGCCTGCAATTTGCTATTCTAGACACCACAGGTGTCGACTAAGGAAAACCACACATGTTTACCCACACTCCCAGCCAGGGAGATCTGTCTTTCGCTTTATTATTGCGAGCGCTGCGCGGCATTACCTTATGGCAACCCATTCTGGTGTACGTCATCGCCGTTTTCCTGGGCATGTCTGGTCTGGAACTCTTCGCACAATGGCCTGGGGGATGGGCTGGCCCCACTATTGGGGTGATTATTCTGCTGGTCAGTTTTGGTGTTGGCTACCTGGGCGCCGGCGGTATTCTACTGCACGAGGCGCGCGGTGATCCATTGCCGGGAATAGTGAAGAGTCTCCGCTTTGGTATACGGGCGCTGCCGCGCCTGCTGGGGCTGCTGATTATTGAAAGTCTTTTGCTCTTGGGTATTTTTGTCGTAGAAGTATTGGGATTTCTCGCTTGCAAGATACCAGGGATTGGCGCGATGCTTTTTGTCCCGCTCTTCCCTGCCATCATGCTGGTAAACGCCATTGTTTTTGTCCTCGCCATTATTGTCTTCAATCTCTCCGGGCCCGCTTTATGGCACGGCGAAAGCGTAGGCAACTCACTCCGTCATACCATCGCCATCGCTCGCAATAAACCAGGTTCTATTCTGCTGATGATGCTGCTGCTCGCCGCGTTGGCAACGGGTATGGGAATCATCATCGCGGTGATTCTCTACACTGGATACAGCATGGCACTAACGGCTGCCACCCCGGTGCTGGCCACGGAAATCATCCGCAGCGCAGACATGTTCTGGCAAATGCTGGGGGCGCTGTCTGGCGACAGACTCATCAGCGGTGAAACACTTGTGCAGCCGGTGGCAACAAACACCTCCTTATATAGCGCGGGACTCAGCATGGGGGTCGGTCTGGCCAGTGCGCTGGTTTTTATTCTCCCTAATGTAGTGTTCCTGCTGGGTATAGCGCATATCTATATTGAGGCTCTTGAACTGATAGCACCGGAGGATGTCTAATTTCGCCATGAAAAAATGTATACGTCTACTGGAAATTGAGAAAAACCGCTGCCAGAGTTGCGGTATGCCGCTGCAGTTTGATCCCCAAGGCGGGGGGACGGAGACTGACGGCAGTCATAGCGCTTGTTACTGTAGCTACTGCTATGAGGCGGGGCAATTCAAGGAGCCGGAACTAACGCTGGACGCCATGCAACACCGTGTCCGTCAACTGATGCGCAACCGCAATAACCCATGGTATATCCGCGCTTACATGGCGCACCGCGTACCGACGCTGGCCCGTTGGCGGGGATGCAAAAAACGTTAGGGGAGGGTAATAGGGTAATGTTGTATATTAAGAAGCCTCCGCAGTTCACCACTTCGGAGGCTTCCGTGCTTAAAAAAGCTGCTCAGATCGGGGATTAAATCGCGGAACGGGGACGTCGGCCACGACGAGGCTTCAGCTCCTGCATGAGCGCGTTTCCACGATCATCCAACTCACCCAGCAAATGGCTATCGTCACCCACGCGACCACGAACTTCGGCGACAGCCGCAAGAATCTGCGCAGGCTCCCAATCAGGCACCAGACGAGAAATGCGGTCCATCAATGACCGCCGTTGTGCTTCACGCTCACGACGTGCGCGTGGGTTTTCCTGCAAACTCCGCTTCTGTTGCTCGAATTTTGCCAACTGCTCACGCAGCCGCATTTCTGTCTGTCGTTGCTTCTCTTCTAAATCCGCCAAACGCTCTTCTGAGGTACGGCGGTGACGTTTCTTTGCTTGCGCTTCCATGCTCGATCGCTCCTTGAAATTAGGTTGCCATGGCGGAAAAAATCACCAATGCAATAATTATGTCAGCTTGTTTTTGCTTTGGCAAATACAAATGCATCGGCAAAAATATGCTCCGGATTCAATCCTGCCCCCTGTAAAGCATCGGATAAGGAAAACACCATATCTGGATGCCCGCAAATATAAGCATCGATTGCGCTCGCGTCCGGAAAATCATGAATGACTTGTGCGGTAACATAACCAGTGGCTCCCGACCAGGAGGCGTCCGGGCGTGATACCATCCGGGTTACCTGAAAATGGTCATGGCGCGACTGCCATTCACTCAGTAAATCGTGACAATAAAAATCTTCCGCATGGCGTACACCCCAATAAAAATGGATAGGCCGTATGGAGCCCTGCGCGAAGAGCGACTCGAGCATACCCTTGATAGGCGCAAAGCCTGTGCCAGTGGCAACCATCAACAAAGGACGAGTGGATTCCTGACGAATAAAGAAAGTGCCTAATGGGCCTTCAAAGCGCAGTATGTCCTTTTCTTTTAAGGCACCGAAAACATGCCCGGTAAAGGCGCCACCAGGCACCTTTTTAATGTGCAGTTCTAACAATGCATCATCGCCGGGTACATTGGCGAGGGAAAAGCTCCGCCTGCCGCCATCTTTCAGAAGGATGTCGATGTACTGCCCAGGAAGGAACTGCAGGCGCTCTGTAATCGGAATCTTTAGAAAGAGGGCACGCACATCAGGTGCTAAATCCACTATTTTAGCCACCCGCGACGGTAGGGTTTTAATCTGAATATCCTTGGCGGCGCCGATCTCCCGGACTTCTATGATTACATCGGACAAGGGCGTTGCCTGACAGAAGAGTGCCAAACCCGACGCCTTCTCCGCAGCCGACAATACTTTTTCTTCCACCTTCCCGTAATCCACTTCGCCACTGAGAATACGTCCCTTGCAGGTCGCACAGGTGCCATTGCGACAGCCATAGGGGATGTTAAAACCATGCCGTAGAGCGGCCTCCAGGATAGTTTCATCATTGTCGCAACCCATCTCGTGGCCACTGGGTTCGATATGCAGATGGTAAGGCATACGCACTTCCTTTCGTAAAAATTTAAAATATTTTAGGGGCATTCTAACAGATGCGCGACATAATGCCCTGCTTCAGGGGTACTCCCGGTTGAGATCATAGCGATTCACAATCCGGCAAAATAATTCCGCCGTTTGGCGCGCATCATAGAGTGCTGAATGCGCCTGGGTGTGGTCCCAGTCCAGACCGGCGGCCATAACGGCCTTGGCCAGCACGGTCTCACCATAGGCCAAACCGGCCAGACTGACGGTGTCAAAAGTGCTGAAAAGATGAAAGGGATTGTTTTTAACGCCCGTTCGCTTTTCTGCTGCTTTGATAAACGACAGGTCGAAAGAGGCATTGTGGCCCACAAGAATGGCACGCCGACATTGGGCAGCCTTTACAGCCGTGCGCACCGGCCTGAAGATCCCGCGCAAGGTCTCTTCCTCGGAAATCGCACCGCGCAGTGGCTGAAATGGATCAATACCGGTGAATGCCAATGCCGCCGGATCAAGCACGGCCCCGGCAAAGGGTTGCACATGAAAGTGGTGAGCGGCTACCGGCCGTAACTGCCCTACTTCGCCGCCAATGATAATCGCAGCCACTTCTAGCAAAGCATTACGGTCAGGATCAAATCCTGCCGTTTCCACGTCGACCACTACCGGCAAAAAGCCGCGAAAACGTCCGGCTAAAGCCGCCATTAGAGTATTACTCCTCAATACGTTGAGAAAAAACCAGGGCGTGTGGTGCGGCCAACAGCACCGCGGTGGAGACGCTCAAGGTTACCGACGCAGTCAACATCACCATCACTACCAATTGCATGGATACCGCAGTGAGTGGCGCCATACCGGCCAGAATCATACCTGCGGTAATTCCTGGAATATGAATCATGCCAACACTTTTCAGGCTGTCGATAGTCGGGATCAACGAGCTGCGCACAACGCTACTATACAGACTACGCATGGCCTGGCGATGGTTGGCGCCGAGGGCCAACATAGCCAACAACATATCCTCGCGCTGGCCCACCTCGCTGCGCAAACGATTAAGCGCCAGCGACACCGCGTTCATCGCGTTGCCAATAATCATACCACCAATGGGGACGAATGATTCGCCGCGCCAGAAAACCAACCCGGACATGAGCATCCAAGCGAGGGTGACCACAGTCGCCACCGTAATGCTGATCACCCCGATCCAGTAGGCATGAGGGATACCGGCACCGCGCTTACGGTTGAAACGACCAGCCATCAGGATCATGATCACCAAGAAAAGTACCAGCAAAAACGGTTGGTGCTGGCGAAACAGCCAACCCAGCAAAAACCCCATGACCCCTAATTGAATCGTCGCCCGCGCCGCAGCCCAGAGAAGTTCCTTGCCTACGCCGAGACGCTGCCAGGCGGACAAAGCCCAGGCGCTGCCCAAAAGGCCCATCACCCCCACTATGGTCCACGGCGATAAGGTGCTGAAAATATCTGGTGCGGCATTGTTCATTCGCGGTTCCGTGCCGCTGACAGCAGACGCCAGTCACCCGCCACAAAGCCCTCCAGGGGGCGAAAGCGCTTTTTATAGTCCATTTTCGGGCTGCTGGCGACCCAATAACCAAGATAAAGGTAGGGCAGGCGCTGTTTCCTGGTCCATTCAATCTGACTGAGAATAGCGAAAATACCCAGGCCACGTTGCGGCAGATCCGGCGTGTAAAAAGTGTAAACCGCAGATACACCACCGTCCAGCACATCCACCAGTGCCACCGCCAGCAGGTGATCGTCTTGCTCAAAGACCAGCAGGCGGGCATCAACGCCACCAGTTTCGACAATCATTTCCCGGTACAGACGATCCGCGTGTTCATCCATGCCTCCCCCTGGATGCCGCCAGCACTGATATTCGGCGAAGAGGCGGGCGTGGGCGGCATCCCATTGCGGGGCCTGTTCACGTATTTGAATTCCCTGGTTCCGCCCCCAGGTGCGGCGCTGGCCACGATCCGGCTGGAACTCCGCGACGGGTATACGCACGGAAATGCAGGCGTCGCATTGCGGACACATCGGGCGGTAGGCCACTGAGCCATTGCGCCGAAATCCTTTTTGCAAGAGTTGGCCATATTGGACATTGCCCACCATCTCGCGGGGGTCGCTGAGCACCAAAAGTTCTTCCTGGTCCGGCAAGTAGGGACATTTCTGCAAAGCGGATATATAGAAGGCCATGACTAAAACATCTCGTGCAAAGATAAAGAGATTTTCCAGTCAGCTTGTGGGTGTTGGGTGCACAGATCGGCAAGCGCTTGCAAGAAAGCGCTGCGTGTCCATTCACGCGCACCCATGCTTTGCAGATGTGGGGTGATGAACTGGGTATCGATCAGGCCAAAGCCCCAGTGCTGGAGATGACGCGCTAGCAGAACAAGGGCCAGCTTGGAGGCATCGGGCACCCGACTGAACATGGACTCCCCGAAAAAGAGCCCGCCGAGGGCGACGCCGTAGAGTCCGCCGACCAGCCGGTCCCGCTGATAGACTTCTAAAGAGTGCGCCGCTCCGGCAGCAAACAGATCCAGATAGGCGGCACGTACCGCCGGAGTAATCCAGGTACCGCTCTGCCCGGCGCGCGGCTCCGCACATGCGTCGATAACACCGACAAAGTCGCTGTCCATGTGGTATTGCCAATCCCCGTTACGGGCCGACTTGCGTAAACTGCGGCTGATATGTACCGCCGAGGGTTCCAGGACGGCACGGGGATCAGGGCACCACCAGAGAATGGGGTCTTCCTCAGCAAACCAAGGGAAAATGCCCTGCGCGTAGGCCCTGAGCAGGCGCTCCCGAGATAAATCTCCACCGATGGCGATCAGATTGCCGTCGGCCTGCTCCGGGTCGGGAAAAGGGGCTGATCGGTCGTAATCGCGCAGGAGGACCGGACATACGCCTTCAGGGCGCAACTGCGCTGCCTCCTGCCTGCATCAAAGACCAACCCCCCTGCGGTACCAACTATCGGTAACTATACCCGTTTTGAAGTGCTTGCAGGGCCGCCACCCGCGCTTCCAGGCTGGGATGCGTAGCAAACCAACCGCGCCAGCTTCCGGAAATGTAAGCTGTCGCCATGGGATCGCGCACCACGTCATGCACCACATGCATGGCGTCCGCCCGCTGATGCAGTTTTTGCAGAGCCGAGACCATCGGGGCCACGCCCACCTGTTCGGCAGCAAAACGATCTGCCGCAAACTCCCGGCGGCGCGAAAACCAGGTGATAGGAATCAGCGCCAGGAAAGACAGGCCGATCTGCAAGACTATGGACACCATAAACGCGATCATGGGTCGGTCATCAAACTGCCGCGCGGCCAGCATGGACAGCCAGAATACAAACGTATTCATCAAGCCTTGCAGTAAGGTGGTACTGACCATATCGCCATTGTATACGTGCCCCATCTCATGGGCCAGCACCGCCCGCACCTCATTGTCGCCGAGCAGGTTGACCAGACCACTGCTTACCGCAACCATGCTATGATTGCGGCCCGGTCCGGTAGCGAAGGCATTAGGCTCATCATTCCAATACACCCAGACTTCCGGCATGCGGATGCCCAGGCGATTGGCGAACTGCGCAACCGAGTCGTACACCAAATGCTCCTTGGCCGACTGCGGTGTGTCGATACGTTGCATCTGCAGCCCCGCACGCGCCAGATGTTTCGACATCAGCAGCGAAATAAAGGCGCCGCCAAAACCGATCACCAACGCCCAGAGCAGGTCCGTGTTGCTCACCGAGCCACGCAGATCCACCCCAAACAGGGGTAGGACAAAATTAACCAGAATGGCAAAACTGATCGACAGGCTGACAAATATCAGCAGGTTTGTCACCACCAACAGCAATATGCTCTTGAATGACTTCATGACACGCACGCTCCATCAGAATATCTTGACCCTTCCCGCGATGCCGTGAATTTTCATCCCGACATCGCGACTGATTGCCTTTTATTTTTTATGGCAACGCGGAATCAGTCTAACATCAATATAAGGACGCAGGAAGAGACAGATAAGGACTCAGAACGGCGGCGGACCAATGCGGGATATAGGGCAACACCCCCAGGCAAGGCGCCGGCAAACGCCGTTGCAATGTCTCCAAGGTACCCTCTGCGACCGCAGGGTTCAGAGTGTTCGCCACCCATCCGGCGAAGGACAGGCCCCGTGTGCGGATGGCCTCGACACTCAGCAGCGCGTGGTTGATGGCTCCCAGTCGCAAGCCCACCACCAGCAGCACCGGGAAATGCAGGTCCTCGGCCAGTTCCGCAAAGCCCCAGTCAGCGCCCAACGGCACGAGAAAACCACCCGCGCCCTCCACCAGTACGCAGTCCATCGCCACGGATTGCGCCCGGACGAAGGCCGCGACGCGCCCACGATCCATGGTGACACCCGCCTGCTGCGCCGCCCAGTGGGGGGCCAGCGGCGGGTCGAAGGCGTAAAGATTGGTTTCG
>NZ_JAAZTY010000104.1 GCF_018854775.1 Acidithiobacillus ferriphilus | reverse complement strand
CCAACCCCAAGGTCCCCAAGGACCGCCACCCCAGCCCCCGTTAATAAAGACCGTACTCGTGGCGGGCTCACGTACTTCCAACGGCCACAAATACACGGTACCGGCCCGCAGTCGCGGGTAAGGATACTCATACCCTCCAATCTTTTCCATCTGCACCCCCGCCACCGTCCCCACAAAGGTAAGTTCCCTTCCCGCCGCGTAAAGCGCCGGGTCGTAGAACCCTGGGGCACAGGCGATAAATCGCCCTTCATCGGACTTTTTCCGACCCAGATAAGGCCGTCCATCCTGATGTAGTGGCAGCGCCATTACCGTAAAGCAGGTCTCCTGAGCCTTCGGCTGCGCCTGAATCAGTATTCCACCCCAGCGCACCAGCTTTCCGTTTTCCGCCCCCGTCTGCGCCTGACGCGGTGTAATGGGCGGAAACTGCCCACTCACCGGCGTAACCGTTGCGCACCCCCCCAAAACCATCACCGCAATCACACCCGTCAATGCCTTCAATGTGTTCATTGCACTCTCCCGCATCGCCATCATTCACAGACAAACACCACAGTGTGGACCATTTCCTGAGCACATTACTGCGTCAAACCAAGTGGCTGCAGGACCATATCAAGCGTCACAAAAGTTTCACCAGCCGGCACATGCCGACAAACGATCTCCCGCACGGTCACCAGTGGCAACTTTTTCGGCAACCCCAGTCGGTGTCCGTTCACACTGTCCAAGACAATTCCGCACAAAGCCCGCCACCAGTGACATTAAAAAGGCGCAGACGCATCCCCTGCGCTTCTGCCAATTGACGGGCAATAGCCAGACCAAGACCACTACCCTCACTATGCCCACGCGCGTCATCCAGACGAATGAATGGTTCAAAAACTTTCTCCAGATCCGCTTCCGGGATTCCCGGGCCGGCATCGCACAGACGCAACAGGAGATGCCCCGGCATTTTCTTAAACTCTGCCGTCATCCTCCCGCCGCCGTAACGCAAAGCATTATCTAAAAGATTGGACAGCAGACGGCGCAAAGCCTCCCGGTCTCCCCGGAAGGGATAACGGCGCGGTAATACCGCCTCCCAGTGGCCGCCCTCCCGCGCGAAATCCGCGCCCACTTCGGTCAGCAATACCACCAGATCAAAATCCGCCACCTTCGCCGCCATACCACGACCCAGCGCAAGAGATTGGGCCAGCAACTCATCCATCCGCTCCATATCCTGCAACATACCATCCCGAAGACGTTGCGGCGTGGTCTTCGGCAACAGTTCCCAGGCCATACGCAGGCGCGCCAGCGGTGAACGCAGATCGTGGGAGATTCCGGCCAGCAACAACGACTGATGATTAATCATCGCCTGTAAACGGGTTCGCAGGTTATCGAAAATATTGAGGATATCCTGGAACTCATAAGCACCGCCGCGCGGCAGACTCGGCAGAGGTGCCTTTAACGATCCACGCAATGCCTCTGAAATCACGCCGAGAGGCCGTAATACCCGGCGTACCAGAATCATCGTCAGCACCAACAGCGCGAGTGTTGAAAAAGCCAGCACAAAAATCATGGCGACAGGAAGAGACGATGCCAACCGTCCTCGGTCAAAATGTACCCAAGCCGTTTGTCCGGAAACAGTAACCGGCACCCAAAACGTACGCACGCTTCCGCCCAACACATCCACACGCACGGGGTTTCCTAAGCGCCTGGCCAGCGCGCGACTCAGCAACCAGCCATATATATGCCCATGGGTGTGCTTTATGGAACGATCCAGATGCGCGGCAATTTCTATCCCATTGTCGGCCTGCAGACTGGCTAAAAAAATGGGGCGCTCTTGCGGAGACAATTCGGCATAGGTTTTCGCACTGATCACAATCAAACCTGCCAGATCCTCCGCCGAGCGCTCGGCCAGCGGATATAGCACCGTAGCCACAATGATCACCAAGGTCAGAATCTGTAGAACAACAATGCCCAGCCCCAAGGTCCAGGCCGTTTGCGAAAACAGGCTGCGTCCGCGCCACAGGCTCATGGGACAGGCATGAACCGATATCCAGCGCCACGCTCTGTCTGCAAAAAGCGTGGTTGCCGGGGATTCTCTTCAATAATTTTGCGCAGACGGGTCACCCGCACATCTATACTCCGGTCAAAGCGCCCGTCCTCCTCTCCGCCCAACAACTGCAGCAGAAGATCGCGACTCAGTATACGTCGCGGGCGCTGCGCGAAGACCAGCAACAACTCCATTTCCGCCGGATTTACGTCAATCTCCATATCACCACGATAGAGTTGCCGCTCGGCCATATGCAAACGGAAATCACCAAAGTGGAGTTTTTCGCCACCCTCGTCTTTCCCGCTGCGACGTAACAAGGCCCGCAAACGCGCCACCAGCTCCCGCGCATTGAAAGGTTTTGCCAGATAATCATCAACACCGCTTTCCAGTCCAAGGATACGTTCTTCGTCTTCGCCACGGGCCGAGAGCATAAGAATAGGAGGCCCGCCATCCTTACTGCGCAACTCTTTGGCGAGACTGATGCCATCCTGTCCCGGTAACATCCAGTCGAGCACCATCACATCCACCGGACCCGCCGCCATTTGTTGACGCATCTGCTGTCCATTAGCCGCCAATAGCACCGCGAAGCCCTGAGCTTCGAGAAACTCCTGCAGCATGGCTGCAAGCCGCTGATCATCATCCACTATCAAAACGACTGCCATCTCGGCCTCGCAAAACCCTTTTCCGGAAATATTCTCGAAATATGTCAGAGTTACTATACCACCATAGGCAGCAACGGTACCCAAACCAAAAGGTGGAGTGGAGCGAAAGGGTCAGACAATCGGTCGACATAAACTTTAAGGGCGGGCGATTGCAACACAAGTTTTGTAGCGGTTGTTTTGCGGCTATTGGACGGACTTCTGGTCCGTCTTTTTTTGTGTCTTTAAAGCGATGGTATACTAGTCCAGATTCGCTCAACAAGGATACCGTATGGACCCCAAAGCACACCGTCTCGTCTGGATCGACCTGGAGATGACAGGCCTGCGACCAGAACAGGATCAGATTCTGGAAATCGCCACACTGGTCACGGACAACAACCTGCGGATTCTCTGCGAAGGCCCGGTATTGGCCGTGCATCAACCGGAATTCGCACTCACGGCTATGGATGACTGGAACCAGCGTACCCATGGCGCTTCCGGTCTCCTGCAACGAGTCCGCGATAGTCGCCTGGATACGACCGCAGTGGAAACACAAACGCTGGACTTCCTGCACCAACATGTCACAGCAGGTACCTCACCGATCTGCGGCAACAGCGTATGTCAGGATCGCCGCTTTTTAGCCCGCCTGATGCCGCGGCTGGAACGTTTTTTTCACTACCGGATGATGGATGTCAGCACCATCAAGGAACTTGCCACGCGCTGGTATCCACATCTGCCCAAATTCCCCAAAGCCGAGCGCCACGAAGCGCTGGCCGACATCCGCGAATCCGTTAGTGAGCTCGCTTACTATCGCGAGCGGCTTTTCACGCAGACATCATCATTGCCAAACTCCGAGGCCGAATAGATCTCGGGATCAGTCCGGCCGCTGCCTATTTCACCGGTGTCGGCAAGTTTTAATCAGGTCGGCTCTTACCCGCAGCACAATGCTCTCAGCCAGCACCCGACAACGTAAATAGTCACCGTCTGCCGCCTCCTCCCATTCCAGCGGCATTACCAGTTCCATAAAATGCGTGCCCGTCCCTGCGTCGGCCCAGTGCAGATGCATCTGCTCCGGTGTTAAGATGGCAATCTGCAGCCGTTCATACATTTGGGGCGGGGTGGGTGCAGTACTGGTCATGGAGGCTCCAACGCGGTGGATATCGATCTCTTCTACGAACTCGCCGTGCCTGCCCATCTCGGCCGCAGCGAGGGCCAGGTTTATCATGAAACGCTGGATGAGATCAGCCTCGCCGACACCCTGGGTTTTCACGGCATCTGGCTTGTGGAACACCATTTCATGCGCGAGTATTCCCACTCCAGCAGCCCGGAAAGCTTCCTCGCCGCAGCCAGCCAGCGCAGCAAGAATCTGCGTCTCGGCCATGCCGTCGTTGTTCTGCCATACAATCATGTCGTGCGCGTTGCGGAACGCGTCGCCGCCTTGGACATCCTCAGCCATGGCCGCCTGGAACTGGGCATAGGGCGTGGCTTTTCTCCCAAGGAATATCAACTTTTTGGCAGCCAAATGGCAGACAGTCGACGTCATATGCAGGAAGGCTTACAAATTCTTCGCCAAGCAGGCGGTGGACCCTTCGGCCATCATGGAAACCTCTATAATTTCGATGAACTGGATATTCTTCCCAAACCCCTCCAACAACCTCATCCACCATTGTGGACGGCAGCCGTGAGCCCGACGACTATCCAATGGGCAGCGCAGGAAGGCATTGGCGTGCTCTCCGGACCATTTAAACCCTGGTTCCTCATCAAACAAGATCTGCGTGCCTATAAAAAGATCTGGCGACGACACCATGGAGACGGTCCTTTGCAAAAAGGCCAGAATGCGGGTTTTGCCATGACCATTGGCTGCCTATGTCTGGAGGATGCGGCGGAAGCACGGCACTGGGCCGAGGGCTTCACCTGGTATTACCAGCGGCTGCTGGATCAGACCCGACCGGTCCTCGCACAACTCAAGGAAAGCTATGAATACTATCACCGTCTCGGCTTTCTCGAACCACTGTTGCGCCGTGGCCTCAGTCTGCGTCTGCTAGAGACCATGGGTATGGTCGTGGTCGGCGATCCCGACACCTGTCGTCAGAAACTGGCCCGTTACGCCCGGGCAGGCGTGGATCGGCTGATTTTGGCCGTCGGTGCCGGGATGGTCCCCAGCGCCGTAACTCAACGCTCGCTGCACCTGCTCGCCGACGAGGTGTTACCCGTTCTGCGCGGTACCCCCCCCCGATAATGCAAGTGCTGGTCACAGGTGCGGCAGGGCATACGGCGGCGGCGCTGTTACCCGCTCTGCTCGCCCACCCGGACATCCACCGGGTCAT
>NZ_JAAZTY010000103.1 GCF_018854775.1 Acidithiobacillus ferriphilus | reverse complement strand
GGCCGGCGGTTCCGAGCCGCGCGCTGAGGGCTGCGCTATGCGCCGATTCGGCGCCGATTTCGGCTTGCAGGCGCCGCACCGCGTCGACCGCCGCGATGGCGGCCATATCCTCGCTCGCACCGGCGCTGGCCGACGCCCGTAGGCGCCAGGCCTTCTGCTGTGCACTGTTCAGGCTGGCCCGCAGAGCCGCCTCCTTGCTGCGACTGGCCTGAATTTCGTGGACCAGCGCCAGCGCTTTTTGCCGGGCCTGCGCCAGTTGTGCTTCCGCCTGTTGCAGCTTGCGACCAGCTCGGTCTCCGCGGAGCATCACCAGGGGGGAGCCTGCCTCCACCCGCATGGTGTCGTAGGCGGGAATCGCGGCGACGGTTCCGGTCGTGCGCGCATCCACCGCGTAAAGGTTGCCCTCGACATAGGCATCGTCTACCTCCAGCCGCTTTTGTCCGATCAGCAACCACCAGAGGCCGTAGACCAGCAGACCGAGCAGGACGACGCCAGCCAGTATCCAGAGGTTGCGCCGCCTCTGGTCTGCCCCGGCCTTACTCGCGTTGTCAGGGGTGTTGTCCAGACTGATCATAGCCGCCTCCCAATGCGGTTTCCAACTGGGCCCAGGCCTGTAGTGCCGCATAATGGGCAAGGCGCTGGGCCATTTGCTGATGGATGAGGGTGATCTGCCGCTGCAGCACCGCCGCGCGGTCACTGAGGCCCAACGCCTGGGCAGTGGCGGTCAGTTTTTCCTGCTTCTGGGTGGCGCCGGTGCCGACCGTCTCGGCTTGCCACACCTGCCGACTGTGCTGGTATCCCGACAGCGCCGTCAGTACCTGCTGGACCGATTGCAGGATGCTTTCCTGGTAAACAGCCACCGCCTTGGCCTGCTGCGCCTCGGCGCCGTGGAAACGGCCAGTCAGGGCGCCGCTGGTGAAAATCGGTAACCGCAAGGCCGGTCCAAAGCTGTACGCAAAGCTCGCCGGGTTCAGGAGCGTGGCGATGTGGGCGCTGTTCATGCCCAGCAGAGCCGAGAAGGAAATATTCGGATAAAAGGCGGCGCGGGCGGCTTTGGTCTGCTGGACGCTGGCCAACGCCAGCGCGCGTGCCGCCTGTACGCCGGGACGGTGGGCAAGAAGGTCCAGACTCAGGTGTGAGGGCAGGGTGGGGATTACTGCGGACGCGGGCGCCACCGGCCGGAGCGGTAGGGCATCCGGTGCAATCGCCGCAAGCTCTGCCACGGCGAAGCGGGCGGCAGCCGCCCGTTGCTGCCAGCGGGCCAGGCGGGCGGTATTCTGCTGGAGCTGCAAAGACAGGTCGGCAATGGACAGGTCGGTCCCGAGGCCGAGATGCCGCCGGGTTCGCAACAATGCCTGCCGCTGCTGGTAGAGGTGCTGCAAACGCCGGGTGCTGACGAGCTGCTGTTCGGCTTCCGCCCAGCGCAGATAGGCATGGACGACGGCGGCGGCGAGCAGGCGGCGGGTATCTGCCAGCCGCGCTTCGGCGGCGCGTTGTTCACCCAGCGCCGCCTTGAGACGGTCCGCATATTTGCCCCAGAAATCGAGCGCCTGCGTAAAACCGAGTCCGACATCGCCGCTGTCATAGAGTTTGTTGCCCAGACCGAGCGCCCCCAGCGGACTGTTGCCGCTGAACTGCAAAGGTGTGACGGCCGCCTGCCCGGAAAGCTGCGGACCGAGGGCCGCAGCCCGCCAGGTGCTGATCGATGCCGCCCACTGGACCGTATCGACGGCCTCTGCCAGACGCGGGTTGGCCGGGCTCAGGGCACGGGTAATGAGTTGATCGAGCCCGGCGCTGGCCAGCCCCGTCCACCAGTCCTGTTGCGGCCACGCACCGGTGGGTAATGCCTGGGCGCCGTCCAGCCTCTGCACGCTCTTCGCCCAGGCCGGCGCCTTGACATCCGCGGGGTTCGGGGCACGAATGGTCGGCGCGCAGCCGCCGAGGGCCACGACACCGAAGGCCACGCATGCGGCGATCCAGCGTTTACGGTGCACGTTCCACATCCTCCTGCCGACCCGGTTCCGCGTCAAAACCGGCGCTTTCCATGATCTGCTGTTCGATGGTGACCCGCCGGACCTGCCCGGCCCGGCGGCGATATGGCCCTTTGGTGAGCCATACGAGGGCAAGCACAACCAGCGCCATCCAGCCCCAGAGCCAGAGCATGGATTGCATGGATAGTACGGCACTCTGGGTGGTCAGGTGCTGGATGGACAGGGCCTGCGCGGCGGGACCGCTTACCGGCCAGTGCTCCCGCAGGCTTTGCAAGGGCAAAGTGGGGGACTGCCAGGCCAGATGCGCCCTGAAGGTGTCGCCATGACGCATCCACAGTGCCGAAAAAGCGCTGGACAGATAAGCGCCGCCGAGAATCCGCACAAAGTTCTGCAGGGTGGCCGCAGCGGATAGACGGCTCTGGGGCAGCCGTGAAAACATGATCAAGCTCAGGGGCACCAGATAAAACCCGATGGCGATGCCTTCGATCAAATGGCTGAGGAGCAGACTGCGCAGGTTGCTATGCAGGTTGAGCCGTGTGGTGAATCCATAAATGGCGACAAATCCAAAGCAGATGGTTGCCAGCCAGCGCGGACTCACCCGGCGCGAGACGGGTCCCATCACCGCGATCAGTGGCACGCCGCCGAGGGCCATGGGCAGCAACACCACGCCCGCCCAGAAAGCTGAATAGTTGGCATGACTGATGAGGGCCGAGACAAAAAGACCATTCCCGCCCAACAGCAGTCCCCACCCGAAAACCAGCGCCGGCAGCGCCAGCACGTAATTCCGTCGCCGCAGGAGGCGGAGATCCAGGCAGGGGTGCGGTTGATCCCTTTCCCAGAGGAAAAAGGCCACGAGGAGCACGGCGCCCAGCGCGGTCAACCAGCGGATGGCGGGGGCATCCCACCAGTTCCAGTCTTCACCCCGGTTGAGCACGATCTGGAAGATGGTGCTCCAGGCGGCGAGCAGCAGCAGCCCGATCCAGTCGAAGGGTTGGCGCAGGCGTTCTCCGGGATCGTCGCGTAACAGAGCGGAGACCATGCCCAGCGCCAGTAAACCCACGGGAAAGGTCAACACCGCCGCGGCCCGCCAATCCCAGGTGTAGGCGATCCAACCCGCCAGCGAGGGCCCGGCAAGCAGGGGCAGCACCAGATTGACGATGCTGAGATCGGCCGCCGTCTTTTGCCAACGCAACGGCGCATAGCGAATCAGCAGTCGTCGGGTCAGGGGCGTCAGAAAACCCGCCGCCGCGCCCTGCAGAAACCTGCCGCCCAGAAACAAGTCGAAATGGTCGCTGAAGACATCAGGCAGGGTGGCCACCATCAACAGGATGAGGGAGATCTGAAACATCCGCAGCTCACCGAAACGCTGGTAGAGCCAGGTCGCGGGTACCACCGCGAGCGCCCAGGCCAGTAGGTAAAAAGTCAGTGACCAGATCGCGTGGTCGAGGCTGGTGCTGTAGGCGCCGGCGATGTACGGCAGCATCGGGATGGACCAGGCGAGGCTCCACGAGGCCAGCAGCAGGCCGCTGCTCAGGCCGAGCAGTAACAGCACGCTATCCATCCCGCAAAAGGCGGGGACGGCGGGAGAAACGGAGCGAACGGCCAAGTGGATACCTAGAGCAGTGGGGACACGGTACATATTAGATGATTGCCGCGTCTCGAGAAAATGCGTTTTCGGGCCGGGACTGATGGCTTTTGTGCATCACCGAAAAGGGCTACCCTTCAGAGCACGACTGCCGGTATCTTACGCGCCCGCATGAAGAAGTTCTTCCAGCCTGGGATGGCACGCAGCACGGGCAATGTGCCCAATGATATTCTTTTTCCGTGTACTAATTATAATTAAATGTAATGAAGTCCACATAAGTAGACATGCAGTTTAACCGGTATAGGCGCCTGCAGTATGCTTATCCGTCAGGATGGGCTGATCTGCGGAAAGGTGAGGTCCAGAAGGTGCACATGCGCTGTGTAAACGAAGGATGACTGAATTTGAACAACATGCCTTACTACAAGTTTAACCCGCGCGAATTCATTCTGCGGGACTGGCTGGCCCTGGACAGGACCGTATTGGCCAACGAACGGACGTTTCTGGCGTACACCCGGACGTCATTGACCCTGGTTCTTGCCGGCCTGACCTTTATCCGTTTTTTTGGTCCCGACATCTGGTCCACCATCGGCTACATCTCTCTGATTTCAGGGACCACCCTCTGGGTGACCGGCGTCAGGCGCTATCTGCACATACTGGGGCATTACCGCGCCATGATCATTGCGGAAAACAAGGCACTGAACGACAACAAAGGCAGTGCCATCATGTCCTGAGATCCCAAAGCCGGATGGCCGCGCGCTCAGGAAGTGCCGATATGCACCAGCCCAGGGAATAAGGCCGCCAGACCATTGGCGATAAAGGTCACGGCAATGGCGGCGAGCACCAGCCCGAAAATGCGGGTAGAAATATTGATGCCGGTCACCCCCAGCCGACGTGACAGGGGCTCCGCCAGGCGCAGCGCCGCATAGGCCACCCCGGCGATCAGCAATATATCGACGATCAGCAGGCCGCTGGCCAGCCACGACGCATTTTTGTGATGGGCAATAATCACGGTGATCATGGTACCCGGACCCGCCAACAACGGAATGGCCAAGGGTACGACGGCAACGGCATCTTTCTGCATCCCCTCGGCAGCTTCCTCCGGGGTATGCCGATAGCGGCTGGACTTGGCCTGCAACATGTTAAAGGCCAGCATCATCAGCACCATGCCGCCAGCCACCTGAAAGGCGGCGATGCTGATCCCGAAGAATTTCAGCATATATTCACCAAGAAAGGCGGACGTCAGCAGCACGACAGCTACAGCACGGGAGGTCAGCTTGGCCGTGGCAATCTGCTGTTGCGCATCCTCGTCGCCGGTCAGGGCGATGAAAATCGGAATGGCGCCAATGGGATTGAGGATGGCGAGCAGTGCGATGAGCGTCTGCAATGCGCTGTGCAGTTCAGTAGCGATGGGCATCCGTGCCCCCCTTATCGGATCGGTTCCAATGCAAGGCCCTTGAAAATTGCGGCGTGAAGACGTATTTAATAGGCATCTTTTTTAGAAGTTACAACCCAATACGGAGTCGATACGATGCCAACTTACGAGTATGTATGCAAGGACTGCGGGCACCATCTGAGCGCCGAGCAGCGCATGAGTGATTCCCGTCTGACCGACTGCCCCCACTGCGGCAAACCGGGACTGGAGCGGCAACTCAGCGCCGGGGGCTTCGCCCTGAAGGGTTCTGGCTGGTACCAGACCGATTTCAAGGGGGGCAGCAACAAAGCCGGTGAGAGCAAGCAGGAAGCCGCCGCCGCGCCTTCCTGCCCCGCTGGGGGCTGCGCCTGTCATTGACGTAGCGCACGCGACAAGGCTAGATTGTGCGCGGGCTTCCCGGTCGGGTGGCCCTTTTCTTGTTGATTCATACGGGATGCAGCATGCGGACACACTATTGTAACGGCATTCACGAAGGCTTGATTGGCCAAACGGTCACCCTCTGCGGCTGGGCGCAGCGGCGGCGCGATCACGGCGGCGTCATCTTTATTGACCTGCGGGACCGCGAAGGCTTGGTCCAGATCGTCGCCGATCCGGATCAGGTGGACGCCTTCGCGGCCGCCAATGAGTGCCGCAGTGAATTCGTGTTGCAGGTGGAAGGTGTTCTGCGCGCCCGTCCCGCGGGCACCGAGAATCCCCAGATGCACAGTGGCAAAGTGGAGTTGGCCGCAGCGCGCATCAGCATTCTCAACCGATCCGAGCCGGTTCCTTTCCCGCTGGATGAGGAAGACATCGCCGAGAATCTGCGGCTCAAATACCGCTATCTGGACCTGCGCCGCCCGGAAATGCTCAATCGCTTGCGGCTGCGCCATCAGGTGACCCGTTTTGTGCGCGGCTACCTGGATGCCGCTGGCTTTATCGATGTGGAAACCCCCGTCCTCACCCGCTCCACCCCCGAAGGCGCTCGTGACTATCTGGTGCCCTCGCGCACCCAGCCGGGACACTTTTTTGCGCTGCCCCAGAGTCCGCAACTCTTCAAGCAGCTTCTGATGGTGGCGGGACTGGACCGCTATTACCAGATCACCAAGTGCTTCCGCGACGAAGACTTGCGGGCCGATCGTCAGCCGGAGTTCACCCAGATCGATATCGAGGCCTCCTTTGTCGATGAAGCGGCCGTTATGGGGATTGCCGAACCCATGATGCGCGGGCTTTTCGCCGAGGTGCTGGGGGTACGGCTCCCCGACCCCTTCCCGCGCATGACCTACGCAGACTCCATGCACCGTTTCGGTGTGGACCGCCCCGATCTGCGCAATCCGCTGGAACTCACCGAACTCACCGACCTCATGCGCGCCGTGGACTTCAAAGTGTTCCGGGAAGCCGCCGAACGTCCGCATGGGCGGGTGGCCTGCCTGCGGGTACCCGGTGGCGCCCAGATCAGCCGCGCGCAGATCGATGCCTACACCCAGTTCACCGCGATCTACGGTGCCAAGGGTCTGGCCTGGATCAAGGTGAATGCCCTGGATCAGGGTAACGAAGGTCTGCAATCCCCCATCGTCAAGTTCCTGCCGGAAAATGTCTTGCGGGAAATCCTCCGGCGCTGCGGCGCGACGGCGGGCGACATCCTCTTTTTCGGTGCCGATACGGCCAAAATCGTCAACGAAGCCCTCGGCAATCTGCGCAACCGTCTGGCCGCTGATCTGGGCTTGCTGGCAGGCGAATGGTGTCCGGTCTGGATCACCGACTTCCCCATGTTCGACTATGACGACAAGGAAGAGCGCTGGACTTCCACGCACCATCCTTTTACCGCGCCGCAGACGGAACACCTGGAAACCCTCAGCCAGGATCCCGGCAACGCCCTGGCGCGGGCCTACGATCTGGTGCTCAACGGCAATGAGGTGGGTGGCGGCAGTATCCGCATCCATCAGGAGGCGGTGCAGGAAAAGGTTTTTGCCGCCCTCGGCATTGGTGCGAAAGAGGCGCGGGATAAATTCGGCTTCCTCCTCGACGCCCTGCATTATGGCGCGCCGCCCCATGGGGGCCTGGCTTTCGGACTGGACCGGCTGGTCATGCTCCTGTGTGGTGCCGAGACTATCCGTGATGTGATCGCCTTCCCCAAGACGCAAAAGGCCGGCTGCCTGCTCACCGAAGCCCCTGGCACCGTGGCCGACAAGCAGCTTCAGGAGTTGGGTATCCGCCTGCGTCCCGGCGTCGGCGCCGACGTACAAAACCCCTGAAATGGACACCGCTTGACGGGCAGCGGGCGGCTTCGTAACGTAATCGGATATTTTTGCACGCGCGATAGCGCCTGAGAGGGTCGGTTATGGGTGTGGAAACGGTGATGATTCAGGGACTCCGACGCAGCGATGGGTTGGAGCTCGATGCACGGATTCAGCGGGCCAAGGCCGCGCTGGGCAAGCGTGCGGTCATCCTCGGTCACCATTATCAGCGCGAGGAAGTCTACCGTCATGCCGACTTTCATGGCGACTCCCTGCAACTCTCCCGTGCCGCCGCCGAGCAGGAGGCCGAGTTCATCGTCTTCTGCGGCGTTCACTTCATGGCGGAAGTGGCCGACATTCTCAGCCGCCCGGAACAGGCGAGCATCCTGCCCGACCTCAATGCCGGTTGTTCCATGGCCGACATGGCCGATATGCCGCAGGTGCAGCGTGCCTGGGAAGAACTGGCGACGGTGATCGATGTGGAGCGGGAGGTCACCCCCGTCACCTACGTGAACTCTTCGGCTGCGCTCAAGGCCTTTTGCGGCGTCCACGGCGGCACGGTCTGCACCTCCTCCAATGCCCGCAAAGTGCTCGACTGGTCTTTCCAGCAACGTCCCAAGGCCCTGTTCTTCCCCGATCAGCATCTGGGACGCTGGACCGGACATCAATTGGGCATTCCGCTGCGCGACATGCCGGTCTGGGACCCCAGCCAACCCCTCGGCGGCCTCACGCCCGAGGAAATCCGCCGTGCCAAAGTTCTGCTCTGGAAAGGGCACTGCGCCGTCCACCAGATGTTTCAGCCGGCCCATATCGAACGCTGGCGGCACGAACACCCGCAGGGGCAGGTGATCGCCCATCCGGAAGCGTCTTTTGAAGTCTGCCAGCGGTCCGACGCCGTCGGCTCCACGGACTTCATCCTGCGCACGGTCAAGGCTTCGCCACCCGGCAGCGAATGGCTGGTGGGCACTGAAATCAATCTGGTCACCCGCCTCGCCAATGAGGTGCGCGCGGAGGGCAAGACGGTGGAGTTCATGTCGCCCATGGTCTGCATGTGTTCCACCATGTTCCGCATTGATCCGGAGCAACTGGCGCGCTCGCTGGAAAGTCTCCTTGCGGGCCAGATCGTCAACCGGATTCAGGTAGACCCCGAGACCGCCGCCCAAGCCCGCGTGGCACTCAAACGCATGCTCGCCGTTTCCTGACGGACAACATGGGGCTATCGTCTGCGGCGGCCGATCAGGCAACGGAATGGTCCTTTACCCAGCGCGGCCTGCATGCCCTGCTTTACGGCTATACCCGCTTTTATCAAGGAGGCCGCTGGGAGCTCAGCAGCATTCCCGCAACCGGGCCGGCCATCCTCGCCTGCAACCACGTCTCCGTGCTCGATCCTTTGTTCCTGGTAGCCAGCAACAGCCGGATGATTTCCTTTCTGGTCGCGCAGGAATATTACGACAAGGCCTGGATGCGCCGCCTGCTGGAGCAGACCTACAGCATCCCCGTACGTCGCGACCGCCGTGACGTGGGTGCCCTCCTCCAGGCGCGCCGGTTATTGGAAGACGGACGGGTGCTGGGCATATTTCCCGAAGGCGGGATCAACCGCCGTCAGACCCAGAAAGGTCTGGCCTGGCTGGTGCGGGAAAGCGCCGCGCCAGTGGTGCCCGCCCATATCAGTGGCGCACGGCAAGGCCGCTCTGACCTCGCCACCTGGCTGCACCGGCAGCGGCCCTTGCTGCGTTATGGCGTGCCCCTGCATTTTCACCGTGACGCCGATGCCGCCGAAGTGCTCGGCGCCACCATGAGCGCCATCGCCACCCTCGCATGACGGCATCCCCGCCTTTGCGGTACCATGGGCGATATTTTGGCAGGATAATCCAGTGATAGAACAGGGAGTCGGTCATGTCCGGGCATAGCAAGTGGTCCACCATCAAATTCAAGAAGGCGCTGAAGGACGCCAAGCGCGGCAAGATTTTCACCCGCCTCATCCGCGAAATCACGGTGGCGGCGCGGGCGGGCGGCGGTGATCCGGCCAGCAATTCC
Source organism: Acidithiobacillus ferriphilus (assembly GCF_018854775.1). Taxonomy (GTDB): domain Bacteria; phylum Pseudomonadota; class Gammaproteobacteria; order Acidithiobacillales; family Acidithiobacillaceae; genus Acidithiobacillus; species Acidithiobacillus ferriphilus. The sequence continues at coordinate 4,139 of NZ_JAAZTY010000103.1, read as the reverse complement.
CGCTTGCGTCTTGCCCTGGACAAGGCCTACGGGGCCAATATGACCAAAGACACCATCGAGCGGGCGGTCAAGCGCGGCACCGGCGAGCTGGAAGGCGTGGACTACGAAGAAGTCACCTATGAGGGTTATGGCCCCGGTGGGGTCGCTATCCTGATCGAAACGATGACCGACAACAAGGTGCGTACCGTTGCTGAAGTGCGTCACATATTTTCCAAGCGCGGCGGCAATATGGGCACCGCAGGCTCGGTGGCTTATCAGTTTAAAAAGCTTGGTCTGATTGTTTTCCCGGCGGATGCTGATGAAGACCGGATTCTGGAAGCGGCACTGGAAGCAGGTGCTGAAGATGTGGTCAATGAAGGCGAGCGAATCGCCGTTTATACGGCCCCATCGGATCTTCACAGCGTGGTTCTGGCCCTGGAAGCGGCGGGGCTCAAGCCGGAAGAAAGCGAAATGACGATGATCCCGGAGAATACGATCGAGGTCAGCGGTGAGGAGGCGGAGAAACTGCTGCGGCTCATCGACTTCCTCGAAGAAAATGATGACGTGCAGAACGTCTATGCCAACTACGAGATCAGTGACGAGGAAATGGCTCGTCTGGAAGCGGCACCCTGAACCCGCGACGGCGCTTTTGGCGGAGTCTGCGGCCATGCTGAATGTCGGGGCGTCGCCTGCATCCCTGCCCAGGGCGGCGGTGCGGATCATCGGTATTGATCCCGGTTCTTTGCGCACCGGTTACGGCATTATTGAGTCCGACGCGTCTGGCCAGCTCCGGCATGTCGCCCATGGTTGTTTGAATGTGTCCGGGCAGCCCTTTCTGGAACGCATCGGCGCCATCTACCGCGGACTGAAGCAGGTCATCGGCGACACGCAACCGAATGTGGCGGCCATCGAGCAGGTGTTCATGGCGCGCAATGCCGACTCGGCCCTCAAACTGGGGCAGGCGCGCGGGGCGGCGCTGGTCGCTTTGCTCGAAGCCGGGTTGCCCGTACATGAATACACGGCGCTGCAGATCAAAAAAGCCGCCGTCGGAGGTGGTCATGCGGCCAAGGAGCAGGTGCAGAGTATGGTCCGCTGGCTCCTCAAGCTGAACGAAAACCCACAGGCCGATGCTGCCGATGCCCTGGCTTGTGCCATTTGTCATGCCCACCATGCCAGCACCCGGCAACGCTGGCAGTTGGCTGTCAGTCGCTGAACCGCATCACGACCGAAGGAACCACCCGTCATGATCACCTCGCTTACCGGCACCATCTTGCAGCGGCGCCCGCCCTGGCTCTGGCTCGACGTGCAGGGAGTCGGCTATGAACTGGAGATGCCCCTGTCCGGCTTTTATCAAATGCCCGCCGAGGGTGCAGCGCTGACCGTGCATACCCACCTCACCATTCGCGAGGATGCTCATTTACTCTATGGTTTCATGACGGTAGCGGAGCGCGACACGTTTCGCCTGCTGATCCGGGTCAACGGCATCGGTGGCAAGGTGGCGCTGGCCTGCCTTTCCGGTCTGTCCGCGGAGCGGCTCAGTCAGGCCGTGGCCGAGGGCAACACCGCGCAACTCACCGCCATCCCCGGCATCGGCCCGAAAACCGCCGAACGGCTGGTGGTGGAACTGCGTGACAAGATGGGTGGCATCGCGCCGGGACCTGTGGGCAGCACCGCTGGCGGCGACCCCCGTCAGGAAGCCATTGCGGCACTGCTGACTTTAGGTTATAAGCCTGCGCAGGCGAGCCAGGCCATAGCCGGTCTGGCGGAAGGCCTGGGTTTGGAAGACCTTATCCGTCAGTCGCTGCAAAATTTGTCACGTCATTGATTTTTTGGAACCCACCAGTGCGCCAATGGTCAGACCAAAATGATGGATAGAGGCCCTCTCGACCCCCAGGAAGCCCACAATGATGCGGTGGATCATGCCCTGCGTCCGCGTCGGCTGGCGGAGTACCTCGGGCAAGCCAAACTGCGTGAATCTCTGGGTCTGTATATTGACGCGGCGAAAGGTCGCAGCGAAGCACTGGATCATGTGCTGCTCTTCGGACCACCCGGCCTCGGCAAAACCACCCTGGCCCATATCATCGCCCAGGAGATGGGTGCGGGCCTCAAGGTCACTTCTGGCCCGGTGCTCGACAAGCCGGGTGATCTGGCCGCCATCCTCACCAACCTCCAGCCCCACGACGTGCTCTTTGTCGACGAGATTCACCGTCTCAGTCCGGTGGTGGAGGAAATCCTCTACCCGGCGCTGGAAGACTACGAACTCGACATTCTCATCGGCGAAGGACCCGCGGCGCGCTCCATCAAAATCAGCCTGCCCCCCTTCACCCTGATTGGCGCCACCACCCGTGCCGGGCTACTGACCTCGCCGTTAAGAGATCGCTTCGGCATCAGTTTTCATCTGGAATTCTACAGTGACGCCGAATTGACGCAGATCGTCACCCGTTCCGCCCAGATTCTCGGCACGCCGCAAGCCCTGGAGGGTGCGCAGGAGATCGCCCGGCGCGCGCGCGGCACGCCGCGCATCGCCAACCGCCTGCTACGCCGGGTGCGGGACTATGCCCAGGTACGCGGTAACGGTGAAATTGATGTGGCGACGGCGCAGGCCGCCCTGACCCTCATGGAGGTGGACCAGCACGGTTTTGATGGCCAGGATCGCAAGTTGCTCCAGGCCGTCATAGGGCGCTTTGCGGGCGGGCCGGTAGGGGTGGAGAGTCTGGCGGCAGCCATTGGCGAGGAGCGCGGCACCATCGAAGATGTGCTGGAACCCTTTCTGATTCAGCGCGGTTATCTGATTCGCACCCCGCGCGGACGCTGCGCGACGGAACTCAGCTACCTCGCCCTCGGCCTGACGGCCCCCAAGGAACCCGGAGGACTTTTCGATGCCGGCTAACGATCCCGTCAGCACTTTCCACGTTCGCGTTTATTATGAAGATACGGATCATGGCGGGGTGGTGTATCATGCCAACTACTTACGCTTCATGGAGCGCGCCCGCACCGAAATGCTGCGCGAACGGGGTTATGAACTGGATGTACTGGAGCAGGATGCAGGGATCATTTTTGCGGTGCGCCGCGTCCGCCTGGACTTCCGCGCTCCGGCCCGTTTCAATGACCTGCTCCGGCTGGAAACCAAAGTCGTGAGCAAAAGCCCCGTGCGCATGGGTTTTTATCAAGTCGCCTCGGTTGGGGACAGGATACTCTGTAGCGGAGAAGTGGAGGTGGTCTGCCTCGATGCCGCCGGTTTTCGTCCCCACGTTATTCCTGCGGTATTATTGCAGGCCATCCCTCTTTCTGTTCAGCCGTGAGATTTTATGGATCCCAATATCGTCGCCGATACCACCCAATCCCTCTCCATGACCCATCTGGTGACGCATGCCAGCGGCGTCGTACAGGTTATTCTCATCATCTTGCTCATCGCGTCCGTTGCCTCCTGGACGATCATCTTCCAGAAGTTTGCCGTCTTTAGCAGCGCGCACAAGGCCCTGGCACGCTTCGAGAAGCGCTTCTGGAGCGGTGGGGAGATGAGCCAGATCTATCAGCATGTTTCCGGAAGCAGCAACCTGGAGACGGGCGCGGGCAGCATTTTCTGCGCCGGTTATGAAGAATTCCAGCGCCAGCGCAATAAAATCCGTCCCAGTGACGCCCTGGATGCCGCGCGGCGCGCCATGCGGGTTGCCCAGATGCGCGAAGTGGGACGCCTGGAAAATAATCTGGCCTTCCTCGCCTCCGTATCCTCCGTCAGTCCCTTTATCGGCCTTCTCGGCACCGTCTGGGGCATCATGACGGCTTTCATGGCCATTGGCGTTGCGGGGCAGGCCACTCTGGCGACGGTGGCGCCCCCCGTCGCCGAAGCCCTTATCGCCACCGCGGCAGGTCTGTTCGCCGCCATCCCGGCAACCGCGGCGTATAACCGCTATGTCCATCAACTGGACAAGCTGGATGCGCAGTACGAGGTTTTCATGGACGAATTCACCAACATCCTGCATCGGCAGGTGCCTGAGACGCAGCCATGAAACGACGGCGCCTTATGGCGGAGATGAACGTCGTCCCCTACATCGACGTGACCCTCGTGCTGCTGGTGATATTCATGCTTTCCGCGCCGCTGCTGACCCAGGGGGTGAATGTCAACCTGCCCAAGGGCGTGACCAAGCCGGTATCGGATA
>NZ_JAAZTY010000102.1 GCF_018854775.1 Acidithiobacillus ferriphilus | reverse complement strand
AGATGCCCTGCGCTGCATTGCGCTGGCGCGGGAACGCGATCGCATCCCGCTGTTGGTGGGTGGCACGGGTCTGTATTTCCGCGCGCTGGAGCGTGGTATTGATGCGTTACCCCCCGCCGATCCCGCCCTGCGCCAGGATCTGGTGGCGGCAGCAGAGACGGCGGGGTGGCCGGCACTACACCAGCGCCTCGCGACCCTGGATCCGGAAACCGCTGCGGCTATCGCCCCCCATGATCGGCAACGCATTCAACGCGCGCTGGAAATGATTCTGAGTTCCGGCGCCTCGATCAGCGCTCATCGCCATTGGCAGGGAGCGTTCCCCGGCCCGCTCTACAAGATCATCCTGCGTCCGCCCCGGACCTGGTTACATCAGCGCATCGCGCAGCGCCTTGATGCCATGCTGGCAGAGGGTTTTTTGGAAGAACTGGAATCCCTGCGCCAACGTCACTACGCGCCGGAATTGCCCGCCATGCGCGCCGTGGGTTACCGCCAATACTTCGCCTGGCATGACGGCCTCTACAGTGCCGCAGAGGCCTATCAGGCGGCACTGGCGGCGACCCGCCAACTGGCCAAGCGCCAGGATACCTGGTTTAAGAGGGAATCAGCGCATTGTTACCTTGACCCCACACGGGGGGATGCGGCGTCACTGTTGTTACAATCCTTCTCTGATTTTCAGCAGAAAAATGCCCGTTAGGGGTTGATCTCGCAATGTCGAATATTTTGCGCCGGGCGTGATAACGATTGCTCCCCGGATATGCGTCCCGGATTGCCAGAGAAACTGCAGAATGCTAGCCTATGGCGACTTTAATTTTACCCCCATTGAGGAATTTATGGCTGTTGAGCGTACTCTTTCTATCATCAAACCCGACGCCGTTCAGAAAAATGCCATCGGCGCCATTCTTGGCCGTTTCGAACAGGCGGGCCTGCGTGTCGCTGCCACCAAGATGATGCACCTCAGCCGTGATGAGGCGGGAGGGTTTTATGCAGTACACAAAGCGCGTCCGTTTTACGGCGAGCTGTGCGATTTCATGAGCAGTGGCCCGGTAGTGGTTACGGTGTTGGAGGGCGAGGGCGCCATCGCCAAAAACCGTGATCTGATGGGCGCGACCAACCCCAAAGATGCCGCTGCGGGGACGATTCGTGCGGACTTTGCCGACAGCATCGATGCCAACGCCGTGCATGGCTCAGACAGCGCTGAGACCGCGGCATGGGAAATCGGCTACTTTTTTGGCCAACGGGAGATTTTTTCGCGCTGAATGATAGGCGATTCTTCTGTAGTTACCAAGGCCGTATGGCCACACCTGCTGGGACTGGATCGCCAGTCCCTCGCCGGATTGCTGCGCACCTGGGGAGAGTCCCCCTTTCGCGCCAACCAGATTTTGCAATGGCTGCATACCCGTCAGGTGACGGATTTCGCGGCCATGAGTAACATCAGCAAAGCCCTCCGCACCCGACTCGCCGCTGAGACCATTCTGGATGAACCGGAAATTATTGCTGATCAACTGGCGGCGGATGGCACCCGCAAATGGCTGTTGAAGCTTCCTGATGGCAATGCGATCGAAACGGTTTTTATTCCTGAAGAGGACCGTGGCACGCTGTGCATTTCTTCCCAGGTGGGCTGCTCGCTGGCATGCAGTTTCTGCGCCACCGGCGCGCAAGGGCTGAGCCGCAACCTGGAAACCCACGAAATAATCGCCCAGGTGCGCGTGGCGCGCCGCTTGCTGGGTCTGAATGCCATCACCAACGTGGTGTTCATGGGTATGGGTGAGCCGTTACTCAATTTGCGTCATGTATTACCTGCGCTGGATTTGCTGCGCGACGATTATGCCTACGGTTTGGGTGCGCGGCGCATTACCGTCAGCACGGCGGGGGTGGTGCCGGGCATGGATCGGCTGGGTACGGAAAGCCCGGTCAATCTCGCGATCAGTTTGCATGCCAGCCGCGATGATATCCGCGACATTCTCGTGCCA
>NZ_JAAZTY010000101.1 GCF_018854775.1 Acidithiobacillus ferriphilus | reverse complement strand
GTTGGCGGTACTGCGCACGATAACCGCCGCCACCGGAAGGCCGCCGATGAGGCCACTGGCGACATTGGCGATGCCCTGACCCAGCAGCTCGCGGTCCAGCGGCGTGCGCCGTTTGTAGGTATCGAGTTTGTCGGCTGCTTCGATAGAAAGCAGGCTTTCGAGGCTCGTTATGAAGGTGAGGGCGACAGCCGTCACCCAGACGCTTTTCGATCCGATCATCCCCCAGTCCGGCATTTGCAGCATACCCCGCAAATCTGCGAAGGAGTGAATGATTGGCAGGTTGACCAGATTCTGGCCGCTGACGGCCAGCTCCGGAACGGCGTAGAGCAACAGTGCGTTGAGTAAGGTGCCAAAAACTACCGCCATGAGGGGTCCGGACAGCCAGGTTTGTTTGCGCAACACCGCTACTTTGTCCCAGGTGATCAGGATGGACAGGGTGAGTACGCTGATCAGCAGGGCGCCCCACTCCAAGTGCGCCAGGGCAGCGATGACACCGCTGAAGGTGTTCTCGCCATGGGCACTGATAAAGTCCTGACCGCCGAATTCGCCCAGATCAAAACCGATGGCATAGGGAAACTGCTTGAGGATGATAATGATGCCGATAGCCGAGAGAATGCCCTGAATGACGGCGGAAGGGAAAAAATAGGCCACGACGCCCGCACGGACAATACCTAAAACGATCTGAATGCCCCCGGCGATGACCACCGCCAGCAGAAAAGCGGAGAAACTTGGGAGGACCTGCATTGCCACCAGTACCGTGGCGACGATGGCAGGGGTCGGGCCGCTGACGGCCAGATGCGAGCGACTGAACAGCGGGACCAGCAGACCCCCCACTACGCCTGCTATGAGTCCGGAAATGAGGGGCGCGCCGGAGGCCAAGGCAACGCCCAAACACAACGGCATCGCCACCAGTGCCACCACCACCGCCGCAGGCACGTCGGCGCGCAGGTTTTTGAGGGGCGAAAGATTGGCGTTGTTTCCCATCGTTTGTTCTCAGACAAGCCGTTCGAACTGGTGTGCGCTGGCGTTATAGGCCAGCAGGGCGCCTTCTTCCATATCAAAATACCAGCCGTGCAACTGCATCTCACCCCGCACTACGCGGCGACGCACACTGTCGAAGGTCAGCAGGTTTTCCAGGGAAACCAGGATACTGGCTTTTTCGAGGGCGCGCGCCTGTTCTTCGGGGCTGGCATCAGCATATTCCCGCATCACGTCAGAACGGGCATCTCTGGCGATTTCCACCCAGGGGCCGACATACTTGCCTTCAGTGCCGTTCAATAGCGCTTTCATGCCACCGCAATGCGAGTGGCCGTTGATAATGATGTGTTCCACATCCAAGTGACTAACCGCGAAATCCACCGCTGCGCTGGTGCCATGAAGATGGCCGTCTTGCTCTGCCGGAGGAACGAGATTCGCGACGTTGCGCACCACAAAAATGTCTCCGGGCTCGCTGCCGTAGAGTGACGTAGGTGTGACTCGGGAATCGGAACAGCCTATCAGCATGACTTTCGGGCTCTGCCCCTTCTCCACCAGGGTGTCGAAGAAGTCCGGCCGTTTCTCATAATAGCTGTGGCGGAATTCCTTGAAGCCGTCGATCATGGTGTCGATCACGTCGTTATTCATGGCTATCACTTCCTCGTTATCGGATGAAATTCAGAATGAAAGTGTGATCTTGCCCTGGACTTTATCAACAAGTCTCAATAACTATCAAGTTATTTGATAATGTTGGGAAATGGTCACAAAAAAGCCCCCAAAGGGGGCTCTGTGGTGCCGCTTATGACCGGGTTCAGGCGTGACGGGCGCGCACCTGCTTGGCCGCTTCCACCATGTTCTCCAAGGCGGGCGTCACTTCCGCCCATTTGCGGGTTTTCAGACCGCAGTCGGGGTTGATCCACAGGCGTTCGGCGGGTACCACTTTGACCGCCTTTTCCATCAGGTTGACCATTTCTTCCACGCTGGGTACGCGTGGGGAATGGATGTCGTACACGCCGGGTCCGATTTCGTTGGGGTAGTTGAAGGTGGCGAAAGCATCCAGCAACTCCATCTGCGAACGCGATGTCTCGATGGTGATGACATCGGCATCCATGGCCGCGATGGCGGGCAGGATGTCGTTAAACTCTGAATAGCACATGTGCGTATGGATTTGTACGTCATCCGGGGCGACTTGCGCCGAAATGCGGAAAGCGCGTGACGCCCAGTTTAGATACTGTTCCCAGTCCTTACGCTTGAGAGGCAAACCTTCACGGTAGGCGGGTTCGTCGATCTGGATGATACCGATGCCGGCATCGATCAGATCTTTGACCTCGTCACGGATGGCGAGGGCGATCTGCAGTGCGGTGCGCTCACGGGGTTGATCGTCGCGGACAAAGGACCACTGCAGGATAGTTACCGGGCCGGTCAACATGCCCTTCATCGGACGCGAGGTCAGGGACTGAGCGTATGTACTCCAAGCTACCGTCATCGGCGTGGGGCGGGACACGTCGCCGAAAATTAATGGCGGCTTCACGTAGCGCGAGCCATAGCTTTGCACCCAGCCGTGCCGGGTAAAGGCAAAGCCGGATAACTGCTCGCCGAAATATTCGACCATGTCATTGCGTTCCGGCTCACCATGCACGGGTACGTCGATGCCCAAACGCTCCTGTTCCTTCACCACCAGTGCAATTTCTGCTTCCATCGCCTTCTGGTAATCGATGTTGCTCAGTTCACCCTTGCGATTCTGCAAGCGGGCCTTACGAATTTCCGGAGTCTGCGGGAAGCTGCCAATACTGGTGGTGGGGAAGGCGGGCAGCTTGAAACGTGCGCGCTGTGCGGCTTCACGGGCGGGGAAGGGGCTGTGACGCCGACCGTCATCCTGGCCCAAATCCTCCAGACGCTGGGTGACCGCCGGATTGTGGATGCGCGGCGAACTGCGGCGGGAAGCGATGGCGGCACGGGCGGTAGCCAGTTCCTGCGCCACGGACTCCACGCCTTTGTCCAGGGCGCGACCGATAACGGTCACTTCATCGAGCTTCTGCACGGAGAAGGCCAGCCAGGATTTCAGTTCGGCATCCAACTCTGTTTCCTGCTCCAGATCCACCGGCGTATGCAGCAGACTGCAAGAGGGCGCCACCCAGAGGCGATCGCCAAGCTGTTGATGGACCGGCTGTAAAAGCGCCAGGGTGGCATCCAGGTCAGCACGCCAGACGTTGCGACCATCGATGACGCCGAGGGAGAGCACTTTGTCGGCAGGGTAGTCAGTGAGGAAACTATTCAACTGCTGCGGAGCACGTCGCAAATCGAGATGCAGGCCGGCTACCGGCAGGGTCTTGAGGGTTTTTGCATGATCGGCAACGGAATCAAAATAAGTCGCCAGCAGCACCTTGGGTGTTTTGCCCTGGCTTAGGGTCTGGTAAGTCGACTCCAATGCCTTGACCCACTCCTGGGGCAAGGCGAGGGCAAGGGCAGGTTCATCCATCTGTACCCACTCCACATCCAGATCCGCCAGGCGGGCGAGAATCTCGGCATAGACCGGCAATACTTTGGGCAGCAGGGTCAGGCGGTCGAAGCAGGCAGTGCCAACCGGTGCGCCGTGGCCGTGACAGGCACTATCATCATGATGATGCTGTGCCTCGTGCTGGGCTTCGGCGTTGAGGTCCTTTTCCTTGCCCAGCCACAAATAAGTGATAGGGCCGACCAGGACGGGCTTGGTCTTCAGACCCAGTGCCTGGGCCTCCTTCACCTGGGTAAAAATACGGTCGCTGGCGAGGTGGAAATCCATGTCCTCGTGAAATTCCGGGACGATAAAGTGATAGTTGGTATCAAACCACTTGGTCATTTCCATGGCGGGCTGGGTGCTGGAGCCGCGCGCCATGGCGAAGAAGGTGCCGAGGTCTACTTGGTCACTGGAAAAGCCATAACGCGGTGGAACAGCGCCGAGCGTACAACTCATGTCGAGCATATGATCGTAGAGGCTGAAGTCACCTACAGGTACTAGGTCCATACCACAGGTTTGCTGAATCCGCCAGTGGCGATCACGTAGCTGAGCGGCGCGTGACTGTAATTCCTTCTCGTCAATTTCTTTGGACCAGAAGCTTTCCAGCGCCTTTTTCAGTTCACGCTTGTGACCGATACGGGGAAAACCGAGACTATGGACCGATGTCATGGCATTACTCCTCTGCGAAAATTGCCGCCATCATGCCCTGCCGCGCCAGTGGGCTCAAGAGGGAATTTTTAGGCTGGGTGATGAAAAGCATTCATCAATCCATCCGGAACCCGCGATGCAGTGCGACAATCCCACCAGAGAGGTTGAAGACTTCTACCCGCGCCAGTCCGGCGTCTTCCATCATCGCCTTGAAGGTTTCCTGATCGGGAAAGCGGCGAATGGATTCCACCAGATACTGATAGCTCTCCCGGTCTTTGGCGATCAGTTCGCCAATGCGTGGCAAGAGATTGAAAGAATACAGATCGTAAATACTCTGCAACCCCGGCCAGCGCGGGTGGGAGAATTCGAGGATCAGGGCCCGTCCGCCGGTTTTCAGTACCCGATAAATCTCGCTCAAGGCGCGTTCTGGATGGGTCATGTTACGGATGCCAAAAGCGAGGGTCACGATATCAAATTCCCGATCTGGAAAGGGGAGCGCCTCGGCGTTGGCCTCTACGAACTCGACACCGGCGATGATGCCTTTATCGGCCAGCCGACTCTCACCGACCGCGAGCATCTCCGCGTTTATATCAGAAACCACGATTGAGCCATTCGGCCGAACCCGCGGATGAATTGCCGCCGCCAGATCGCCGGTGCCGCCCGCCAGGTCCAGCACCCGCTGCCCTGGTCGGGGACGGGCGAGATCAACGGTGAAGCGTTTCCACAGGCGGTGGACGCCGAGGGACATGAGGTCATTCATCAAGTCATACTTGCTGGCGACGCTGCTGAAAACCCCTTTGACGAGTTGTTCCTTCTCCGTTTCCGGCACTTCCTGATAGCCGAAATGGGTGGTCGGCACCAGAGCCTGGCTCTGCTCCCCGTTCTCTTGATGCTCGCTCATACGGTCAACTCCTTCACTTTGGGCGAATCTGTGGTGCTGTAATATCTTCAGGCAGATCGCAAAAACAGGCTGCCCTTCTCACTGATATAGTTGCGTAAGCAATCTGGAAAATCTGCGGTTACCGATCCGGCGACTTCTGGTAATTCCATGAGTGATGCCGTCCAGCGCCGCAGTTTGCCCAGGGATTCCCAGCGCGGCAATGGGCGTAGGGCATGGAGGATTTCCATGCGCATGAACAGCGGCGCCAGGGCAGCGTCTACCAGACTGAAATACTCATTGGCAAAGAAGGGGCCGTCCCCCATGATTTTGTCCAGCCGCTCCAGCTTGTCAAAAAGCTGGCGACTGGAGGCGGCGAAACGTTCTTCCCCTTGGGCGATCATCATCTGGAATTGGTCGTTCAGTATTTCGCTGCCGAAGGCGATCCAGGCGCGGTGTTGTGCCCGTTTCAGGGGGTCGGCGGGATGCAGCGCGGGGGCGATGGTTTCGTCCAGATATTCATTGATGACCTGCGATTCAAAGAGCACCGTGTGTTCATCAATTTTCAGGCAGGGCACCTTGCCCATGGGCGACAGCGCCAGAAACCACTCCGGTTTGTGCGCCAGATCGATATGGGTAAGGGTGAAACCCACCTGCTTGTGGAGCAGGGTGATGATGGAGCGTTGCACGTAAGGGCAGAGGGGAAAGCTGATGAGTTCTAGGGCCATGGCATTTTCCTGCTGCGGGTTAGCGCGCCCTCAGGGCGCAACGATAAAGAGCCACCTCGCCGAAGAGATTGGGCAACAGGCGATTACGCCAGGTTTCGCGACGACGGTCATTCAGTACGACGCGCTGATGAATCACGATGCCGCTGTCCCGGCACAGGGACTCAAAATCACGAATGGTACACAGATGAATGTTGGGCGTATCGTACCACGTATGCGGCAACGCGTCTGTCATAGGCATGCGGCCGAGCACTCCCAGTTGCCAACGCGCATGCCAATGCCCCATGTTGGGAAAGGTGACGATCACCTCGCGTCCAACCCGCAGCATTTCCAATAGGAGTTCGCGCGGATAGGTGGAGGCCTGCAGGGTCAGGGAAAGAACTACCGTATCGACGCTGTGATCGGCAAAATTACGTAAGCCCCGATCGAGATCCTGCTGGATCACCGGTATGCCCCGGCGTATGGCGGCGACGACCCGCGCTTCCTCAATTTCGACTCCGTAACCCTGTACGCCTTTTTCAGCGCGCAGATAGGCCAGCAACTCGCCTTCGCCACAACCCAAATCAAGTATGCGGCTTTGTGGCGCGATCCAGTCGGCGATGATCGCCAGATCCTTGCGCAGGATCATACGCCCACCTCTTCAGCGACTCGCCCGAGGTAGGCGCTCAACACGGCCACATACTGGGGGATGGGCATCAGGAAAGAATCGTGGCCGTGTTCCGCCTCGATCTCGGCATAACTGACGTCTCGATTGCAGGTGTACAGGGCTTGCACGATTTCACGCGAGCGCTCCGGGGAGAAACGCCAATCTGAACTGAAGGAGATCACCAGAAAGGCTGCCTGTGTGGAGGCAAAAGCTTCGGCTAGATTTCCGCCAAAAGCGTTGGCTGGATCAAAATAGTCCAAGGCCTTGGTGATGTAGAGATAACTGTTGGCATCGAAGCGCTCGACAAAGCTGGAACCTTGATAGCGAAGATAACTCTCTACCTCGAAATCCACGTCGAAGCCGAAGGAAAAAGCCTTGCCGCCGCGGGTGTCGCGGCCGAACTTGGTGCGCATGGCGTTGTCGGAAAGATAGGTGATATGTCCGATCATGCGCGCCAGTGACAATCCGCGCCGGGGCTTGGTGTTGTGGGCATAGTAGCGTCCGCCATGGAAATCCGGATCGGTCATGATGGCCTGTCGGCAGACTTCGTTGAAGGCAATATTCTGCGCTGTGAGTTTGGATGCTGCGGCGATAACGACTGCGTGACGCAAGCGTTCCGGGTAATCCATCGTCCATTGCATGACCTGCATGCCTCCCAGGCTGCCGCCGACGACGGCCGCCCACTGCGCAATACCCAGATGGTCGGCAAGATCCGCCTGTGTCCTCACCCAGTCGCGCACCGTGACCATCGGGAAATCCAGTCCCCAGGGCGTGCCGGTCTCCGGATTGATGCTGGCCGGGCCTGTCGAACCTTTGCAGGAGCCGATGAAGTTGGCGCATATGAAGAAAAATTTATTTGTATTCATCGCCTTACCAGGACCCAGCAGGTGCTCCCACCAGCCCGGCTTGCGATCGTCCATAGCGTGGTAACCGGCCGCATGGTGGTCGCCGGAAAGAGCGTGGCAGAGCAGGATGGCATTGCTCCGCTGCGCGTTGAGGGTACCGTAGGTCTCATAGGTGAGGGAGTAGCCGGGTAGTTCGCGGCCACACTCCAGCTTCAGAGGTGCCGAGAAAAACACGGTCTGTGGGGTTACCAATCCAACGGAATCAGCGGGTATTTTTGCGGGCATTGCGCACTTTAATTTTGTCGGGAAAGCCATTAGGCAGTCTAATCGTGCTAGCCGCTGGCTACAAGATAGAGGCACGAGTGCTGGGTCAACCACGGTTTTTGTAATGGCGCATGTTCTTGGCTAAAATAAAAAAGGACTGTTTCGATCTGATCACGAAGTGGTGTGCAGTTCGTTTGCCCTCAGTCCGGGAGCAGTGCTTTGGCTTGGAAATGGTTGGATCGAATGGTGAGTTGGGTGGAAGGCGGTGCCGGGTTGGTGGCGGCGCGCCCTAAGCCTTGGCTTGCGTTCGCCGCAGGGGCCATGCTCTTCACTGCCATCCCCTTCCCGGGCTGGCTTATGGATGCGCTGGCACCACTTGGACTATTGGTCGGTTTGCGTATCGTCGGGCGTAGTGAAGGGGAAGAATACACCGCGCAGCAAATCCGGCACGCACTGCATGTGGCCGTGTTATGGGGCATGGTGTTCGCGGTGTTTGGCATGATTTTCGAGTTTGGCCGGGATCTGGTGGTTATGGGGGGGATCCTCGCGGGGATTCAGATGCCCTGGAATAACGGATCAGGATTGGGGCAGGGATTCTGGGGCTGGTGGTTTGCTTTCGGCGAGCGTTTTTCTGACCTCGCGCTGATGCCCTACTTCTGGTTTTCGCCCGCCTTTTTTGGCATAGCCCTAGCCCTGCACAAAGGACACGGCTGGCTGGAGTCCGAGGTGGAAACTACCCTAACCCTTATTTTTCGACCGGAACTGCGCGATCCCCTCATCGCCCTCTGGGCGATTATTTTGATCAGTAATGTATTGATGCCGTCCTTCTCGCAGGTGTGGCTGGGTTTGGTGGTCTGGGTGCTGGGTCCGCCGGTCATTTATGTGGCTTATCAGGATATTTTTGCGGACAAGCAGCGGCCACGCCGTGGCAAGAAAGAAAAGGCAGCGCTGAAGTTCGTTTTGCAGGGCCATCCACAGCCGGTGCGCATCAAGATCTGATCCAGCGAATGCCCGGATCGCGGGCGTCGGATGAAAGGGATTCATGACGCACACCAATTTTTCACCCTTGCTGTGATCGCGCGCATCCATTAGTGTTTACCCCTATTTTTCTCAAGTTCTAAGGAGTTCGGCCATGTTTTCCAAAACCCTGACCATTGCTGATTTCGATCCGGCGCTATGGGACGCCATGCGCAAGGAAACCCGGCGCCAGGAAGATCATGTCGAACTCATCGCCTCTGAAAACTACGCCAGTCCCATGGTGATGGCTGCGCAGGGCTCGGTGCTGACCAATAAATATGCGGAAGGCTACCCGGGCAAACGCTACTACGGCGGCTGCGAGTATGTGGACATTGCCGAGCAGTTGGCCATTGACCGTGCCTTGGAGCTTTTTGGCGCCGAACATGCCAACGCCCAGGCCCACTCCGGTTCGCAGGCCAACCAGGCGGTTTATCTTTCTGTGCTCCAGCCTGGCGATAAGATTATGGGTATGAGCTTGGCCCACGGTGGCCATCTGACCCATGGCGCCAAGGTGAACGTGTCCGGTAAACTCTTTCAGGTTGCGGCTTATGGGGTGCGCGCGGAAGATGGCCGTATCGATTATGACGCCATGGCGGAGCAGGCGGAGCGGGAACGTCCGAAGATGATCGTCGCGGGTGCCAGCGCTTACTCACGCATTATCGACTTCGCCCGCATCGGTGAGATTGCCCGCAGCATTGGCGCCTATCTGCTGGTGGACATGGCGCACATCGCCGGTCTCGTAGCCGCAGGTCTGCATCCCAGCCCGGTGCCCCATGCGGATTTTGTCACCACCACCACCCACAAAACCTTGCGCGGACCCCGCGGTGGTTTGATCCTCTGTCGGGAACAGTATGCCAAGAAGGTGAATTCCCTGATTTTTCCAGGTTTACAGGGGGGGCCGCTGATGCACGTCATCGCCGCCAAGGCCGTTGCCTTCCGCGAAGCATTGCAGCCGGAGTTCAAGGTGTATCAGCAGCAAGTCATCCACAACGCGCAAACCCTGAGCAATGTGCTGAGCGGGCGGGGTTATGGTGCAGTTTCGGGTGGCACCGACAACCATCTCTTCCTGCTGAATCTGGGCGAGAAGGTTACGGGTAAAGAAGCGGAAGAGGCGCTGGGGCAGGCCAACATCACCGTCAACAAGAACGCCGTGCCCTTCGACACGCGTCCGCCGGCGGTCACCAGTGGCATCCGCATCGGTACGCCCGCAGCCACCACGCGTGGTTTTGGCGAGTCCGAAATGCATCGCCTGGGTAACGGCATTGCGGATGTTCTGGATGCGGCCGGCGATACATCGGTCATTGAACGGGTTCAGGCGGACATGAAGGCCCTCTGCCATCAGTTCCCGGTGTACGGCTAAAGTTATTTCATGCGCTGTCCGTTCTGTGCCTACGTCGATACCCGCGTGGTGGATTCCCGCCTCGCGGATGATGGCGGGAGTGTGCGGCGGCGGCGCGAATGTCCGGAGTGCGGGCAACGCTTCACCACCTTTGAACGGGCAGAGCTGGCGCTGCCTATGGTCGTCAAGACCGATGGGCGACGCGAATCTTTCAATGAAGACAAACTCCTGCGCGGGCTGACCCGGGCGTTGAGCAAACGACCGGTGGCGACGGCACGGGTGGATGCCGCCGTGCGGATGATCCAGCGGCGTATCCGCGAACGCGGTGAGCGGGAGATTCCGGCGCGTCTCATCGGCGAGTTGGTGATGGAGGCTTTGCGGGACCTGGACCCCGTCGCCTATGTGCGTTTTGCCTCGGTCTATCGGCGCTTTGAAGATGTCGACGCCTTCAGCGCTGAAATCGCGCGGATGAAAGAAGGAGAGACCCCCGGCGAGGGAGATGGCTCGGCTCGTGACGGCTGAGCAGGATGCCGTCTTTATGGCGGAGGCCTTGGTGCTTGCTGAGCTAGGGTTGTACAGCACACATCCTAATCCGTGCGTGGGCGCCGTGCTGGTCAAAGACGGATTCGTCGTTGGACGGGGTGCCCACTTACAGGCCGGCAAACCGCATGCCGAAAGGTTCGCGCTCGCGGAAGCCGGTCATGCGGCGCGTGGCGCCACCGCTTATGTTACCCTGGAACCTTGTAGTCATCAGGGCCGCACTCCGCCCTGTGCGGATGCGCTCATTGCCGCGGGCGTGGCGCGAGTTGTGATCGCCATGCGCGACCCCAATCCTTTGGTGGCGGGGCGCGGCGTGGAACGTTTGCGCGCTGCCGGGGTTGTGGTTGAAGAGGGCTGTCTGGCGGCGGCGGCGGAAACCCTGAATTCCGGATTTTTGCAGCGGATGCGTCATGGCCGCCCCTGGGTGCGGCTCAAGCAGGCCATGAGTCTGGATGGCCGGGTGGCGCTCGCCAACGGGCAAAGCCAATGGCTGACGGGGGAGGCGGCGCGCGCAGATGTGCAGCAGGAGCGGGCGCGCGCCAGTGCCATCCTTGTTGGTATCGGCACGGTGCTGGCCGATAATCCCCGCCTGGCGCCACGTTTGGCGGTGGCCCCACGACGCTATCCGGTGAAAATCGTTTTGGACACCCATTTGCGTACCCCCCCCGATGCGGCGCTTTTCGGTACACCGGGCGAGGTATGGATTTGTCACCACCAGAATGCCCCAAATGCCGCTCAGGGGGCATTGCGCGCCGCCGGTGCGGAGTTGCTGCCTTGCCGTGGAACGGGAGAGAGGCTGGACTGGCAGGAAGTGATGACTATGTTCGCTCAACGCGAAATGAATGATATTTTGGTAGAAGCCGGGCCAAGCATCGCCGCTTCCTTATTCACCGCCGGTTTGGTCGACGAATGGCTGCTCTATGTGGCACCGCTGCTGCTCGGGCAGGATGCGCGCCCAGTACTTGTGACCGGCCCCTATGTGAATCTCGCGGAGGTGCCGCGCTGGTCGGTGATCAATACCACTCAACTGGGCGACGATATCAAGTGGACGTTGCGTCCGCAGGAGCGATAAGCGATGTTTACCGGAATTATTCAGGCCTTGGGCCAGATTCGCGGTATGGTACCGCAGAATGATGACTTGCGGATGATTGTCGCCACCGGGAAACTTGATCTCAGCGATGTCCAATTGGGTGACAGTATTGCGGTTTCCGGTGTTTGCCTGACGGTGGTGGAACTCCAGCGCGATGCTTTTGCCGCCGATGTCTCTCGCGAAACCCTCGACAAAACCCTTCTTGGTCATCTGCGGCCGGGCAGCCCGGTCAATTTGGAAAAGGCCTTGCGTCTGGCCGATCGCCTGGGGGGCCATTTGGTCGCTGGCCATGTGGATGGTGTCGGACATATTCGCGACGTGAGCGCGTCGGGACGTTCGCAGGTGTTTGCCATTGCCGCGCCGCCGAATCTGCTGCGTTATATTGCCGCCAAGGGCAGCATTTGCGTGGACGGCATCAGCCTGACCATCAATGCGCTCCATGGTGACCTGTTTATGCTCAATATTATTCCCCACACGCTGGCGCAGACGACGGCCGCGCAGTGGCGCTCCGGACAGGCGGTCAATCTGGAGGTGGATCTTGTCGCCCGTTATGTGGAGCGTTGGGTGGCCACAGACCCCGGGTCCGGGTTAAAATCGAAAATTACAGGTGATTCGCTGGCCGCAAAAGGGTTCCTCGCATGAGCAGTGCCAAAATCAGTCCCGCCGAGGACATCATTGCCGACATTGCCGCCGGACGCATGGTGATCCTGATGGATGATGAGGGGCGTGAAAACGAAGGCGATCTCATTATGGCGGCAGAGTTCGTGACGCCCACCGCTATCAACTTCATGGTCTCGCAGGCGCGTGGTCTGGTGTGTTTGCCCCTCACCCGCGAGCGTTGCGAGCAATTGCGCCTCCCGCAGATGGTAGGCCACAACACTGCCAGCCTAGGCACCGCGTTCACGGTCTCGATCGAGGCTGCCCGCGGTGTCACCACCGGCATTTCCGCCGCCGACCGCGCCGCGACGATTCAGGCGGCCATCGCCGATGATGCGGGTCCTGAGGATATTGTGATGCCTGGACACATATTTCCGTTAGCGGCGGAAGCCGGGGGTGTCTTGGTCCGTGCCGGTCATACGGAAGCGGCGGTAGACCTTGCCCGGCTGGCTGGCTGCAAACCCGCTGGCGTCATCTGCGAAATTCTCAACGCCGATGGTGAAATGGCGCGTTTGCCCGACCTGCTTCCCTATGCGGCGGAGCACGGTCTCAAAATTGGCACTATTGCCGACCTCATCCGTTATCGCCTGGAACGGGAGCGCATCGTACAGCGCGAGGCGAGCGGCCCGTGGCACACGCCATACGGCGTCTTCCAGCTCCATATCTATCGTGACTGGGTCGCCCGCGAAACGCATTTCGCCTTGGTCCTTGGCGACCTGGAAGCGCGTGATGAACCCGTACTGGTGCGGGTACAGGTTGGCAAAATACTGAATGATCTGTTCGCCGGTGAAGCCAGTCCAAGCACCGTGGCTTTGCGGCGCATCGCTGAGGAAGGTCGCGGTGTGCTGGTTTACCTCCACCACCAGGAGAGTATCGAAGAACTCCTGCGGGAGGTTGCCGCGCTGCCTGAAAAACCCAAGGGGCCGGGTCAGGCCGGAGACGCCGGACGCGTTCTGCGCACTTTTGGTATTGGTGCTCAGATTCTCTCCGATCTGGGGGTACATCAGGCGGTGGTCCTGAGCGACAGCCAGTTTCAGTACCGTGGTATCGGCGGTTTCGGTCTGGAGATCGTCGGCCAGCGTCCCTTTCAAGAAGTTTCCGAGGATGAGTCATGATTCGTCATATCGACGGCAGTTTGCAGGCTGGTGAGCATCGTTTTGCCCTGTTGGTCAGCCGCTTCAACAACTTTATCACCCAGCAGTTGGAGCAGGGAGCCATCGACGCGTTGCGCCGTCACGGTGCCGAAGAAGAACAGCTCCACGTCGTTTATGTTCCCGGCGCTTATGAAATGCCGCTGGTCGCGCAGAAACTGGCGCGCAGCGGTAATTATGATGCGGTGATTTGTTTGGGCGCGGTGATTCGTGGCAGTACCCCGCATTTCGATTATGTCGCGGCCGAAGTGTCCAAGGGGGTGGCCCAGGTATCCATGGATACGGGGGTTCCGGTAATTTTTGGGGTGCTGACCACGGATAGCATTGAGCAGGCCATTGAGCGCGCCGGTACCAAAGCAGGTAATAAAGGCTTTGATGCGGCGATGACTGCGCTGGAAATGGTGCAGTTGTTGCGTCAGATCTGAACAGCGCCCATGAAAATAAATCGTCGCCGTCTGGCGCGTCAAGCTGCCGTTCAGGCCCTCTATCAGTGGCAAATGAATCCTGGTTACTGCACCGAGATCGAGTTGCAATTTACCTCCGACCCCGAGCGCTTGCAGGGCGCTGATGTTGTTTTCTTCACAAGTCTCTGGCAAGGGGTTTGTGCCGCCATTCCCGGACTGGACCTTGCCATTGCTCAAGAAATTCAGGATCGCCGCTGGGTCGACGAGGTCAGCGAAGTCGAACGGGCGATTCTGCGTCTGGCTGCCTACGAGTTGCGGGATCATCCGCAAACCCCCTATCGGGTGGTCATTAACGAGGCGATAGAACTAGGTAAGGACTTCGGTGCCGAACAGGGCCATCGTTTTGTGAACGCTGTCCTGGATAAGTTGGCGCAGAAGTGGCGGGCGACAGAGATATTGCAGGCTACTCGTTAACAGATCAAGAATGGCCTGTTTTCGCTCTTTACTCTTAATGTGGGCAGAGTTACCTTTCGCTTTGAAAGCTCCGCTATCTTGTGCTATTACACAAAATGGTCTTTTGCGCGTTGTCCAAGGAGTACAGTTATGGCGGAAGAACAACCTAAGAAACGAGTCAGAAAGCCGAAGGAAGTCTCAGCAGGACCCGAGACAGCACCGACCCGTCGCACGACGGCGCCAGAGGTGGTTTCTGCGTCTAAGATGCACCCCACCCGCGTCCGTAAGCCGGTCAAAATGCCATCTGGTGGTACACGTACGACGTCTTCCGCAGTGTCTGCGGCGGATCGTCAGCGCATGATTGCAGAATGTGCTTACTACCTTGCCGAGAGTCGCGGTTTTGCTGGGGGTGATTGCGAGGCAGACTGGTACGCAGCGGAGACTTGGATCGATAACCAGCTATCCGCTTAGCGCGCCCGGTATGGAGTGCGGCAGGGAGATGGCTGGGCGCTGTCGGCTTCTGTTGAGGCTTAAGTTTTGGTTCGCGGGCTGGCTAAAAACTTCTGGCGATATACGGGCTTTTTGGTGTAGCCTCGCCACCTGGAAGGTGTCGTCTAAACTGCCTGGAGTTTCTATGCGCGCTCATCATGATTTCACTAAACCGTTCCTCGCTGCGTGTGGTGCAGCACTTTTGGTACTTTCGACTTCCTTGGCCGAAGCGCAGTCTGCATCCAAGGCAGACTTGGAGGATATGGCTATCACCCACCCCGCCGATCTTACCACCGCCAAGCTCGAAAACACGATTGGCACCCGCTGTGCCCTAGGTGATGGGGTTCCGCAAAATTATGGTTTGGCTGCACAGTGGTTTGATAAAGCCGCCCTCCATGGTTATGCCAAGGCAGAATATAACCTCGGCATGCAGTATTATTTCGGGCAAGGTGTCAGTAAGGATAGGACCAAAGCGGCTTACTGGTGGGAGAAGGCGGCAGCGCAGGGTATCGCTGCCGCTCAGTACAACTTGGGTAATCTCTATTTCTTGGGGCAAGGGGTTCCGCAGGACTATGGTAAGGCAAGCCTCTGGTGGCGCAAGGCGGCAGCGCTCGGAAATACCCAGGCGACCAGGAACCTGGCCACTTTGGCACGCCTGCACCCGGAGTACCAAACAGTGGCTGCTGTCGAGAAAAAGACCGTAGGCGCGCCTTGAGGCACCGCTAATCGTTTGGTCAGCGTTTTATTCTGTGTCGTCGGTCGCTATGCCGTTGCTTTTCTGGACGCGCATAGCGGCGGCATGCTCCTTTTCGATGTACTCCCGCTTACCGCGTTCGACACTGAGTCGCCCTTCAAGATCGGCGACATGTCGTTCATGGCGACGAATTTTCAACTTGTTACGGATATGTGTGGGTAGATAAATCAGCATGCTCGCAATAAAACCGGCGACGAAACCACTGAGCAGGACCACGCCTTGGGATTGTGCGAACGTCCATGAGAAGAAATGAATAGCAGCGGGCGCTCCGTTCTGAACTGCAAAAATGACCGCCAGTGCCGCTATCAAAAAAGAAACGACCATCCACATGGCACCCTCCTTTATCTTCATTGTTTATGTGGTTGCTGTAACGGAACCTTACATACGTTCACCGCGCCTAAAAAACACTCTACGCACCCAACTGGTCCCGGCCCAGAGTGTCATCGGCAGGATGATCAACCAAGCCCATACGGGTAAATTTAGTATCTGGCTATTCAAGCGATGTTCCAGCGCCGCGATGATGCCTAATCCTACCACAGTAAATATACCGCCCACGCCATAGGTAAGTTTTTGCAACCCATGATGCAGTTCTTGCCGAATACCGTCGATGTCGCTATTGCGAATCACCAGAGGCAGTTCCCCCTGTTGGGCTTGGCGCAGGATATTATGTAGGAGTACCGGCATTTCGGGCAGCACTAATCCCCACTGTGGGAAGTATTGTTTAATCTCTGACCACCAGCCCCGCGGACCGCGCTGGCGACTGAGCCATTCCGTCAGTAGTGGCGTGGCGATTTCCCAGATATTGAGTGCCGGGTTGAAATCGCGGGCAATGCCTTCGACATTGACCAGCGTTTTTTGGAGCAGCAGGAGTTGTGGCTGAGTTTGCATTTGAAAAGTGCGCGTCGTCTGGAAGAGGCGAAGCAAAAGACTGGCGACGGATATTTCATTCAAGGGCTTTTCAAATACCGGCTCCGCAATGGCACGGATGGCCGTTTCGAAATCCTGTACGTTGGTGTCTGGTGGTACCCATCCGGCTTCCACATGCGCTTCTGCTACGCGCCGGTAGTCGCGCCGAAAAAATGCGATCATATTTTCGGCGAGGTAATGCTGGCTTGCATCATCCAGGCTCCCCATGATGCCGAAATCAACGGCGATAAAGCGCCCATTCTTCGGATCAATAAAGACGTTGCCGGGATGCATATCCGCATGGAAATAGGCATCGCGAAAGACTTGGCGAAAAAAGATTTCTGCGGCGCGTCGCGAGAGTTGGTCAAAATCAATGCCAGCGTCACGCAGTGCGTCGCGTTGACCGATGGGGATGCCATAAATGCGCTCCATCACCAATACCGGGGGCGCGCAGTAATCCCAATATATTTCTGGCACATAGAGCAGATCAGGCTCTGCGAAAAAATTACGCCGCAACTGGCTGGCATTGGCCGCCTCGCGTAGCAGATCCAGTTCACCGCGAATGGTTTTGGCATATTCCGCAACAATCGCACGAATTTTCAGGCGCCGGCCTTCTTGAGAATAGCGCTCCGCGAGATCGGCGAGCAGGGCGAGTATCGCTAAGTCCTGATCAATAATGCGTTGCAGACCGGGGCGTCGGACTTTGATCGCCACCTCGCGCCCGTCCAGTAATTGTCCAAAGTGTACTTGGGCAATGGATGCCGCCGCCGCAGGCCGATCCTCAAATTGAGAGAAGACCGTTTCAATCGGTTTGCCCAGTGCTGCCTCGATAATCTGCCGGGCGACGTTTGACGGGAAAGGGGGTACCGCATCCTGAAGTTTCGCAAGTTCTTGAGTGATATGGTCGGGAAGCAAATCTCGGCGGGTTGAAAGCATTTGTCCGAGTTTGATAAAGGTGGGTCCCAGTGTTTCGAGTGCTTCGCGCAAGCGTTCAGCGAAGGTGCCCTGCGGGCGCGGTCCCAACCAGGCCATGGGGCTAAGGCGGAGAATGGCCTGATAGGGTTTTAACAACGGGAGGAAATAAAGCACATCGTCCAGGCGGTAACGCACTAGAACGCGGGTGATGTGTAGCGTACGCACAAAACGGAGGAAGAACTGTCGCATGGCGACTAGTCTATCATGGAAATGATACCGCGCACTGTCATGGCCGGGGCAAAAAAAAGCGAGCCTTAGTGGGCTCGCCCTTATAGCACTGAGAAGAAATTACCGAACGGTCTTCTGAACCTTGATGCTGGAATTGATTTCCACACGCTGATTCAGAAATCGACCCTGCGGCGTAGCGTTGGTGGCGACTGGATTATCGTAGGAGTGGCCTTTCAATACCATGCGATCGCTCGTCACTCCATGTTGCGTCAGGTACTGCGCTACACTGTGGGCGCGCAGCTTGGACAATTTAAGATTGTATGCGTAACTGCCCACCTTGCTGCAATAGCCATTGACGTCGAGTACGGCATCTGGGTGGTTTTTTGCAAAATCGGCCACCTGGTCCAATACCTTGATGTCATGATTCAGAAGTTTGTATGAATCAAATTTAAAGTTGATGCCGGTGATGGTGATTGGTTTGCTCACCAGAATTGTCTGCTCCACCGGCGCGATGGGGGCAGGCGTTGGCGCGGGAGGCGTCGGCGCGACCGCCACGGGGACGGGGGCGGGAGCGGGAGCGCAATGGGCAGGTACCGGACCATCAGTGACCGGGCGCCCGCCACGCACGCAGATACCCGTACTGGTGACAAGGGGCTTGGCGCCGTGATCTATGGCATAACCCACGTAGCCATCACCCGCATAAGCGGCGTTGGCGAAAAGGCCGCCACTGATGGCAACCAGCAGTGCGATACGTTTAGTATGTAGCATTATTAAAACCCTCCTCTCTCAAGCCCAGGCGAAGCTGCCCGGCAAAAAATCCTGACCACTTCCGTGGAGGATGTTGTAAATGGACAACTTTGTCAAGGCGCCGAAGGCGCTGCATACGCATTAAGTCGTTAAAATGCTGGCCACTGTGCCAGAGGTGACCAGAACACCCACAGGCGCGAAGTCACTTGACAAAGAAGAGCCTGGGCCGCACAATGCGCCGCTAATCGTGGGAGGGGTTCCCGAGCGGTCAAAGGGATCAGACTGTAAATCTGACGGCTCTGCCTTCGGAGGTTCGAATCCTCCCCCCTCCACCATTTGAATTTTGTGGTGTCGCGCGCTGAGCGCAGGGCTAGATGGTTTAAGTTTTAATTTTGTGCGGGTGTAGTTCAACGGTAGAACCTCAGCCTTCCAAGCTGATGGTGTGGGTTCGATTCCCATCACCCGCTCCAGTGTTCAGGCCCACATAGCTCAGTCGGTAGAGCACTTCCTTGGTAAGGAAGAGGTCACCGGTTCGAATCCGGTTGTGGGCTCCATATTTTTTGGTTTTTGCTTGGGTCTGGTATTCTTGGGGGAGTGTCTGATGTCCAAAGGGAAATTTGAGCGGACGAAGCCGCATGTGAACGTGGGAACGATTGGTCACGTGGACCATGGCAAGACCACATTGACGGCGGCGCTGACGAAGGTGTTGTCGGCGAAGTTTGGTGGTGAGGTTCGCGCTTATGATCAGATTGACAATGCGCCGGAAGAGCGGGCACGAGGGATCACGATTGCGACCTCGCACGTGGAGTACGAG
>NZ_JAAZTY010000100.1 GCF_018854775.1 Acidithiobacillus ferriphilus | reverse complement strand
CCCGCAGGTGTCCGTAAGTACACGGGAGATTTTCACCGCCCCTGAATTGACACGGCATCACGTGCCCAGCACAATAGGCGCGTTTCTCGGCGGGGCGACGGAAAACACCTTGGAACCTACGGTGTGCGCCCGCTACCCAGAAGTCGAACATGGTACGCGCTGGCTAAAAAATCAGGGCGTGCACGATGTTCGTTTGACGGGTAGCGGCGCCTGTGTTTTCGGGCTGGTAGCGGATAATATCTCCGCACAACAAATTGCTGCGCGGGTGCCTGCCCCCTGGCGCGCATGGTCCGTGCGTGGATGCAACAGGCATCCACTGTACGATCTTGCCGAGCAATGATTATTGGGGCGTAGCCAAGCGGTAAGGCACCGGATTTTGATTCCGGCATTCCCAGGTTCGATCCCTGGCGCCCCAGCCAAATTGTCCTCGGACTGTTTTGCCACCTGCGAAAGAGAGTAAAGACATCACATGGCCCACGGCAATCTCATGGTCTTCAGCGGGAACGCCAATCCCATTCTGGCTGCTCAGGTGGCGCGCTTCCTGCAGATTCCCATTGGTCGTGCCGAGGTGAGTTCTTTCAGCGACGGCGAAGTCTTCGTCGAAATATTGGAAAATGTGCGCGGCCGGGACGTTTTCGTGCTCCAGCCCACCTGTGCGCCCACCAATGACCACCTCATGGAACTACTCACCATGATTGATGCGCTCAAACGCGCATCGGCCAATCGCATTACCGCCGCCATGCCTTATTTCGGCTATGCCCGACAAGACCGCAAATCACGCTCACGCACGGCCATCACCGCCAAACTGGTTGCCGACCTGATTACCACTGCAGGCGCCAATCGGGTCCTGACGATGGATCTGCACGCCGACCAAATTCAGGGCTTCTTTGACGTACCGGTTGATAATATTTACGCCTCACCCATTCTCCTAGGCGACATTTGGCGCCAGAGCTACCCAGAACTGATTGTGGTTTCTCCCGATGTGGGCGGCGTTATCCGCGCCCGCGCCATCGCTAAACGACTCGAAGTGGACCTCGCCATTATCGACAAACGGCGGCCGCGCCCCAATGAATCCGTCGTCATGAATATTATCGGCGATGTGGCGGGCCGCACCTGCGTCATCGTGGACGACATGGTCGATACGGCCAACACGCTCTGTGAAGCGGCCCATGCCCTCAAGGCACAAGGTGCAGTCAAGGTCTGCGCCTACTGCACCCATCCGGTTCTGTCTGGCCCAGCCATGGAACGCATCGAACGGTCCGACCTGGATGAACTGGTCGTCACCGACACCATACCGCTCAGGCCGGATGCCCGAGCCAGCGGTAAGATTCGCGTACTGTCCGTTGCCGAGCTGTTGGCCGAAACCATCCGCCGGATCGCGGAAGAGGATTCCGTCAGCTCGCTGTTCATGGATTGATGCCGCTTACTGACCTTGCGACCGGACGTTAGCCATTGTATGATCTCCGCTCTATCAATGGTGGCTGTAGCTCAGTCGGTAGAGTCCCGGATTGTGATTCCGGTTGTCGCGGGTTCGAGCCCCGTCAGCCACCCCAAATAAAACAAGGAGTTAGGCAATTATAGCCTAGCTCCTTTTTCGTTATTCGGAAGAAGGGATACCCCGTTCAGAACCAAACATTCCGAACCAAAGCGGAGGCATTGGAATGGGCTACGGTTGTCGAGTCAGAAATGGTGAGAGGCATCTGGCGGAACCGCGTCGAGGCTGAATCCACCACCCTACGGGAGGCCTTGGAACGCTATCTGGTTGAGGTATCGCCGCTCAAGAAAAGTCACAAGCAGGAATCCTACCGCATTACGGATTGGAAACAACGCCCCATCGCTCAACGTTATCTGGCGTCCATTCGGGGCAAGGACGTTGCGGACACAGTCAGGGAGATGCAATCAGAGGGTAAATCAGCCAACACTATCAGCCTGCACTTGGCCATTTTATCCCACCTATTCACCATCGCCCGAAAAGAATGGGGCATGGAATCTCTCGTCAACCCGGTCGAGCTCGTTCGTAGGCCGAAGAAACCACAAGGACGTGATCGCCGACTTGTCGACGACGAGGAACAACGACTCCTGGATGCCTGTCGAGCCACCAATCCCGAACTGGCACATATCGTAACCATTGCCATCGAAACGGCCATGCGCCAAGGCGAGATCATCGGCATGACTTGGGATCTGGTGGATTTGAAAAGACACACTGTCACACTGTTAACCACCAAAAACGGCTCGAAACGTATCGTACCGCTATCCAACACAGCCGTCGGCACACTACAGGGCATGCCCCGCCGTATGGATGGTAGAGTCTGGACATATACCCAAGATGGCCTGAAATCCTCCTGGATTAAGGCCGTTAAACGCACCGCAATCGATGATCTAACATTTCACGATCTGCGACACGAGGCCACTAGCCGGCTTTTCGAAAAAGGGTTTAATCCGATGAAGGGTTTAATCCGATGGAAGTCAGCAGCATTACGGGGCATAAAAACATGCAAATGCTCAAGAGATACACCCACCTTAAGGCAGAAGACCTCGCAAAACGCATGGGATAACAACATTATCTCCATCAAATCGGGAGAATTAGGATTAGTGCCTGGATCGTATTTCAACGAAGGTTCGGAACGACGCGAAATCCAATGGCGCGCCTGCGGGGATCATCTTCATGCCGTTTCCCAGGCAGAAGATCTGGTCTGCCACGCATCCAGACATCGAACAGCACTCTTGCCACACGACACGCTGAAGGTTCAACCCGTGTCCCGTGTGGCAGATGACAGTCTGCACCCGCTGACAGCCTGACGAATTCTGCTTCCCGTGCTATAACAACACAAAGAAACAGAAGGAAGCACCATGCCGCGCGGACCAGCCAAGAAAGCCAAGAGCGAAGACACCAACCAGAGCCTCGAATCCAAACTCTGGGCCACCGCCGACAAGCTGCGTGGGCATC
This sequence comes from Acidithiobacillus ferriphilus, assembly GCF_018854775.1. Lineage (GTDB taxonomy): Bacteria > Pseudomonadota > Gammaproteobacteria > Acidithiobacillales > Acidithiobacillaceae > Acidithiobacillus > Acidithiobacillus ferriphilus. The sequence continues at coordinate 9,706 of NZ_JAAZTY010000100.1, read as the reverse complement.
TGGACGCCGCCGACTACAAGCATGTGGTATTGGGCCTCATTTTCCTGAAGTACATCTCGGACCGCTTCGCCCAAAGGCATGCGGAAATCGTCCGGGAAGAGGCCGGAACTTACGCAGCAGAAGACCGCGACGAATACACGGCGGAAGGCGTGTTCTGGGTGCCCTTATCGGGCCGTTGGGACAGGGTGCAGGCCGCCGCCAAACAGCCGGACATCGGCAAGCGCATCGATGAGGCCATGACCGAGATCGAGCGGGAAAACCCCCATCTAAAAAACATCCTGCCCAAGGGCTATGCTCGCCCTACCCTGGATCAGCGCCGCCTGGGTGAACTGGTGGACCTCATCGGTACCATTGGCCTCGGCACGGCGGAACATCAGGCCCGCGACACCCTGGGCCGCGTCTATGAATACTTCCTGGGCAGGTTCGCCAGCGCGGAAGGCAAGCGCGGCGGTGAGTTCTACACCCCGGCTTCGGTGGTCAGAACCTTGGTCACCATGCTGGCCCCCTACAAGGGACGCATCTATGACCCCTGTTGTGGGTCCGGCGGCATGTTCGTCCAGTCTGAAAAGTTCATCGAAGCCCATGGCGGCAAGGTGGGCGACATCAGCGTCTATGGTGAGGAATCCAACCCCGACACCTGGAAGCTGGCCCTCATGAACCTCGCCATTCGCGGCATCGAGGCCGATCTGGGACTGGAAGCGGCGGACACCTTTCACAAAGACCTGCATCCCGACCTGCGGGCCGATTACATCCTCGCCAACCCGCCCTTCAATATATCGGATTGGGGTGGCGATCTGCTGCGGGACGACAAACGCTGGCAGTACGGCGCACCACCCACCGGCAACGCCAACTTCGCCTGGGTGCAGCACATGGTCCATCACTTGGCCCCCTACGGCATCGCGGGCTTCGTGCTGGCGAACGGATCCATGTCCTCCAACACCAGCGGCGAGGGCGAAATCCGCAAGAACCTCATCGAAGCCGATCTGGTGGACTGCATGGTGGCTATGCCGGGCCAGCTTTTCTACAGCACCCAGATCCCCGTCTGCCTGTGGTTTCTGGCGAAGAACCGGGATGACGGACGCGGCATGGCTGGCAAGGAACTGTTTGAACGCACCGGCGAAGTGCTGTTCATTGATGCCCGCAACATGGGTTTCATGGCCGACCGCACCCATCGGGAACTGAGCGACGAGGACATCCAGAAGATCGCCGATACTTACCATAACTGGCGGGGTGATGGTAACGGGGAATACGAAGACATTCCCGGCTTCTGCAAGGCGGCCAGCCTCGATGAAATCCGCAAGAACGGCCACGTCCTGACGCCGGGGCGCTATGTGGGTGCGGCCGCCAAGGATGACGATGACGAGCCGTTTGAAGAAAAGATGGCGCGGTTGACCAAGGAACTGTCCGCACAGTTGGCGGAAGGACGGCGGCTGGAAGAGGAGATGCTGAAGAACTTTCGGGTGCTGGGGTATGAACTGTGAGCGTAGATCGTGACCGTGGGGTGGCCATAGTCAATGAGGTAATGGCCCCCTTGGATGGGGACACCGTATTCGGGCAGCGTTGGGGTAACGGTGATCTCATCAAGATTACGGCAAAGGAATTGAGCGCCCTGACGGAAGGCAAGATACTGGCCCTGGATGTCGAGGGTGAGTATGTGGTGTATCTTCAACTGGATGAAGAATCCGAGGATTGAGCCATGCTACAGACCATTGAAGTGGAAATTGATACACAGGGACAGGTGCATCCCGTGGGGTTGAACAAGCCGTTGCCGCCAGGCCGCGCCTTGCTGACCTTGCTGACGCCGCCTGCCAACGAAGAATCGCTGCTTTCGGAATCCGCGCTGGCTGAAGATTGGTTGAAACCCGAAGAGGATGCGGCATGGGCCTACTTGCAGCCGGTCAGGTAGTGGTGCTGCCCTTTCCGTTCTCTGACCTCTCACGAAACAAGTATCGGCCCGTACTGGTGCTGGCTGATGCGTGTCGTGGCGACTGGATTGCCTGTCAGATCACCAGCAATCCTTATTCCGATCCTCGCGCCATCGCGCTGACGGAACTGGACTTTGCGAACGGCAGACTTGCGCACACCAGCTATGTGCGTCCCGGCAAACTCTTCACGGCTCACGCGGACTTGATGGAACAAATTGTGGGCACGGTGAAACCTGACTTTCTGAATCGGGCGCGGGAAGCGGTAATCCAGGTGATTCGGGGGAAGCCATGATCCGCGAACTGGATACCGTCATGCTCATCAAGGACCGGCCTAGCGAGGGCTTGGTGAAAGGTGATGTGGGGTCTGTGGTATTCATACATGAGGGCGGCAAAGCCTTCGAGGTTGAGTTCCTAACTATGACCGGGGACCCTTTGGGGGTGCTGACCTTGGCAGTGGATGAAATCCAGCCTGTCTCGGCGCGGGATGTGCCGCATGTGCGGGTGGCGTAGCATGCTGGTACAGGATTGCTTTCTAAAATGAAGTCTATAGATTTTGAATATGGTGATAAAGATAATGGTTGGATAGAAACAGATGTTGCCTCTTTTGCGCCGTTTGTCTATGGAAAAAGCCTTCCAGAAGACAGGCGAAGTCTTCATGGCCAAGTTCCAGTATATGGGTCAAACGGTGTCATTGGTTTTCATGACACGCCGTTGGTCAGCAATCCGACCGTGGTTATTGGAAGAAAAGGGACCGTAGATGCGGTACATTTTTGCAAAAGTGGGTGTTGGCCTATAGATACAACATTTTATTTCACAGATACAGACCTCGAGTCTACTAGGTATGCATATTATGTCTTAAAATCTCTAGGTCTAAATAAAATGAACTCAGATAGCGCTGTCCCCGGACTAAATCGGGACAATGCTCACACAAGAATAATACGAATCCCAACTTCCACCACAGAACAACGCCGCATCGCCCACATCCTGGGCACCCTGGACGATAAGATCGAGAACAACCGCAAGACGGCGAAGACCCTGGAAGCCATGGCGCAGGCCATATTCAAGTCGTGGTTCGTGGATTTCGACCCGGTACGCGCCAAGATGGCCGGGGAATCCAGGGAGAGCATCTGCAAGCGGCTGAAGATCACGCCAGAGATTCTGGACCTGTTCCCTGACCGGCTGGTGGACTCGGAATTGGGGGAAATTCCTGAGGGGTGGGAGGTTGGAACAATCATTGACATTGCCACAATTTCTAGTGGCAAGAGACCAGAAAACAGACTAGAGAGGCCATCAGAAGACGCCCACATACCGCTTTGGGGCGGAAATGGGCCTATTGGGTTTGTAACCGAACCATTGATTTATGAATCGTGCATTTTGACAGGTCGGGTAGGAACCCTAGGAACATTTTTCCGCATAAATACGCCTTGCTGGCCTTCGGACAACACCTTAATTATTCGGGCCATTAAAAATGCATATTATGAGTATGTTTTTTTTAATATTTCTCAAATTGACATGACCTTACTAAATAGGGGGTCAACTCAGCCCCTGCTAACGCAATCAGACCTAAGTTCTCAGCCTATAGTAATTCCAAGTTCTGACATTATTGGTTCTTTCCATGACGTCTCATATACACTTTTGCAGTACGCTAATTTTTTCTCCTTAAATTATAGTTATGTGGTCATCGCCCGAGACACCCTACTCCCAAAACTCATATCCGGCGAAATCCGTGTACCGGAAGCCAAATATTGTGTGGAAGCGGCGATGAGCGGTGAGGTTTAGGGTATGGCCAGCATTATACAGCTACGGCGAATGAGTGCTCAAAAGGAGGCGCGGCCATGAGCCTATTAGGATGGGCGACATTGGTATTGGCTGGAGCCACAACCATATCTGTTGGGTTCACCGCATGGATGGCCAGTAAGACATCTCAACTAGCTGAGGCTAATGAAAAGCTTCTTGAGCAAAACGAAAGGCACCATATAATTGATGTAAGACCAATAATCCTCATTGAATCAAAATTCAATTATGAGTTGATGGAAAACCGTAGAAGCCTATTAAAACCGGTCCATCCATCTGACTGGTCTGCCATATTCCCAGGGATGCAAAGCAATTTCGTACTGATGGGCTTTGAGTCTGCACTTAAAAACATAGGCACAGGTGTGGCCATGAATCCGACCATGCTCATTCGATTCGAGAATAGCGCCGTAAAGGAGCTTGAGACTGATTTCTCACCCGTAGCCGCTGGTTCATCATTGCCGTTGGAAAAGATTGTATTCAGTGCCCGCCTCGATAGCGCATTCCTTGATCAGAATCGAAGATTCAAGCCTGAAGAATATCAGCATCTAATCGGACAATCCTGGGATATATTCATTAGGTATTACGACATTTACGGTAACGTCTATTATACCAGGCATCCAAAAGATCCGAACCAAAGATGGACCAATCTTGGCGAACGCGGTGAGGACATACCACCCGGAAAAAGTAAGGCTGAAATGGAGGCCGAACTTGCGATGTTGACTAGCACTTCATCTGATTACAGGGAGGTGCGATGACTAAACTCAACGAATCCACCATCGAACACCACGCCATCGCCCTGTTCAAGGAACTTGGCTACGCCTACGCCTTCGGTCCCGACGTCGGCCCGGACGGCAACCAAAAAGAACGCGAAGACTACGGCGAGACCCTGCTGCTGGAACGCCTGCGCACCGCCATCCACACGCTCAATCCCGCCGTCCCTAAAGACATCCGCGACGAAGCCTTGCGCATGGTGCGGAACGCCGCCCACGGCGGTCTCGTCACGCAAAACAACCTCATCCAGCGCATGCTGGTGGAAGGCGTGCGGGTGGCGCATCAGGTGGATGGCGAAGAGCGCGGCATCATCGTTCGCTTGCTGGATTACGATCACCCCGAAAAGAACGATTTTCTGGTGGTCAACCAGTACACCGTTATCCATAACCGCATCAATCGCCGGGCCGACCTGGTGGTCTTTATCAATGGCATGCCCCTGGGCCTCTTTGAACTCAAAAACATGGCCGACGCCAACGCCACCACCCGCAAGGCATGGCACCAGTTGCAAACCTATCAGGCGGATATTCCCAACCTCATGGCCTACAACGCCGTGCTGGCCGTCAGCGATGGCCTCAAGGCCGCCATGGGCTGTCTGGGTGCCCCTTATGAACGCTTTCTGCCCTGGAAGACCATCGACGGGCAGGAACTCATGGACCGGGGGGATGATCCTCTGCGCTTTCTGATTCACGGCATCTTTGCACCCCGCCGCTTTCTGGACCTGCTGCGGTACTTCATCGCCTTTGAAGACGATGGCCGCAAACTCAGCAAAAAGGTGGCCGCCTATCATCAGTTCCACGCCGCCCAGAAGGCCCTGCTGACCACATTGGCCGCTGCAGGCATCGGCGGCGACCGCCGGGGCGGTGTGGTCTGGCATACCCAGGGATCCGGCAAGAGCCTCACCATGCTCTTTTTCGCGGGCATGCTCATCCAGCACCCGGCTCTGGAAAACCCCACCATCCTGATGCTCACCGACCGCACGAACCTGGACACCCAGTTGTTCGACACCTTTGCGGCGGGCAGCCAGCTTTTACGGCAAGACCCGCAACAGGCCGACAGCGTCAGTGATCTTCGAGAACTGCTACAAAGAGCTTCCGGTGGGGTGATCTTCAGCACCATCCAGAAATTCCAGAAAGACCGCAACGAACCCCAGGGCAAGCACCCGGTATTGTCCGATCGGAAGAACATCATCGTCATGGTGGACGAGGCCCAGCGCAGCCAGTATGAGATTCTGGATGGTTACGCCGCCAACCTGCGGGCGGCATTGCCCAACGCGACCTTCGTGGCCTTCACCGGCACCCCGCTGGAACTGGATGACCGGGATACGCGGGTGGTGTTCGGGGACTACATCGACATCTATGACATCCAGCGCGCAGTCGAGGATGGCGCCACCGTCCCGATTTATTACGAAAGCCGCCTGGTGCGCCTCAACCTGCCGGAAGACCAGCGCCCCCTCATCGACAGCACTTTTGAGGAAATCACCGAAGACGACGAGCAGGAAAACAAGGAACGCCTCAAAACCCGCTGGGCGCAACTGGAAGCCCTGGTGGGCGCCCCCAAGCGGGTGGAACAGATTGCCGCCGATCTACTGGACCATTGGGAAAAGCGTAAAAGCATCCTGTCCGGCAAGGCCATGATCGTCGCCATGAGCCGCCGCATCGCAGTGGAACTCTATGACGCCATCATCAAGCTGCGTCCCGACTGGCACAGCGAAGACGACACACAAGGTCGCATCAAGGTGGTCATGACCGGTTCCGCCAGCGATCCTATCTCATGGAAACCACACATTCGCACCAAGGCGGGCAATGAAGCCATAGCCGACCGGCTCAAAGACCCGAATGATCCCCCTGCCGGGGTGCAATCCCTGGAAATCGTCATAGTCCGGGATATGTGGCTGACCGGCTTCGACGCCCCGGCGCTGAACACCCTCTATGTGGACAAGCCCATGCGCGGGCATAGCCTCATGCAGGCCATCGCCCGGGTCAACCGGGTCTTTACCAACAAGTCCGGTGGGCTGGTGGTGGACTACATCGGCATCGCCCAGGACCTGAAAAACGCCATCGCCACCTACACCCGTTCCGGCGGCAAGGGCAATCCTGCGGAAACCGTGCAGGCCGCCATCCAGGTGCTGCTGGAAAAACTCGACATCTGCCGCAGTATTTTCCACGGCTGTGACTATCAGGATTATCTGACCGGCGACGGGTCGGAAAAGGTGGCCACCCTGCGCAAGGCCACCGAATTCATTCTGTCCCAGGAACTCACGGAAGACGGCCTCAAACGCCGTTTCCGCAATGCCACGTCCGGCCTTAGAAAGGCGGCGACCCTGGCGGCGGGCGATGATGTGGTGGAACGCTGCCGCACCGAGATCGTGTTCTTCCTGAGCGTCCGCGCCACCCTGGACAAGACCAGTGACGCGGAATCCCTGGTGGAAGAGCAGGAATACGCCATCCGCCAGTTGATTGACCAGTCCATCGCCCCGGAAGGCGTGGTGGACCTCTATGCCGTGGCGGGCCTGCCCAAAAGCGAAATATCCTTGCTGTCTGATGAATTCATCCAGAGAATCGAGGCCATGCCCGAAAAGAATCTGGCCCTGGAAATGCTGCGCCGCCTGTTGCAGGACAAAGTGCGCAAGGAAGGCAAAGGTAATCTGATCCAGAGCAAAGCCTTCTCGGAACGGCTGGAAGAGGCCCTGCGCAAGTACCATAACCGCTCGGTGGATACCGTCGAGGTCATGCAGGAACTCATCGAACTGGCGAAGGCATTACAGGCGCTGGATCAACGTCATGCGGAACTGGGCCTCAGCAAGGACGAGGCGGCCTTTTACGACGCCCTGGCGACCAACGATTCCGCCGTGCAGGCCATGGGCGACGATGCCCTGAAAATGATCGCCAAGGAAGTGGCCGATACCGTGCGCCAGAACACGCGCATCGACTGGTCCATCCGGGAACAGGCGCGGGCGCATCTGCGAAGGATGGTGAAGCGGGTTTTACGGAAACATGGTTATCCGCCCGACATGCAGGAAGGGGCGGTGAATATGGTTATTGAACAGGCCGAGGGGTTGGTGGGGTAGTCTACAAATGCACCTGAACGTTTCCGCAATAGTGAGAGAAAGACAATGCCATCGACAATAGGCTGTTTGGCGCATCTATTCACAATTATTACGTGTGTTACGGCAATCTTTGCGCTGATGATCGGTATTTATCAATTCGCGGCCAAGGCGAGAAATCCTGCGCGCTGGTCAGGCGGTACACGCAATTGGACACCCGTCGGGGCGGTAGATCTGAACCCGCAGCGACAGGATAAAAAGGCCGCTTAAAAAATGGGTGACGCGACAACTACCTTGACAGACGCCGCCATCTTCCATGTGTACCTGACAACGGAGGAGATCGATCTCGATCACATTGCCGAGGCGAAAGGACACACCATAGCTCGGTAGCAGGTGTCTCAGTGGGGTAGTGATGGCCTCCCCCAGTAGTTCCCCGGTGGCCACCTGATAAAGCAAAGGCTGAAAGAGATGGTAGTTATGCTGATCGACAAGGGTGATGGCAAAGCCTTTACCCCGGAGCCCTTGGGCTACGGTTAATCCCGCACCCCCCCCACCGAGGATAAGAACCCGTTCAGTCATGAGTGGCTTCAAATGGTACGCGTTGAGACACGCTGGGGCGGCTGTTGCGCCACGCCAGCCAGAGCAGGGGTATTGCCCATAGTGCTGAAAACGTGTAAATCTTGCCAAGAGATTCCCACTGCTGTAGTGGCCCAAGTCCGGATGAACCAATACCCTCGCCGATCATGAGTGCGCCCACCAGCAGGCCGGCCATTTGGGTCCCCTCTTTGGGGTGCGCGGCGATGCCGTAGGCCATGCTGTAGGGATAATAAATACCACAGGCGATTCCAGCGCTGGTGAAGGCCATCAGCAGCCCGGTTGCCGACTGCAGGTGCGGAATGACGACAAAGCAGATGGCCATTCCCAAGGGTGCCAGCAGATAGGCGAGTCGACGGTGAATCCAGTGGTTGGGGATAGCTCCAAAGATAAAGCGCGCTACCGTCATCCCGCCCCAGAAGAGAGACAATGCTAGGGCGCCAGTCGCAGGAGGAAGATGCCGATCAACACTCACCAGCACATTCGCCCAACTGCCAAAGCTGCCTTCGCAAATGGCGTAAATGACGACAGCCATCGCAAAAGGCGTCATCGAACGCCGCCAAGCGCGCATCCCACCTAGTTCCTGGTTGTCGTGGTCTTTCGCCAAAGGGAGCAACAAAAGGCACAACCACAATGCCAGTATGACGACTGGCCACAGCACCCACGATACCCAGTGTTGAAAACCATCGAGAATTATTGGTGATACAGCTGTTGCCCCGCCGATCACCGCATTCAGGATGGTAACTGCGGCGGCTGCAGCCCCCGCGAAAAGGAGAGAAGCGGCGCGGTTGATGGCGGCATTGGTCAGACCAAAGCCCGTACCCAGCATAAAAGTTTCTGCTAGCAACAGTAAGACGATGGGTAAGCCAGAAGTGAAAAAAGCGGCCACCAGCAAGGCCATGGCCACGGCGTTGGTCAGGGCGCCCAGACGAAACAATCCGGCACTACCAAGTCGCTTGTGAATGGCTCCTGCGCTAATCGCGGCGAATACTGCACCGATAATTTCTGGAAAATAGAGCAGGCCATAGGTGGCATTACTCATATCGTAGGGCGCGCTGCGCAATGTGGTACCGAGCGCCGGAATCAGTACAAAGGCGGCGCCCTGCAGAAAACCCGCACAGAAAACGGCCGTTGTGCCGCGTTTCATGCGCTTTTGATCTGTCGGCGGATGTGGCTGCCGACCCGCAATGCATTGGCTATGATGGTCAGGGAAGGATTCACTGCACTGATGGATGGCATGAAACTGGCGTCCACGACATAAAGATTTTCCAGATCATGGGCTTTGCAGAAGGGGTCCAGAACGCTCTCACTCGGGTCTTCGCCAAAACGACAGGTACCGACTTGATGAGCCGTGGCAGAAATATCCATGGCCTGAAAAAACACCCCGAAAAACCCGAATTTTTTTAGTAGTTCCCGCCACTTGTGGCAAAGTCGCTGATGACTTTCTCGATTTTTGGGATTCCAGGTGAGGCGGATGGTGCCATCTTCGTCCAGCGAAACACGATTAGTGGGATCTGGCAGATCTTCGGTGGTCAGCCACCAGTCCACCGAATGACTGGCCGCCCAAGCCGTGGCGGGG
>NZ_JAAZTY010000010.1 GCF_018854775.1 Acidithiobacillus ferriphilus | reverse complement strand
CCCGCCATGGCACGCGCCCCATCGGCAATACTCTATTCCGTCATCGCCGTTTGCGGCGCTCCCCGATTCAAGCCGAGAGCCAGCCCCGATTCGGCCGCCGCCGCTGCTGGCAGCGGCGGTCGGTATTGCGTCGCGGTGACACGGGTGTCCTGGTGGAAGAACATTTCCTGCCGGGCCTGCCACGCTGGGCTGGTCGAGGACGACGCTGATGCAAGCGACTCCCGCGCCGCTCCGTCAACGCCTACGCGCCTATGCGACTCTGATGCGCATGGATCGCCCCATTGGCACCCTGCTCCTGCTCTGGCCCACATACTGGGGACTCTGGCTAGCCGCCAGGGGCACTCCGTCACTCGGTCTCTTCCTGATTTTCACCGCCGGCACTTGGCTGATGCGCTCGGCGGGTTGTGTGATCAATGATTACTTTGACCGAGATTTCGACCGGCAGGTCGCCCGCACCTGTCAGCGCCCCCTGGCGACAGGCCTGATCACCTCGCGGGCAGCACTACGCCTGTTCGTCATCCTGTGCCTGCTGGCCGTACTCCTCTTGCCCTTTCTCAATCGGCTGACCATATGGTTAGCAGGCGGCGCAGCGTTCATCACTGTTACATATCCGTTATTCAAACGCTTCACCCATCTCCCGCAAGCCTATCTGGGCATCGCTTTTTCCTTTGGTATACCGATGGCTTTTGCCGCGACCCTCGGGCGAGTGCCGGCACTCGCCTGGTGGCTGATGCTGGCCAATGCCTGCTGGGTCGTCGCTTATGACACGGCCTACGCCATGGCCGACCGTCCGGACGATCTCAAGGCCGGAATCAAATCGACAGCCATTCTTTTTGGACGCTTCGACCGTTACGCCATTGCCGGTCTGCAAGCCATCATGCTCATCATTTTTTTCGGGATCGGCATCACGCTGGGCATGCATTGGCCTTATTGGATCGCCTTGGCAGGTGCCGCCATTCTCGCAGCCTACGAGCAGTCTCTGCTTGGCGGCGACCGGGATCAGGCGCTTCACGCTTTTCTGCACAATAACTGGATTGGTCTGCTGCTCTTCTGGGGGATTGTCGCGGGCTTAGCCCCGAGCGGCACATCTATAATACCGGGAGCCCTATGAAGACTGGCCATTTTTGGGTCATCCATGCCTGCCCGAAGCACTTTGAAAACAATCATTGACAAACTTATACACAATCCACTCATATACAGAGACAAGCTTGGCTAATTCCACAGCGTCATTGGTGTCAATTATTAACACACTGTTTTTTATTGACTTTTATTTTGCACCTTTTTTAGGCACCTACCCTAACGCGTTGAAGAACAGGGGGTCTGAGACTTTTCAAGATGTTCATGCACAGACTTATCCACAGAAGCTGTGGGCAACTTCATGAGCGATGAAACAAGCTGCATTCAAGTAGCCGTCATGGTACCGCTCCGCCGCGTCTTTTCTTACGCCCTGCCGGCAGAGGGCCATCTACAGCCGGGCATGCGAGTGCGGGTACCTTTCGGCAAAGGCAAGCGCGTAGGTATTGTTCTCGGCTATGCCAGTTGCCCACCCGACGTCACGCTCAAGGCTATTGAACAGGTCCTGGACGCGCATCCCATTTTACCCATTGCCTTGCAACAATTGATTCACTTCGGAGCGGCATACTACCATCATCCGCTCGGTGATGCCTGGGCTACTGCCCTGCCGACCTTGCTGCGCCAAGGCCGATCGCTGCCAAAACCTACTCCCTGGGGTTACCGCCTCAGTGCTACCGAAGCACAGACGGCACCACGCCAGCCTGGAAAATTGCAGCAAGCGCTCCGGGAATTGCTTGTCATCACGGGTGTTGTGCCCGAAGCAGAGATTCCCAAAGAACTACGCCACATTTTACGGCAGGCCATCCGAAAGGGCTGGATAGAAGCGGTGGCGGAAGTCACCTTACCTAAACAAGGGGTACCCTCTCCACACCGTCTGAATGCGGAACAAGAAAGCGCCGTGACGCAATTACGCATGGCCAAAGGCTTTAAGGCATGGTTACTGGAGGGGGTGACTGGCAGCGGTAAAACGGAAGTGTATCTGGAAGCAATCCGACCGCATCTGGAATCCGGAGCACAGGCCCTCATCCTGGTTCCAGAGATCGGTCTCACCCCCCAACTTGTAGAACGTTGCCAAGCGCGTTTTGGCGAGCATCGCGTAGCCGCCCTGCACTCTGCACAAGGCGACGGCGAGCGTTTGCGCATCTGGGCAGCGGCAGCGGCGGGACAGATCCAGGTCATCATTGGCACCCGCTCGGCACTTTTCGTGCCCCTGCCCCGTCTTGCCATGATTATTGTCGATGAAGAGCATGACCCCTCCTTTAAGCAGCAGAATGGCTGGCATTATTCGGCACGGGATCTGGCGATTCAGCGCGCGCGTCTGGAAAATATTCCCATTGTCCTCGGCTCTGCCACGCCCTCTCTGGAAAGCCTCTACAACGCGCAAAAGGGCCGTTATCAGCACCTAGAACTACGCCAACGCGCCACTTCAGCCGATCTACCGAAGATGACGATCCTACCACTGCGCCGCGAAAATCTGCAGGGTGGCATTTCCTCTACCCTGTTAACGGCGTGTAAGGAAACCCTGGAGGCAGGCAATCAGGTATTACTGTTCCTGAATCGTCGGGGCTACGCTCCAGCGGTACTCTGCCACGATTGCGGCCATGTGGTGCAGTGCCCTCGTTGCAGCGCGCCCATGACCTGGCATCGCCAACAGGAACGTCTTCGCTGTCATCATTGCAGTCACGAGTCGCGCTGGCCACCGGCCTGCCCCGTCTGCCGCAGTGCGGTACTGATTACCGTCGGCCAAGGCACTGAGCAACTGGAGGAGGTACTTCGCCAGCGCTTCCCTCAGACCCCCATTTGGCGCATCGACCGCGATGCGTTGCATGGTCGTGATGCCCTCGCTACAGCGGTCTCCGACATTCACCGGAATCGTGCCGCCATCCTCGTGGGTACCCAAATGCTGGCTAAGGGACATCACTTCCCGGCCGTCACCCTGGTCGGCATTATCAATACCGACCAGGGTTTGTTCAGCGCTGATTTTCGCGCTCCTGAACGATTGTTGCAGACCGTTCTGCAGGTCGCCGGCCGCGCCGGCCGCGAAGAGCGGCCTGGCCGGGTAATACTACAGACCCATCTGCCTGAACATCCTTTACTGCAAAGCCTCGCTCAGGGCGACTACCGTCCTCCGGCACAGGCTCTTCTGGATGAGCGCCGGGCTGCGGGGCTACCGCCCTTTGGAGCCCTCACCCTGCTACGTGCCGAGGCGCACCAACGATGCCGGGTAGACGAATTCCTGAAGGCCGCCGGCCAATGTGCACCGCCCGCCCTGGTGGAGATCAGTGGTCCGACGCCGTCGCTCATGGAGCGGCGTGCCGGTTTCGAGCGTGCGGAGCTTTGGATACAAGCACCAGGCCGGGCCCAAATGCAGAAAGCGCTTAAACTCTGGCTACCACAGTTTGCCGAGCTTCACTCCGCCAAAAATGTGCGCTGGACGCTTGATGTGGATCCTTTACTGATCACCTGAATGCTTAACGGTATTGGTCAGACACCAAACTTGCATTGACCTGCAGATATGCTATCCTCGGCGACGGCCAGTTGGGCCAGCTTTGATTAATTTGGGGTGTAAAATGGCGGTCGGCACAGTGAAGTGGTTCAATGACAGCAAGGGGTTTGGGTTCATTACGCCGGAAGATGGCAAGGAAGATGTGTTCGTACATCACTCCGCTATTGAAGGTACGGGGTTCAAGACCCTGGCCGAAGGCGAGCGCGTCAATTTTGAAGTGACTCGTGGTCCGAAGGGTTTGCAGGCCGAGAAGGTCCGCCGGGCTTAATTAAGCTCAACGGGTGGCTCTCTCAGCCATCCGTTCCCCCTGCGGGGAAAAGTAATTTACCGGTTTAGCTTTCGCAATTCCGGTTTCTTTTTTGTTCAGCTATCGCGCGGGCTTCTTCCGCTTTACTGGCCCAGCGCCACGCTCCTTGGGTTTGTACTCACTTTTTGTCGGCCTGGCGGAGAGTATCTTGCGCGGCTTCGCAGGGGCAGCACGACCCAGTGGCGCGCCCGCATCGGTCGGGGCGATCTGCAAAGGCCGCCCCGAGACCCAGACCTTTTGCAAATGCTGCAAAACTGACGCTTGTATATCCGCAGGAAGCTCAACAGTGGTATGCTCGGTGCCAATCTGTACCTTGCGGATATTGCGGCTGGGTATCCCAGCCTCATTGGCGATCGCGCCGACAATGTTTTTGACTTGCGCACCATGGCTTTCACCCACATCCAGACGGAAGCGGCGCATCGGCACATCCTCCCCCCCTCTCGAGGGGGCGCCACCGCCGCGCGGCGGACGTGCACTGCCACCACCCCGTTCATCTTCAGAGCGGCGACGCGATGACGGCGGTCGGCCGGAACTCCCGGCGTCGCTGCGCATTGGCTTTGATACCGGAGCCTCGACAGGAACCAGTGGGCGCTCTTTCTGCACCATATAAGCCAGTGCCGCAGCGATTTCTCCCAAACCTACGTCCTTTTCCTGCTGATAATCCGCAATGAGGGACTCAAAAACCGCAAGATCCTGACTATTCAGTACTTCTGACAATTGATCCTTGAACTGGCTCATCCGTCGACCCGCAACATCTTCTATGCTGGGCAGATGCATGGCTGTAATCGTCTGCCCCGTCGCCCGCTCGATGGCGTGCAGCAGATGGCGTTCGCGCGGCGCGACAAAGAGAATTGCATCCCCGGCACGTCCGGCACGTCCAGTACGACCAATACGGTGAACATAGGCCTCGGTGTCATTCGGAATGTCATAATTGATCACATGGGTGATCCGTTCAACGTCCAAACCACGGGCCGCCACATCGGTCGCAACAACAATATCCAGCGTCCCCGCCTTCAGGCGCTCAATGGTCTGTTCGCGCAACGCCTGACTGAGATCGCCATTGAGGGCGCCACAGGCATAGCCGCGTGCCTCCAGGCGCTCCGCCAACTCTACCGTCGCCGTTTTTGTACGCACAAAAATCAGCCAGGCATTACTCTCCTCTACTTCCAAGATACGGGTAAGGGCATCCAGCTTGTGGGTACCGCTGACCTGCCAATAACGCTGGCGAATGGCGGCCACCGTAGTCGTCGCCGATTTAACACGGATTTCCAGGGGGTCGCGCAAATAGGTTTTGGCGATGCGGCGGATGGCATCCGGCATAGTCGCGGAGAAGAGTGCCACCTGCCGACTATCGGGCGTGTGTTTGAGGATATCCTCCACCGCGTCAATGAAGCCCATGCGCAACATTTCGTCGGCCTCATCCAGCACCACGGCCCGCAACTGATCCAGACGCAGGGTTTTACGACGCAGATGATCCTGAATGCGTCCGGGTGTACCCACTACCACTTGCACACCACGCTGCAGCTGCTTGAGTTGCAGGCTCATGGACTGTCCGCCATAGATGGGCAACACATGGAATCCGGGGAGAAACTTGGCGTAGCTCTGCATCGCCTCAGCCACTTGAATAGCGAGCTCACGGGTGGGCGCCAGCACCAGCAACTGCGGCACGCGCAAGCTGAGATCAACACGGCTTAACAGCGGCAGCGCAAACGCAGCGGTTTTGCCGGTACCGGTCTGCGCCAGCCCGATAACGTCGTGCCCCGCCAGCAGCGGCGGGATGCTCTGCGCCTGAATGGGCGATGGTTGTTCGTAGCCGATCTCTGCCACCGCTTTCTGGATCGGTTCAGCGAGGGCGAAATCAGTAAAGCGCAGATCGGATTCTTGAGACATGAGAGCACACCTGAACAACGAAGAGAATTCAGCGTCCACACTATACGCTAGTTGTGCGCAACTTGCAGCGTTTTCTTCACTCCATCAAAAGACGTCACAAACTCATTCAGCGTCCGGCGCCACCTGCAACCGCTTCTGGATAGCCGCATCGGCATGCGGCTATCCAGAAGCGACCCAAAGAAGATACCACCCGGCTTGTTACGCAAGCGCATTCGGCCACTGAACGCATTCTACTGCGCCTTGTGAGGTGCGGAGTCTATGACATAATACACTCATGAATATTCTCTTGCTGATCGCCGCACTCATCATCATCCTCGCCGGCGCCGAGGCTTTTACCAACGCGCTGGAGCACCTGGGCGACCGTCTGGGTATTTCCGAGGGCGTTACCGGTTCCATTTTCGCGGCGGTGGGCACGGCGCTTCCCGAAGCTATGGTGCCTGTTGTTGCGGTTTTCGCTGCGACCAGCGGGCAACCGGCACACCTGGGGGAAGAGGTGGGGGTGGGCGCCATTCTGGGCGCCCCCATGATGCTGTCCACACTGACGTTGTTCATGATGGCGCTGTTTGTGTCGCCACAACGCGGCTGGCGCGGAGCGTTAAATCCGGAACCTACGGGCTTGCGTCGCGATCTTGGCTGGTTTCTGTCTGCCTTTGGCCTGTCCGCCGTTGCCCTCTTTGTGCCCCACCACATTACTCTGGCGCGTATTGGCATCGGCCTGATGCTGGTCACATTGTATTTTCTGTATGTGATGGTGACCCTGCGTGCCTCGGCGGCGCTGGTCGCCGAGGGGCACGGCACCGAAGCAGGGCATGCCTTGTACTTGAGCAAGACCGGCCTGCCCACGAAGATGTCGGTCATCTTGATCCAGCTTGCCATAGGGCTAGGCATGATTGTTTTCGGTGCCAACCTCTTTGTCGATGGGATCGAGGGGCTCTCGCACTGGCTCCGCATTTCTGCACTGATCCTGTCTTTGCTGGTGGTGCCCATCGCCACGGAGTTGCCGGAAAAAATCAACAGCATCCTCTGGATTCGCCGCGGCAAGGATACGCTGGCTTTTGGCAACATCACCGGGGCGCTGGTCTTTCAGGGAAGTCTGCTGCCCGCTATTGGGGTACTGTTAACCCCCTGGTCGCCCTCCCCCCCCGTTCTGCTGGGCGCAGGACTCACGCTGCTGGCCGGGGGATACACTTATCTTCTGGTGCGCCGCGGCGTCACCCTGCGGCCCTATCATTTTCTTTTCAATGGGGCGTGTTATGGGGCTTACTTCTTCGCCCTTACCTGACCGCCCGAAAAGGTACTCGCCGCACGGTGGTGCCTTTTGCTAGAATGTGAGCCGTAGCCCCGGTAGCTCAGTGGATAGAGCAACCGCCTCCTAAGCGGTAGGTCGCGCGTTCGATTCGCGCTCGGGGCACCAATAAATCAATATCATGCAAACGATTCATGGCAAATCTTTTTGGTCGATTGGATTTACGCTGCAAATATGCTGCACCGAGACTTCGGCTTCATTGCAGCGAGAGTGCGGCATGGCAACCATAAATTCACGGGAAGACCAAGACGGCATCTCAGACGGTGCGACATGAAATCGCCCTCCTCTCCCGCGTCATTACTCATGCTATAAAAGAATGGGGCATCCCGCTCGCACATGGAAATCCGTGCCTGCAAATCAAAATGCCGGCACAATCCGATGCGCGGGATCGCCGTCTAGTGGATAACGAAGAGGAAAGGCTGTTGTCCGCATCCGGCGATGCCCGCAACCCGTGGCTGCGCCCCGTAGTCGTCTTCGCCATCGAAACGGTCATGCGGGCGGGAGAAATTCTGGAAAGTTACGGTACGGCGGATACGGAAACAGGAATCCGTCCCCAAAAAACGCTGGGCCTACAATGATCAGACGTGGATCTGAAAAAGCGCACGGCGCACCTGCCCAAGACGAAGAATGGTGAGGCCCGCACGATGCCTTTGTCCAGCCGTGCCGTGGCCACTTTGGAAAACCTGCCGCGCAATCTGGACGGGCGGGTGTTTGGGACAACATACGAAGGTATTCACCAAGCTTTTGTGCGCGCCTGCCGCCGCGCTGGCATCGCGGATCTCCGTTTCCATGACCTCCGCCACGAGGCCACTTCACGACTCTTTGAAAAAGGCTTCAACCCCATGGAAGTCAGCGCCATCACGGGACACAAGACATTGCAGATGTTGAAACGGTACACTCATCTCAGGGCGGAGGATTTGGCAAAGAGGATGGGGTGATCTTATGCGCATTTACGGCTTATTTTGTTCAGTATTATTGCTGGTAAGCGGTGTAGCATTCGGGCAAGTTTTTCAGGCCAAGAAACTGGCCGAAAAGATGGACGCGTTTGGAATCGTTATCCCGCGTACACATACCTATATTAGAGATTGTGCCCCGTCATTTTTGGCGGGCGGAGTACAGGCTTGTACAGTTCATAACGCTGGCCCTTACTTTATTCAGCTTGCCGTACCGAACCAAACTTTGGCACAACTGAAAATACAACTGGTCGTCGGGCATGGCTACGGTCCTCACTCCTTCAGGCGGTATGGTGGCCCTGCACTGCTTGCTTTCTTGATGGCCGTGACCGACTCGCAGAAGGGCGGATTGTATCTTTTTCAAACTCTTTCAAAACACATTGCCGCGACAACTGCTCAGTGGAAAGGCGTCCGTGTTTCCCAATCGGTCAAGCCCCATGCCTACCTGTGGAAAGCAGTAAACATCCAAGATTAAGTCTACCAGAAAGGTGGAGGGAAATGGATAATAGTAAAGACATGGCAGATGTCAAACACATAGAAACCTACAAATCCCTGATATATTTATCAGCAGAAGGGTACAAGGCCCTACTGTTACTCAATGGAGGTGGCGCATTAGCAGTTTTGACATTTATCGGCGCGCATATGGGGCAGATAAATCGATGGGTGGTACTTCCGATGGCCTGTTTTCTTTCGGGACTCGTTTCTATCGCGGTTGTATACTTTTTAGCATACAAGGTACAATTTAATATTTATCATGGACAAAACCCAGACATGACCTTCGTTAAAGCACGGAATTGGGCAGTTTATAGTTTAGTCCTTTTTTCTTTTGGTTGTATGTTCGGCACGATCTGGCTCTTAATTACGTCCTGATTGTTTCATGTACCGACAGGGTCACGAGCTGCTATCTGTCTATTCTTAGAGGAGATGTTATGTGGCCGTTTGATGATTTGTATGATAAGGCAGAAACATGGTTTTTTTACTGGAAACAATATGTTGAAAATGATGAGGAAGCTTTAATGTTGGGGCAACCAGCAGGAGGCTGGAGACTAGGTGAAGAATTGTGGCAGGTGTATACATATAGATATTTCAAGGTAATAGACTTTGCCATAAATGGCGTAAAAGGCAAGATTTATGACGATATTGTGCCTGTGATAAATGAGCATGTAGAGAGCCTTAATGAGCAGCACCGAATGCTTTGCAAAAAAGATAGGTATGGGATAGTAGACAATTCCAAATGGTTAGAAGAAAGGGAATATTTTTTTACGAATGTCATCCTTCCTTTGTTTGTTACTGCACAAGCAGAAATCAAGGACTTTCTCAGGGAAAGTATATTTGAAATAAAAGATGACAAACTATTCCCTTCAAATGCTTCAGCAAAAATTAGGAAACACAAAATTATTCCAATCATAAACGCGTACTTTGGCGCATGGTTCAACGAAAATATCGATGCAATATTTGAGGTTCATGTAATAGAGCCATGCGTGGCATATCTAACAGGGCTTATAGACAACACAATCACTGACCCTAAATTAAACGATCAGAAAAAGACGGATGATGTGCTCGATTCCTCAAAAATCTCCCCATACGACTATGAAGAGCTTTGCGCAAATATTCTAAACGAAAATGGTTGGGTGGCCCAAGCTACAAAAAAGAGTGGTGACCAAGGCGCTGATGTATATGCTGAGAAAAATGGAATTTCGGTTGTGCTCCAATGCAAACTAACCAACTTGACCGTTGGCAATAAAGCAGTTCAGGAAATCATAAGTGGGCAAAAGTTTATGTCTGCAGATTTTGCCGCCGTTGTTACGCCAGCAAAATACACGCCCGGAGCGCAAGACATTGCACGAGCCGCAAAAGTGCTTTTACTTCATCATGAAGATCTACCTCACCTGGAGTCCTTGTGCAAGAGGATCGTATCTTAAGACATTGATTGGAGATCGACCATGTGTAAGTTCGCATTAGAAGGTTCTGGTGATTTACTTGATGTTATTTTTAAAAATTTAATAAATATAAAGGATTGGTTCTACCGAAATATTAGCAATACTAATTACTATTTATTCACCAAGCGCCCGCGTCGTAAGAAATTATATATTAACGCGTTCAATCTTACAGGATTGCAGCGCTGCGTTATGCTATGGATACTAAAAAGCCCAACCAAAACAGTTGGCCCATCTATTTCTTATGCAGCAAATAGGGATATTCTTGACTGCTTTATATCATTAGAGAGCAAAAATTTAATCTGTCTAGATCATAGCGATGAAATAAGCGGAACATGGACTCGTTTATCAATATTCTTCAGGTATGAAGAATCGGACCCAGGTATCATTGGTAAAGCATTAAGCAGCGTGAATGCCACAGATGATTGCACAACGGTATTCGATAGGCTCACTGAAATGTGAGGGTGTCCTGAATTTTGTGTAAACGGCGTTTTCATTTAACGTTGTGGCATCCGGTCATCGAACTGGATGATAAAGCGGTTTAGGGCGGCTTTCCAATCCCGGATCGGCATGGTCCACTTCTGGCTGATGTTCTGCAGGGCCAAATAAAACCATTTCAATAAGGCGTCATCACTCGGGAAAGCGCCCCGATTCTTGGTAATCTTGCGCAGGCTCATGTTGACGGACTCGATGGCGTTGGTAGTGTAGATCACCTTGCGGATTTCCGGTGGGTAGTCGAAAAAGGGAATGAGGCGTGCCCAGTTCCGCCGCCAGGACTGCACGATGGGCGGATAGGCCTCGCCCCATTTCTCAGCGAATGCAGCGAACTGAGCTTCGGCTTCCGCGACCGTGGCCGCCGAGTAGATGGCCCGCAAATCGGTCGCGGTAGGGACAGTAGTTACCCACTGCCCCCCGCACAGATCCGTACGAGCGGAATTACCGCATACGGCTCCTACCTCAGGTCATGACGCGAAACCTTTGCGATGGGTAGGGATGAGCCAGTTTTACGGGAGGAAGGTATCGCTTCACTATCGGGCCAAAACGCCGCCAAGGGGGTGTAAGAATTTTTTCGTAAATGATCATTTGGCAGGATACCGCCGTCCTGCGCAATTATGATATTTCATAACCATTTGATTTAATTGGTCGGGGCGAGAGGATTTGAACCTCCGACCACCTGAACCCCATATTTGCGGGCAAACTCTATGCAACACAATGTTTTATAAGATTTTATCGTGCATTTCGGCAAGGGCAAAAGCTGCAAAACGCATCATTTTGAATCAATACGTTACAGCCTAGTTTACCGAAACGCTTCAGTGTTCCAACCCCATGTTACTTGCCGACCCACCTCACCAAATCGACTGGCGACAGAATCACTACCCCCTGCGGCGTGTTGTCCAAAGCCGCTCTCGTCATCCTCCCGGTATGGATGAAGAACCCCCGCGTCAAGCCCTCCCTCCTCAAGTCCCTGGCGAAGCGTGTGATCATCGACAACGGCACGTCGCCCTTATACCGCTTGCACTGGACGCCGCACCAAACGCCATCGGCGTACACCCTGCCATCGAGGCCTCCGTCTCCGGTGTAGCTGTGATTCCTCACGACCGTCCATCCCCGGCGCTGAAAAGCGTCCAGAACCAGTTCCTCGAACACCCAGGGATCGATCTTGCGCAGGTAAGCGACGCGCCTTGCGACCGTCTCCCGATCATCCGCGCCTTTAATTGATAAAATCCGCACAGTCGTCCATCTGGCCCGCATCCTGCGGTGTCCGTGCCGCCTCTTCGCCCAGGACAGAAACCGGCTGTGAATGCTCAACCAGAGCGCCATAGCGTCCTTCAGAAAAACCTTCGCGCTCATTGCCCGCCCCTCCCGCCGGCTTCCGCCGCCGACAAGTCGGCCATGCCCTGGCACCCCGCCCCGGCGGGGGCGGAAGCGCACAGGGCGATCTGAGCGGGGAGAATCACTAAGGCGCATCCGTCGAGCCGAAACATGCGATCAACACCCATGACAACACGACGAATCGCCACGCCTTCATGCCGTTCACCAATTCCAAGACACGCTGGCGCCGCCCTGGATCTCTCCCCCTTCCGGGTTGCCCGAGAACGTGCCGACGGCGTTGATCTGCCGCGAGAGGCGGGCGCGGTAGGAGATTGCCAGCTCCTCGCCGCCGTTGGGCATGTATCCCACGCCTATCGCCACGCTCTGCGATC
>NZ_JAAZTY010000001.1 GCF_018854775.1 Acidithiobacillus ferriphilus | reverse complement strand
GCGGCGGGGGACGTGGATGTGCTGCTCCTCGATAAAACCGGCACCATTACCTACGGCAACCGATCCGCAGCGGCGTTTTACCCCGTTTTTGCGGTCACTCAGGAAACCCTTGCGCAGGCGGCCCGCCGTGCCTCTTTGGCCGATGAGACGCCGGAGGGCAAAAGTATCGTGACCCTTGCTGAAAAACATTACCCGCAAAGCCGGGAGATATTGCCGCCCGATGCCAAGCTGATCGCCTTTAGCGCCGAGACGCGCATGAGTGGAGTGGACTGGGATGGGCAGCGTTTGCGTAAGGGAGCTCCCGACGCCATGAAGCTATGGGTTCGGTCGCTGGGAGGAACCTGGCCAGCGGAACTGGATGCCGAGGTGCAGAAAATCGCCAGTGGCGGTGCGACACCACTGGCCGTATGTTCCGGCGCCGAGGTGTTGGGGGCCATCGAGTTGCGGGACATTGTCAAAGCCGACATCAAATCGCGCTTTGCCGAATTGCGAGAGATGGGTATCCGCACGATCATGGTGACCGGCGACAATCCGTTGACCGCCGCCGCCATTGCCGCCGAGGCCGGGGTCGATGACTATCTCGCGGAGGCCAAACCGGAAACCAAGCTCGCGCGCATCCGCGAGTATCAGAATGAGGGCTACATGGTCGCGATGACCGGGGACGGCACCAATGACTCGCCGGCCCTGGCCCAGGCCGATGTCGGTCTCTGCATGGCCAGTGGTACTCAGGCGGCGCGCGAAGCCTCCAACATGGTCGACCTGGACTCCAACCCCACCAAACTGCTGGAGATCGTCCAAATCGGCAAACAACTGCTGATGACCCGCGGCGCCCTCACCACCTTTAGCGTGGCGAACGATGTGGCCAAATACTTCGCCATCATCCCGGCGGCGTTTGTATCGACTTATCCCCAATTAGGCGCGCTGAACATCATGGGCTTGAGTTCGCCTGCCCATGCCATCATGGCGGCGGTCATTTTTAACGCCCTCATCATCCCCTTTTTGATTCCGCTGGCCCTCAAGGGCATCAAGTTCCGCGCGGACTCGGCGCAGCACATTCTTCGCCGCAACGTGTGGATCTATGGATTGGGCGGCATTATTGCGCCATTTATCTTTATCAAGCTGATCGACATGCTGCTGGTTGTACTGTAGGAGAATGACACCATGATCAAAGACATCAAAACCGCGCTGTTGCTGTTCCTGGTTCTGGCCGTGATGACCGGTCTGATCTATCCCCTGGCGATGACGGGTATCGGCCAGGTGGTGTTTCCCCACCAGGCCAATGGTTCACTCATTCGCCAGCATGGACGGGTCGTGGGTTCTAGCCTCATCGGCCAGTATTTCCGTAAAGCGCGGTACTTCTGGAGCCGTCCTTCGGCAACTTCACCGATGCCTTACAACGGGGCGGGGTCCAGTGCCTCCAATCTGGGCCCGAACAATCCGGTTCTGGCACAGCATGTGGCGGCGCGGATCAAGGCCCTTCAAGCCGCGGACCCTGCCGAGAAAGGCCCGGTTCCGGTGGATCTCGTGACGTCTTCCGCGAGTGGTCTGGACCCGGATATCAGCGTTGCTGCGGCGCTCTACCAAATCTCGCGCATTGCGCAGGCTGGCGGTATCAACACCGTGACCTTGCGCCATCTGGTCCAGCAAAACACGACGCAACCATTGCTGGGCTTCATCGGCGAACCGGTGGTCAATGTCGTGAAACTCAACCTCGCGTTGCATGAGCGATATGTCACCGCGCAGGTGGCAACGGGCTCCCTCACGACAAGATAAAAACCAAAGTGATCGGCAGTGATGAGCGATCGGATGCCGTCATAACGCAATGCTTTATGACACAACATCTTCTATTCTTTCTATTCTATTGGCCCAACGCAGAAACCATACCGGGGATAGCCTTCGTCAAAGGACGTGTATCCGTATCCGCTGAGAGTACCAGCATCAGGATCGCCTCCGCTCCCACCGGCACAAAGAGTGCCGTATGCCTGCCACAGCGAATGCTGATCTCTTGTGCCGGGCAATCGGCAAGACCAGAACTGATATGCTCCGCAAGACGCATAACGGCAGCCCCGGCGATACCAATAAGACTCTGGTCCGCTATCGTTTCTCCCTTCTGAAAAATCACCGCCCCTTCGCTGGAGATCAGCGCGGCACCTTGTATTTCTGGCGACATGGCGTCTAGCTGCGCATTGAGATCGTCAAACATGTCCTGATTCAAGATGCACCTCCTTCAGAGATTCTCGGGAATAGGAAACTGAAAGTCCTTCTGGGTCAACAGATCAGGTCCCGATTCCAGCCCCTCGAACCAGTCGAGGAAAGCCGTGACCGTCTCCCGTCCTTTAAAGGATGCGCCGTGCTGCGGCACAATCCACTCGATATCCATACCCCGTACCATATTGGTCCAGAGTCTGCAGACTTTCTGGCCTCCCATATAACGACGGTGGAAGCCATCCATGCCAGACCCAGCGCGATGCGCCTGGAAGGCCTCTGTACCTTCGATCACCTTGGAGGCATCATGCCCACTGACCAGGTTGGCACCCAGATCTCCGGAGAACAGAATCTTGCTCACCGGATCGTAAACCTGGAAATTGCCCACCGAATGCATGTAATGCGCGGGCACGACAAAGAGTGCCTGCCCCGCCAGATTGACTCTCATGCCCTGCGGCGGAATGCCGATGACCCGCCCTGCGGTCATCCCCTTCGAGCAAAAATGCGGCAGGAAACGGGTCCATTCATTGGCGATGAGGATCTTCGCATCGGTGATCAGCAGCCAACCGTTGGCAGAGGCAACAATATCCGGGTCCTCGTGAGAGGCAAATACATAATCGAGATGCGCCGGCAGGAAATAGCTCGCCATCTCTGCCAGCAAGTTCTTGTATGTGAGGTTACCGCCGGGATCGAGCAGCATCCCTTCCCCATTATTGACAATAAGGAATTGATTGGCCTGAATCCCCTCGCCCTCCACCAGATCGGTGAAGGCAATGCATTTATGCGTTCCGTCGTCATACAGCAACTGTGGCATTATGGGCTCCTATGCAGGTGATACCGGCCCTGCCATTAAGCAGGGCAACAGAATTAAAACGCTATAAATATAACAGCATTATTTCATACTATTGTTCTTTAAGCACACTATCAAAAAGCGACCCCGCACAGCAACCCGTCTGGGTGGTTTTTTCACCCAGACGGGAATCCTGATGGATGAGATTGGGCCTGTCGGGCTGAGTGCCGGGGCTTGGCCGTGCTTGCATAGCGGCGATACCTCTTTTACAATGCGGCTCATTCAGTTGAGCTGAATCAGCGCAGCGCGAATCAGAACGCTCCCTCCATCAGGAGGTTTGGGTACGACAGGTCTCCTGATCGTGCCTTTTTTATTTTGAACTGCCACTTTTTCAGAGGTCGTGGAATTTATGGGTGAGATAACGAGGGCGCTCATCAGCGTTTCCGACAAACGGGGCATCGTGGAATTTGCCCGGCGGCTGCAGGATTTCGGCGTGGAAATACTCTCTACCGGCGGCACCGCCAAGGTCTTGATGGCCGATGGTGTCGCGGTGCAAGAAGTGAGCGACTACACCGGCTTCCCGGAACTGCTGGAGGGCCGCCTCAAAACCCTGCACCCTAAAATCCACGGCGGGCTGCTGGCGAAGCGCGGCAACAGTAGTCACGTCCGGCAAATGGCCGAACATGGCATTCCCGCCATCGATCTCCTCTGCGTCAATCTTTATCCCTTTGCCGAGACTGTCGCCAGTACCGATTGCACGCTGGAAGAAGCCATCGAAAACATCGACATCGGTGGCCCGACCATGCTCCGTGCGGCGGCAAAGAACTGGGAGAACGTCACCGTCCTCGTCGACCCCGATGACTATCCCGCCGTACTGCAGGAGATGGAACAGAGTTACGGCGGCATCGGTGCCAACACCCGCTTCCGTCTGGCTACCAAGGTCTTCGCCCACACCACGCAATATGACGGCGCTATCGCCAACTATCTTTCCAGATTCAATCCCGATGGCAGCCAGACAATCTTCCCGCAGACCCTGTCCTTGCAATTTGAAAAGGTCCAGGACCTGCGCTACGGTGAAAACCCCCATCAGACCGCGTCCTTCTACCGCGACGGCAGCGGCGGCGGACTGGCGAACGCCCGTCAATTGCAAGGCAAGGAGTTGTCTTACAATAACATCGGGGACGGTGATGCCGCCGTCGCGCTGGTGATGGAATTTGCCGAACCCGCCTGTTGCGTGGTGAAGCACGGTAATCCCTGCGGCGTAGCCGTGGGACTGGATCTGCTCAGTGCCTATCAGCGCGCGTGGGCCGGCGATCCGGTATCCGCCTTTGGTGGCATCATCGCCTGTAACCGGCCGCTGGATGCCCAAACCGCTGAACTCGTGAGCGGCCAATTTGTCGAGATGGTGCTGGCGCCCACTATTTCGCCCGACGCCCGGCCCATTCTGGCCAAAAAGAAAAACCTGCGCGTACTCGCCTTCGACGATGGTCGCGCCTGGCGGCGGGCAGGCTGGGATTACAAACGCGTGCGCGGCGGCCTGCTGGTACAGGACTTTGACCAGAGCATCGAAGCGGAAGCGGACTGGAAAGTGGTCTCGGAACGCGCGCCGACGACACAGGAGGCCCGTGACTTGGCCTTTGTCTGGCGGGTCGGCAAATACGTGCGCTCCAACGCCATTGTCTATGGCCGCGAAGGCCAAACCATCGGCATCGGTGCGGGGCAGATGAGCCGAGTAGACGCAGCCAGGTGCGGCGCGGCCAAGGCCTTGGAACTAGGCTTCGATCTGCGCGGCGCGGCGCTGGCTTCTGACGCCTTTTTCCCTTTCCGCGATGGGGTCGATGCGGCGGCGGCGGCGGGCGTAAAGGTGATTATCCAACCCGGCGGCTCCATCCGTGATGAAGAAGTCATCGCCAGCGCCAATGAACACGGCATCGCCATGGTCTTTACCGGCGTGCGCCATTTCCGGCATGGTTGAGGAGGGGACGCAGATGATGGATGCAAAAGTCATGGTCCTCGGCGGTGGCGGACGCGAACATGCCATCGCCTGGAAACTGGCCCAGTCAGCGGTAGTGGCGAAGGTCTACTGCGTGCCCGGCAATCCCGGTACGGCGGCGGAGGCCAAAGTCCATAATCTGGCCCTGAAGCCGACGGATGTCGATCAGGTGGTCGCCGCCGCCCATGCGTTGGGCATCGCGCTGGTCGTCATCGGTCCCGAGGCTCCATTGGTAGCGGGCGTGGGTGACGCCCTGCGCCGGGCCGGCATTCCGGTCTTCGGTCCCAATGCCGCCGGAGCAATGTTGGAGGGCAGCAAAGCCCACGCCAAAGCATTCATGGAGCGGCACGGTCTTCCTACCGCCCGATACGGACGTTTTACCGATGCCGGCGCGGCCCTCGGCTACCTGCGTGACCATCCGTTGCCGGTGGTGGTCAAAGCCGATGGCCTGGCGGCTGGTAAGGGGGTCGTCGTGGCCTTGGCGCGCGCAGAAGCGGAAGCTGCGGCACGCGCGTTCCTGCAATGGGGCCCCATCGTCATCGAGGAGTTTCTGGAAGGTGAGGAAGCCAGCTTCATCGCCATTGTGGCGGATGGTCAAGTCCTACCGCTGGCGGGGTCACAGGATCACAAACGCCTGCGCGACGGCGATCGGGGCCCCAATACCGGTGGTATGGGTGCCTACTCCCCAACCCCCATCTTGGATACTGCCATGAGTGAGCGGGTGTTACGCGAAGTGATGCGCCCCGCGGCAGAAGGGTTAATGACGGACCGTACGCCCTACTGCGGCTTCCTCTATGCCGGCCTGATGATCGGTCCCGCCGGGCCCAAGGTGCTGGAGTTCAACTGTCGGCTAGGCGATCCCGAGACACAAGCGCTGATGATGCGTTTGCGTTCCGATCTCTATACGCTTTTGCTGACCGCGGCCCGCGACGATCCACTGCCGAAGACACTCGACTGGGACAGTCGCGCTGCCCTCTGCATCGTACTGGCCACTGCGGGTTATCCTGATCATCCGCGGCTAGGTGACCCCATTCTCGGTCTCAATAAGACGCAGGGGGATACTGTCAAAATCTTCCATGCCGGGACTACGACAGAGCACGACACCGTCATCACGGCTGGTGGCCGGGTGCTCGGCGTCACGGCACTGGGAGAAAGCTTGTCGATCGCACAGCAGCGGGCTTATGCCGCCGTCGCCGATATCCGCTGGCCAGGCTTGCAGTATCGGCAGGACATCGGCTACCGTGGCCTGCGGCGCGCCTGATCGCGTTTTCGACTGATGCTACCTCGTCATCCGCGTCGACAGGATATTCGCCGGGGGATAGCGCATTTACGGCGCGGTGGAGTCATCGCCTATCCTACGGAAGGAGTCTGGGGACTGGGCTGCGACCCGCGCCAACGCCGCGCGCTACGCCGGGTTCTGGTCCTCAAAAGGCGTCCACAACATAAAGGCGTTCTTCTGGTAGCAGGCCGGGTGGCAGAAACCCGGCGGTACTGGTCTGCGCAAGGAATAGACCCGGCACTGCCGGCACAGCTCTGGCCTGGAACGACACTGGTACTTCCCGCCACACCGAAAGTCCCTTTCTGGATACGCGGACGCCATGAGAGCATCGCAGTGCGGATCAGTACCCACCCGGCCATCGTCGCCTTGTCCCACGCCTTTGGCGGCGCCATAGTCTCCACCAGCGCCAATCCGGCAGGGCAACAACCAGCCCGTGACTTGCGCACCTTGTACCGCTATTTTGGTCGTTCCCTGTGGATATTACCGGCCCGGCTGGGGCGGTGTTGACGGCCCA